>NZ_JARBXM010000001.1:972500-1326045 GCF_028890305.1 Candidatus Methanosphaera massiliense
CTCAATGTCCTCGTCGATGGGGGCTTGAGATGACAGAAAAACTACCTCGGGGATAACTGGGTGGTCGCAGGCAAGAGCCCATATCGACCCTGCGGCTTGCTACTTCGATGTCGGTTCTTTCCATCCTGGGTGTGCAGCAGCACCCAAGGGTGGGGCTGTTCGCCCATTAAAGGGGAACGTGAGCTGGGTTTAGACCGTCGTGAGACAGGTTGGTTGCTATCTAATAGAAGTGTTTTGTTGCTTGAGCGGAAGGTGGTTCCAGTACGAGAGGAACGAGCCGTCGGTGTCTCTGGTCTACCAGTTGTCTGACAAGGCATAGCTGGGCAGCTACGCACTATGATAATAAAGGCTGAAAGCATCTAAGCCTGAGGTATTCCGTGAAAATAAGCAGCTTTTTTAGGGCATGAGTAGAAGACTTGTTTGATGGGATTGGGATGTAAGCTTCGAGATATTTCTTCGAGTTGTTAAGTCCGCATTTTCCAACGCCCGATTTTAACATAATTTCATATAAAAAGAGAAGATTTATTAACAATTAGTTAAACATTAACAAATAGCTTATAAATGTTCAGATCAGATTCTTGTAGTTTTATGAGTAAATTTGATTTAGATAATTTGTTCTTGTTACATGATTTAAATTAATTTTTGTGATTTATAAGAAATCTTTTTCTTATTCTAGTTAGGTGTATTCAGTATTTGGATTATAATACTATTTTTTACTTGGATATGCATCGATGATAGTAAAGTATATATACTAGTAATTGTATATATAATAGTATTCATTGGTACGGCGACCATAGCGATAGGGTCACATCTGATCTCGTCTCGATCTCAGTAATAAAGTCTATCCACGTTTTGTTTGGTACTATAGATGGTAAGTCTATGGGAATTTCAGAAAGTTGCCGGCCTTTAAATTATTTTTAAAAGCTTATTTTAATTATTGTTTCTTATTAATTGTTACTTTTATTTTAATATGCCGTGGTAGTTCAGTTGGGAGAACGCCAGACTGAAGATCTGGATGTCGCTGGTTCAAGTCCGGCCCACGGCATTACTAGTTTAATTTTTAGATTTTAATTATTTTATTGAATTCTTTTCAATCACTTTTTTTATTATTTTGTTTTTTTATCTTATTTTTTCTATAGGTGCATTCTATTAGGTACATTCTATTTTACTTAAATATTAATATCTTTTCAGAAATAATATTAATTAATTAAAATACATGAAGGTTTAATATTAATGATGAGTGAATTAGAAAAATTAAAAGCGGGATTAGATTACTGTTTTGATGATCCTGAAGTGGCTGCTATAAAAGATAATGCTATAAAACAATGTGCTAAATTTAATAGTATAGACCCAACAGATTATGATAAAAGAGAAAAATGTTTAAAGAAGATACTTGGATCTATGGGTGAAGATGTGTGTATAGTTACTAATTTTAATTGTGATAATGGTAAGAATATTCATATAGGATCACATTTTCTAGCAAACTATAACTTCACTGTTCTAGATATGGTGGATGTACATATTGGAGACAATGTAATGATAGGACCAAATGTACTTATAACTACTGTAGGTCATACATTATCACCAAAGGGAAGACGTGAAAAAATGGGAGTAACAAGTCCTGTTAATATTGGTAATGATGTATGGATTGGAGCTAATGTGGTTATACTACCTGGAGTTACAATTGGTAATAATGTAGTTATTGGAGCAGGAGCAGTAGTAACTAAGGATATTCCCGATAATTCACTAGCTGTGGGTGTTCCAGCAAGAGTTATAAAATCTATTGAAAATGATTTATAAAATAGATTTCCTTTATTTATTCAGATGTTAATTTATTTTATAGTATTTTATTAAGTATTCACTTAATAGTTATCTGCTATTTTTTGATATTTTATTTCATACTTTTTTTGTTTATTTATCTTTCTATTTTTTTTAGAAGTAGGATTTGGATTATTCTTATTTTATTTTTTTCTTTTATTATCCGGGTAGTTATTCTTTTATTTTCTGTTTTATGGATAGGTTTTTTATTTATATGGCTTGGTCTATATATTGCATGGTTTTTTTGGGTGTTGTCATCTACCATTTATATTGTTTGTTCTTGTTTTGTGTTATTGGGTCTTATTTTCTTATTTTCATTATCTTTTCTTGTTTTGTTATTTTGTATAATATTTTCATGGTTTTATTATAATATTTTCATTTATTTTTTATTTTAATCTTTATCCATTTTTGTATTATTTTTCATTTTCATGACGTGTTTCTTATACTTTTTTTTATTTATTATAATTTATTATAATTATAATTAGTATGTTTTATAGAATAGTATATGTTATTCATGGATTCTTTTTCATGTAATAACTGCCTGGTACGAGGGTTGCTCGGTGAGGAATGTTGGTAATCTACCTGTGATCTGGAGAGTTAGTAAACAGGCAATAATCTTATTTAAAAAAAGGTTATATGTAGAGGGGTGTGGATGTTAATTCTAGTACTAGAATTTATCTAATATGTCTTTATATACACTTTTTAGTGGTTCTTCTGATTTTTCATATATTTTCTTAAGTATTAGTTCTGGTGTACTGTTTGCCAGGTAATTTATTTTTGGACTTCTATCTACTATTAGATTGTATTCTTTATCAAGTCCTTTTGCTTCTATACCATCGGTTCTTATTTTTATATTTTCGGTTCTTTTCAGTATTTCCGGTGCCATGTGTGTTACTATTACTGCGTAGGAGTTCTCGTCTTGTATGTGTTCTATGAATCCTATGATTATTTTCACTGCGGCTTCTAGTTCTGTTATTGATTCAAGTTCATCGATTAGTATTAGTTTTTTTTCTTTTCCTATTGTCACGGGTATGAATGATGTTAGGAATGTTTCGAATGCTCCGGCGTTTAGTGAGTGTTTTTTGGTAAAGTAGTGTACTTCATTGGTTTTGGGTATTGTTGCTTTTTCTGAGCATACTCCTAGTCCCATGTGTGTCATGATGGTATGTTGTCCTAGTGTTTCCAGTAGTGTTGTTTTTCCTCCACTGTTTGCACCGGTTAGCAGTATTATGTTATTGTCTTTGTCAAGGTGGTAGTTTATTTTCTGTATTGGGATGTTGTTTATTTTTTCTTGTTGTTTTAGTGATAGGTGTAGTGCTCCTTCTAGTTTGTATTCATCTCCTATTTCTGGTATTGTTAGGTCGTAGAATTTTGTGAAGCTTGCTAGTGTGAATTGGTAGTCGTAGTGTATTAGTTCTATTGTTTCGTCTTCGATTTGTTTTTCATATTTTTCTAGGATGTTACATGCTGTCAGTTCTTGTTCGTATTCTTTTAGATGGATGTTTGCTATTGTTTTTTCCTGTATTCTTCTTACTTCATTGTAATCTATTTCTAGGGGATATTTAATTATGAATGGATCAAATAGTAATCCTGTCTTGTTTCCTAGTTTTTCTCTTGCCTCGTCTAGTACGTCATTGAATATGGTCATTATTTTTGGTGGTAGGTTTCCGTCATGGTTTAGTAGTTGTAGCACTTCATCTCCTTCTAGTTCTATATTTTTTATCTGCTGGTTTATTGTGTCATTTGCATGGTCTTTGATTTCTTCTATTGTTTCATCTAGTGCTATTTTGTTCTTGTTTTCTATTTTTATGTTGTCTAGAACATCCAGTACTTCGTCGATGCATGTTTCTAGTCCGAGGTATTGTCTTAGCTGGCATACATTTTCTAGTGTGTCTCTGTTTTGTTTGAAGTATTCTAGTAGTATGTTCGGTTGTATTTCATGGTCTGGACTGCTATTGCTTATGGTTACAATATTTGTCGCATCCCCAGGGTCCATGTTGAAGTCGTTGTATAAGTATACTATGAATTCATATTCATTGAAATTCACATTATCTTTCAATGGGTATATGTTTGTGTATCTGTCAAATCCCTTTTTTATCAATGACAGATAATCATCATAGTCTTCACATACTATTGCGTATTCATCATGGAATTTTGGTCTTATATTCTTGTTTAGCGGATGTATTTTTTCATATAATGCACGTATATAATGGTAGTCTAATTCCTGTGTATGGTCTAGTGTGTCCTGTATCAGTTGGTTTGTCTGTTTTATCTTATTGTAATCAGTTGTTGGTGTTAGAAGCAGTACTCTGTTTCTGGCATAATCAGTATTTGCAAATTCAAGTATTCTTTTTATTATATCATTATATAGGTTCTGTGACTGTTCTGTTTTTAGAAATTCATCTTCCCTGTATCCATGAATATATCTTACTATTTCTAATGCTTTCTTCTGACTAAGTCCTGATATACTCATTAACTTGTCAATATCATAATTTTTTATTGATTCTATGAAGTTGTCATATGAGCCGTAGGTTTGTATTATCTTGTTGATTATCTTACTGCCTATACCTTTTATTTCATCTATCTGTTCTATGAATAATCCCCCCTCATATTCCATGTTTATTATATTAATACTCTTTTAGCAGCACATGACTGGAGTATAATATATTATTAATTATTAAAAAGATATCTATTATTGTTATGTTAGTTGTTACTATCATAAATTTTTATATGAATTTTTTCCATATTGTATTAGAGAATTTATGATATTAGTAATAATTAATATGAATAAGTAATTAGGAATTGTTATTTTGGATTTTATTATTTATATTATTTTATTATTAATTGGAGGATGCTTCGGGGGTCTTATGGCTGGTCTTCTAGGTATTGGCGGTGGTATAATTCTTACACCTATACAGTACTTCCTACTGTTATCTATGGGTGTGGATGCAAGCACTGCTCTGCCAGTATCATTTGCAACAAGTCTTGCAGTAATATTTGTAACTATGCTTAGAAGTTCCCGGGAGCACTACAGGAATGGTTTTGTAGAAACAAGATTTATAAAAATCATAATGGTCCTAGGATTCATTGGTGCAATTTGTGGTGCATTTATTTCTACTCATATTAATGTCAGAATACTGGAGATACTATTTGGATTAATGTGTATCATCGCTGCTATCAACATGATTCTGATCAAGTATCCTGATAATGATGATAATATCAGTACAAGTAAGTTAGCACACGGACTTCTTGGTCTAGTTGCAGGATTACTCTGCGGATTACTTGGTGTCGGTGGCGGAATTATCATGATTCCAATATTAACCATAGTATTAAAATATCCTACACATAAGGCAATCGGTACCAGTTCTGCATCAATTATCACAACTAGTCTTGGTGGATTAATAGCATACATCATACTAGGATGGAATGTTCCAGGCTTGCCTGCATATTCACTTGGATATGTTAACCTTATACAATTCGTATTCTTAACAATCACAAGTACTATTATTGCAGGATATGCTGCTAACTGGTCAAAGAAAATAGATCCACGTATACTAAAGGCAATGCACATAGTTCTTGTAGTATATATTGGAGTTAAAATGCTTGGAATAATATAAAAAAAAATTTAAGTAAAAAAGAGATTGGGTGAGGAGAAATCAGTGGTGAATGTATTTAATTATAAAATACATCTTCAATTTAATCTTTTTTATAAACTCCTCTTGTGAAGTTACCTGTATAATATTCACGGTCTTCACTTAATTCTAGTTCTGCAAATTCATTATTTCTAATTTTATCATAATAGTTAAGTATATTCAAGATATCCTTATTATTAAAGAATCGTGCATCTATACTGAGACATTGAACACCCGTGCTATCTAGTTTTCTAGTAAGTTCACCTATGTTAAGTATCCTGTAGTCATAGATGTGACTATGATTATAGCAATCCATCACTAGTCTGAACCGGTTATCTCTTTTATCAATTAAGTAATAATACTTGCTTGCATCATCCCTTATGAGTTTTTCAAAGTTATCCTCACTAAGCATTAACTGAACATTTCCAAATACAAAGTATTCAAGCTCAGTTCTATCTGAAGATAATAATTCCACATCACTAACTGATAATTCATTTGAAACAACCAATCTCTTAAATCCGGGATCTTCTCCTAACTTTTTAATAGAATAATTATTATAAATGTTTAAATTATTTCCGTATACTGTGCCGTTTAACATTGAAGCAACACCAATATTATCAGTCTGCACACTGATATTAACATCCTCTATTTCCAGTTTTAGCATAATCTCTGCAATGTGAGGTATGTCCTTGTCTAGCAGTAGCTGTGGTAGAACTAGCACTATGTTCTTTGAAGTCTTAGAAGATAACTCTACTATGTCATCATATATATTTTTACAGTATTCATCAATTGATTTATACTTAAAACTTGCATCATAGTATATTGTGTCAATATAATCATAATCTTCTATGATTTCAGCCATACTGGTATCGTCTATGTAGATATTCCATGTTTTATCACTCGTGTTTCTTGTCCTGGTAGTGTAGTGATTTTCTTTGAATGATTCTATATTTTGTCTTGTTGCTTCTATCTTATTTTTGTTGGGAGTGTATGTTTTCTGTATTATCTTCTCCACTGTTTGTAATAGTTCTCTTCGTATGTTGTTTATTGCTGATATTGGCATGAACAGGTCTTCTCTAAAGTTAGTATATGTTATATTATTTATTGTATAGTTGGTGTTTCCTGTTTTTCTTAGTTGTTTGTTTAAGTTTTCCTTTGTCACTGGCTTCTTTGTTGCTTTTTCAAATGTTTCTTTACTTGTATAATTCACTGGTTTTCTGAGCATGTCACTAATACAATTAACTACAAGATGCATCTCATTATTAACAGAGATTTCAAGGTCAAGACCTATTTTATGAACATGTTTTTCATGAATTATCCTGTTAGTAGTGTCACGTAAATATTTTGAATATGTGATATAGACCATGGCATCCTCATCAACATGAATATTCTTATTAGCCCTGATAGTAATCTTATTCTTTGACTGTGAAAGAATCTTACTTACATACATGCCACAGCTTTCACCATCCAATTCAAACTTAAGACCGTCACCATTAACAATACGGGTAGGATAACGACGATTACCAAACTTAATAGTTATACTATCACCATTAACCTTAATTACACGGCCAATAGGATAACCCTGATTACCGGAACGTTGTCTGCCAACAACATCATCAGGCTGACATCCAGAAATATAACCTTCAGTTAAACCCCTATTAAATGCAAGATTAAGCAGTAGAAAATCCTTGTCACTAGCATTGCCATTAACAGCATTCATATATGCATAAGTGCTGCTGCTGACATATTCTCTGGATTTCATCCGGCCTTCAATCTTAATACAATCCACGCCGGCATCCACTATATCCTTAACATTCTTATAAGTACATAGATCCTTAGTGCTTAACAGGTAATTACTGTCACTAAGATGAGTATAATAATCATCCTCTAACCTGTAACGCATACGGCAAGGCTGAGCACATAAACCGCGATTACCACTACGGCCACCTAGAAATGAAGACATAAGACACTGACCAGAATAACAATAACATAAAGCACCATGACCAAATACTTCAATACTGATACTATGATGATACTCATGTAACCTGTCAATAATAGACTTGATATGAGTTAATGGAACTTCCCTTGAAATATTGGCATTACTGTATCCGTTCATACTCAGCCATCGGGTAAATGAATAATCATAAATAGTCATCTGAGTAGAAGCATGTAACTCCAAGTCAGGAATTAACTTGCTAATAACTGATGCAAGACCAATATCCTGGACAATCACAGCATCAGCACCATGACTGTACAGGAAAAACACGTAATCAATAACATCATCCATTTCAGATTCAAGAATGGAAATATTAACAGTTACAAACACCTTAACATTATATTTATGACAGAAGTTAATAGCATTAACAATACCATCATAATCAAAATTATCTGCAAAATCACGGGCACCATAACGTGTACCAGACAGGTAAACATAATCAGCACCACTATACACAGCTGCAGGTAAAACATCCTTAGAACCTACAGGTGCAAGAATCTTACAATTATTACTACTACTATTCAAACCAGTTATTCCTCCTCTAAATAAAAAATCATTAATATTATATCTTAACTTAATCATTATTAATAGAATAAGATACTATAAATATAAACATAAAAAGATAATGGGTGAGCATGATAATATGTACATAGTTCTAGAAGGAATAGATGGAGCAGGAAAATCAACACAGACAGAGCTGCTAAGACAATGGCTAGAAAAACAGGGATATAATACAAAAACAATAGTAGAACCAACAGATTCAAGTATTGGCCGGTTAATAAGAAATGAATTAAAAAAACCCGAATCAACAGAGGATATAAATCAGCAAATGTTAGCACTACTATTTGCAGCAGACCGTTTAACACTAAAACAGGAAATACTTGAATCCAAGTCAACAGAAAAGATAATCTTAAGTGACAGATCATTCTATTCAAGCATATGCTACCAAAATAATCAGTCAATAGAACCGGAATGGGTTTACCTTATAAATAAATATACACCAAAACCAGATTTAACAATAATATTAGACCTTGATGAAAAAGAGGCACTTAAACGCTGTGACAGGGAAGAAGTATTTGAAGAACTATCTTTTCTGACAACAACAAGAAAAAACTATCAGAAACTACTTACAACAGAAGATAATATTATCATGATAGATGCAGCACCATCACTAGAAGAAGTACAAAAAGCTATACAAGAAAAAATAAAAGAAAAACTACTATAAAATAGATTGGTGGTTAGTGAAGGATAAATCTAGAAATCTAGACGTTCCTTCATTAAATCAACAAGATAATTAACAGCATCATTAATATCATATAATGTTCCATGGAATTGTGGACCATCATCTGATTGTTTAAGTTCTATGTTAAACTTGTCAACAGTCTCCTTGATTTCACTAACAGTAGGGCCTGGTGGCAGGGTAACATCAACAACATGCTTAGAAGCACGACGTAAATCCTCAAGTTCACCCTCAAATAATAATAGACCCTTATCAGTCTGGAGCATGTTAAGATGATACTCTGTTATCATATCATCAACTTGTCTTGGCTGCATTCCAGATAAAACTCTCATTGTATGTTTAGCACACATATATAATCACTTCCAAAAAAATCTAATTCTCTTTTATAAGTTTTAGTGTGTTTCCATGTATTCACGTGCAGGAGCAAATTTCTCTATTAAATATTTACTAACTGAATTTTTTAAGTCCATTGGATGTAAATTCTCATTACTATAAACATCTAGTAATTCTTCCTCTGTTAATTCAAGATTTCCACCAAATTTCTCTGGTCTTTCAATTAACATCTTTTCATGTTCATCAAATATGTAGTAATGAGCCATTTCAAGAACAGGGTTATCTTCAACTACTCCTGTAGGACAGAAACTCTTATTAATCTTATTCTTTATATCTTTAGGAGAATCATCAATTGCTATGAAGTTTCCTTTACTACTGGACATTTTATCTGACCCATCTGTTCCATGAATTAAGGGTATATGAATACATACAGGTGCTTTATATCCTAGTTTTGGAAGAATTTCACGTGCTAACATGTGTATTTTTCTCTGTTCCATTCCACCTACAGCTACATCAACATTTAAATCATCCATATCTATTACCTGCATTATAGGATATAATGATTCAGCAACGTTATGTGTTTCACCACGTGATACCTGAGCCATACTTCTCTGTGATCTTTGTATAGTTGTTAGTGTTGCTGCTTTGAATACTTTCTCCATGTATTCCATGGTTATACGGTCTGATCCCATGATAAATTCTGTATCATCACTTAATCCTAGTGCTTTGAAACATTTAATATTATAATCAGCTGTTTTTTGTAATTCTTTTAATGTACCTTTACCATTAAGGTATGCGTGTAGGTTTGCTACGAATATTTTTATCTTAAATCCTGCATCCTGTAATGCTTTCATTCTTTTTATTGTTAAAGCATGTCCTAGATGTATTTTACCTGATGGTTCAAAGCCCACATATGCTATTTTCTCATCTTTTTGAAGTACTTCCTTTAATTCTTCTACTTCAATTACTTCTGCAGTGTTTTCTGTAATCTTTGCAATAGTTGCGTCTATATCCATTAACTCTCCTCCAAATATTCCTGTTAGTAAAATCATAATTTGATATAATTCTTTTTTTTTATGATATATTATATTACTATATATGTTTTATTCTTTATTTTTATGACGTTTATTTCCTGACCAATTTCAAGATTATTCATGTTATCTGTTTTCTGTAAATCCACAGTCATATACGTGTCAGGGTCAAGTACCTGTATCTCAGTTGGTGTGATATTAGTTATGGTTGTCAGTCTTAAATCATCCATAGTAGCCACTTTGTTAACATTATCATATTCCTTCCATGTTAATGATTCTGTTTTACCATTGTCCAGGTTTGTACCAGAGAATTTATGACTTCCAATTTTCTCTATCTTAATAATTTTATCTTTATATTCTATGAAGTCATCCCTATGGAATGATGGTAATCTTACAGATATCCATGACCTGTATAGGTCTCTGCTTTTACTTTTATCATGACCTACAAGTTTTCTGGATTCTGTTATTAATCCGCCATACTGTTTTTGCATGTTTACAGCTATCTTATGAGCAGCATTATATGATCCAATATGATAATCCACACCCTCTTTTAGCACAATTCTTTCTGTTACATATGCTAATTTATTTGTTTTACAAATTCTCTGTATTTCACTTGATATGAATTTATCAGCATCATTTATTTCAGTATCCTCTAGTTTTCTATCATCTGCTCGTAATTGGATTACTGCCTCATAATAACCAGAATAAAATTTACTGCAATCAGGACATACTCCACGTTCCACCTTCACTTCTATTGGGTATTCCTTTTCTATTCTGGTATCCAGTATATCTCCTGATACATGGAGTACACATTCATATACTGTTCCCCTGTTATTGGTTATTTCTGTGAACATTTCAACATTTTCTAGCTTATCATTTATTGTAATATCTTTCTGGATAGCATCATTAATTATTTCATCATCATAATATCCTGCCTGAATCCATTTATTATTCTTAAATGTCGCACCACAATGTGAACATACAGTAAATGTAGTATATTCTGGTAGTTCCACTAGTTTGAATTCTTTCAGATAACAGCTTTTACATAATCCGTCATATAATTTCTCTTCACTGTTACATAATATACAAAACATTTAATCACTTGTTGAATTAATTATTTTTCTTTCTAAAAATTTAATATTATTATAATAAGTTAGTTCTTTCTCTTCTCTGGGTTAATAATTGTAAAATAAAAAAAAAATAGTATAATATAGATGATATTACATCTAGATTATAATGATTTGAGTGGTGCTCTAGCTCCACATGCACTACATTTTAATATGTCAACACGGTCTTCACGTATGATAACAGTATCAGGTCTGTTACATTCATGACACATTACAAAGTCGTCAACATATTCTTTTATACGATCATTGATTACGTAGTGTGTAAATTTACCCTGGAGTATTGCACGGTTTCCTTCTACATTACCAGATGTACCTAATTCTCTTAATAAGTATTTAAGTACATGCTGTGGGTCTCTGTTTAATGTTCTTGAAACATCACCGAAGTTTTTGATAATGGTACGGTTTCCCTGAATAACAGAGTATCCTTTAGGTACTTTGAATCTTTTTGCTTCAAATATTTTATCTGGTAATTGTTCATATGCTTTGTCTAATAATTCTTCATATTCCCTAAATTCTGGGTCAGTTTTCTTATTGTTACCTTTTTTAGCCATCTAAGACTACCCTCCTTTTAATCTTGTATCCTTAAATTAATGTTATAAAACTACATCATCATGAATAATTTATTTTTTTATTATTTAATTATACAGTATAATATAATATTTATAAAACCTTATTAATTAATTTTTACAATTTTTTTTAAGCTATTTTATAGTGGTCAGATGTAGGTTCATAAATTACTCCTTTACTCTTGAGCATATTTATTATTTCATCAGCCTTAATTTCACCAATATTATATTTATCAGATAGTTCGGCATATACAATGTTTTTAGGAGCATTACCCTCATACTCATCACTTAAATCTCTAATAACTTCTGTTATTATGTTAATTTTATCTCTTTCAGAGTGTGATGTTCTTCCTTCAACTTTATCTATGTCTACTTTACCAGTATCTGGATCATAACCTACCTGTTTCATACAATCTTCTTGTAGTTTAATTGCTCTTTCAGCATCCTCTTTTAATACTTCATTACTTAATCGTATACGTGCACTGGCCTCTGATAAACGTACAAGTGCTTCTAGCTGACGAGCTGTAATTGGTACTGGTGCATCTTCATCTATTGCTCCACTACGCATGGTTACATAGAAGTCCTGTAATACTTTTGCTGCTTCATTAGTTAGTGTTGGATGTACATTTCTACGAGCATATGCAATGTATTTACGTAGTAATTCAGGTTCTATTGCATATGGAACAGTGTTTTCCTGGTGTATCTTTAGAATGTGTCCTGCTAGTTTATGGTCTCTTTCAGCATTAGGTTTATCTTCAATAATGAATATTAAGTCGAAACGTGATAGGATAGGTGATGGTAGGTCTATTTGTTCTGCTACAGATTTATATCGGTCAAATCTACCAAATTTAGGGTTTGCTGCAGCTAATACACTACAACGACTGTTAAGTGTAGCCATGATTCCTGCTTTAGCAATAGATATTGTCTGTTGTTCTAGAGCTTCGTGTATTGCTGAACGGTCCTCTTCACGCATTTTATCTAATTCGTCTACACATACATTACCTTTATCTCCCAGTACAAGTGCACCTGCTTCCAGGCTCCATCCTCCTAGGTCGTCACGTACTGCTGCTGCGGTAAGTCCTACACCACTAGTACCTTTACCACTAGTGTATATACCACGAGGTGCAAGTTTAGATACATATTTTAGTATCTGAGACTTACCAATACCTGGATCTCCAACAATTAGTATATGCATATCTCCTCTTATACGTGTTTTATCTTCTAATTCTTTTGCAGTACCACCAAATAATTGGAATGCTATAGCTTCTTTTACTTCATAGTATCCCTGAATGGATGGTGCAGTTGAATCAATAATTTTCTCGTATATGTCTGGAGATTTTGCTAGTTTAAGTATTTCTTCCTCGTCTTCTTCGTCAATATGTAGCTCCTCGAATTCCTGTTCTAATGGTTCAATATAATTACCATAGATGTAATTATTAAATCTCTTAGTTCTTTCGTCACGTGCAGTTTTTAAGATTCCTGTTACTCTGACTTTGTCTCCAGGAGCTAGTGTGTCGACCATGTCATCTTCTAATATGATGTTTATTTGTCTTGGCTGGTCTCCACCTGATAAGTTTTCAAGAGGTTCTTGTAGTTTTACGGTCTGAGTATCCATGTATCTGGATTCATCTTGTATTAGTTTGAATGATCGTCCACCACATTCCTGACAGACTGCGGGTTCATGGATAATATTGGTTTTTTGTTCTACTTCATGTATTCTCATACAACTTCTACATTCAAAAACAGCAGTCATTATTCGTGGATGTATTTCATCAGTTTTACGTACTATACCATCTACTGTAATGAATTTTCCTATGTATTCACTACGTAGATATCGTAATGGTACATTGTTACGCACATTTTTAAATCTTACATTTAGTTGTGCGTTTTTTCGTTGTGGGTCTATGTTTACAATAGATTTACTAGCTGCTTCGAGTGTTTCCGTAGGTTTTTCTATTAATAAATCAGCACTGTCCGGGTCGAACATTTCAAGTTCGTTGTAATCGACAACTACTGATTTTTCCTCTGGATATTTGTCTAGCACAGCAAATACTTCATCTTTACAACGAGTACTGAAGAATTCTTCCAGTTTTACTGTTGATGATGCAGATGAATTTCTACTATTTTCTGCTATCGGTGTCATATGATATACTTTATAAATTTCATGTTTTTTATATATTGGTCAGAATATTTTTCATGATATAATATTATATATGAAATTTAATGATATTCAAAGGGATATTGATTTTTTTAAATTAAATATGATATAAATATTAATAGTCTGAATTAGAAAAATAGTATAAGATATATAAGTATATTATAATATTATAGAATACTTATAGCGGGTAAAATTTTTTTATCAGAGGATTCACATGAAACGATCAAGGTTAAAATTATTCAAAACTACCTCTTTAACGATTTCTTTAATTGGAGTTATTCTGATTTTATTAACAGTGGTGGTAGCTGGTTACGTACTTGTTTCAGATTTAACAAATTCTGTTTCAAATACTGTTAGCACTGGTTCATCATATGATAATTTAACTCAGTTAAAATCAGAATATGCTAATGTTTCACAGCAATACTCTAAATTAGATGAACAGTTAGGTACAACTCCTGATGCTAATGTCAAATCAACATTTAATAATGGTAAATTAAAATTATCTGAGGTTAATTCGACATTAGGTTCAGCACAGAGTGATATTGAAGCTGGTGAACCTGATGATAAGGTCAATAATGAGTTGAATCAGGCAAGAAACGAGCTTCATGAAGCAGAGGGAATTTATAATAATATAACTGCTAATAGGTAGTTATATTATATTTTCCCTTATCAAAAAAATCTTTTTTTTATTATTTATTTTATTTTAAAAACTAGTTTTTGTTACTACCTTTAAATCCACGAGCAATAACATACATTTCAGCACTACGTTTTCTAGAAGAATTTGGCTTTGTTGTTTTAACAGTTTTAAACTGCTTTTTTAATGTCTTTATTAAGTCCTGATATGCTTCTCCTTGGAATGCTTTCATAATAAGATTACCGTTATTTTTAAGTATATTATTACTAATTTTAATCACAGCCATTGCAAGGTCATATGCTCTGAAATTATCAATATCCTTAATTCCTGTTAGTTTTGGTGAAGCATCAGATAATATTACATCTGCTTTACCATCAATGATTTCCATAATCATTTCCTGTATTTCAGGTGTTGTGAAATCTCCTTTTACTCCAGTATATGCTTCATGGTCTATTGGTTTAATATATTCAAGGTCTACACTAATAATTTGACCCTTGCCTTCTTCTCCAATAACCTCAGCTACAACTTGACTCCATCCACCAGGAGCAGCACCTAAATCCACTACATTATAGTCAGGTTTTAATAATTTATATTTCTTATCTAACTGTTTAAGTTTATAAGAAGCTCTTGAACGATAATTCTGCTTCTTTGCTAATTTATAGTAGTGTTCTTTATCATGTTTTGCTTTCCAACGACTCATAATAATCATTCTCCATTAATTTTAGTGATTAAATTGTGTGAAATCTAAAGCCTTACAGGTGGGTTTCCCAATTTTCACAATCTCTGCTTCAACATCTGACCCCTCAATTTTTAGTAACATTACAGTAGGATCAGTTAAACGTGGCTGTGTAGGACTTCCAGGATTTAATAATAATACATCATCCATTTTTTCAATCATTGCCTGATGTGTATGACCAGTAATTAGGATATCAACATCTAATTCCTTAGCAATATAATATAATTGTTGAGTATCACCCTTAGGATATACAACTCCATGAGCTAATCCAATTCTGACATTTTCTATTTCTATTACTTCTCTTTCATTAAGTCCTAAATTAGGGTCACAATTACCATATACTGCTGTAACTGGTGCAATTTCTTCTAATGATTTGATAACATCTAGTGATTCGATGTCACCTGCATGTAATATCATATCTACATTTTTAAATACATCAAATACCTTTTCAGGAATTTTTGAAGACCTGACAGGTATATGTGTATCTGATATAACGCCTATTAGCATAAATATCTCCTAACAATTTATTTTTAAATAGTCTATTATACAATCCAATTTTTATATTATTGATTCTAATAAAATATTTAACTATTCTTAATTATCAACTTTATGAAAATCAACTAAATTATATATAACTAGTGAAATATCATTTTATATAATAGAAAAGATTTAACATATACTTATAATTCTTAGTTTCATATAAGGGTAATTCAAGAAAAACGAGATATGATACTAGAAATAGGGGTTGAGAAATAATATGAATGAATTAATAATATGTGAAAAGCCTAAGGTAGCTGAGAAAGTTGCAAAAGCTTTATCTGATTCACCTGTTAAAAATTCTTACAAGAGAGTACCATATTATGAGATTGTAAAAGATAATGGAGAAAAGACAACAGTACTATCCGCTGTAGGACACTTGTTTTCTCTAAAAGCAACAAATAAAAAGGATAAAAGATTATTTGATGTAGAATGGGTACCATTAAGTGAAACAGATAAATCAAAAAAATATGTGAAAAACTACATAGACACTATAAAAAAATTTTCAAAAGATGCAGACCGATTCATACATGCATGCGATTATGATACAGAAGGAACACTGATAGGATACAATGCCTTAAGATATATTTGTGGTAAAGACAGTATTGATAAATCATTCAGAATGAAATTCTCTGCACTAACAAAAAAAGACCTGATAAAATCATACTCTGAGGCATATCCTCTGAAAAATGATGAAAAATGGGCAGATAGTGGAGAAGCTAGACACGTACTAGACTTCCTATTTGGTGTAAACATATCAAAAGCAATGACTGATTCAGTACTAGCAGTAACTAAGAGATATGTACAATTATCAGCAGGAAGAGTACAAACACCAACACTAGCAATACTCACAGAAAGAGAAAAAGAAATACAGAAATTTGTACCAGAACCATACTGGCTAATAAAAGCAAAAATCCAGAAAAGAATAATAGCAGACCATAAAAAAGGTAAAATCTTCGATAAAAAAGAAGTAGATAAAATCTTAGCAAACTGCAAAGGAAAAGATGCAAAAGTAACAAAAATCACCACAAGAAAATCTAAAAAAGGATTACCAGTACCATTCGAGCTAGGAACACTACAATCAGAGGCATATGCACAATTCGGATTCACACCAAGAAAAACACAGCAAATAGCACAGAACTTATATGTGGAAGGATACACATCATATCCAAGAACATCATCCCAGAAATTACCGGAATCACTAGGACTACCAAACATACTAAATCAACTAGCAAAAAACCCTAAATACAAAGATAAAATTTCACAACTAAAAGAACCATTAAAACCAAATGAAGGTAAAAAAACAGATGAAGCACACCCTGCTATACATCCAACAGGAACATTACCAAAAGATATATCAGCAGATTACCAGAAAATATACGACTTAATCACATACAGATTTATAAGCTTATTTGGAGAACCAGCAGAACTAGAATCAATAAAAGTAGATCTGGATATAGGGGAAGAACCATTCACATTCTCAAGACAAAGAATATCCAAGGAAGGATGGTTAAGTCTTGATCCATACCAATACAAGAAAGTAAAAAATGAGGAATTCCCAGATATATCTGAAGGAGAAACCACAAAGGCAAAAGTAAAAAGTGAAGAAAAAGAAACTAAACCACCAGCAAGATATAATCAAGCATCAATTATCAGAGAACTAGAAAAACGTGGTCTAGGAACAAAGTCAACCAGAGCAAACATAGTATCAATATTATACACTAGAAAATATGTTGAAGGTAAAAAGATAGAAGTCAGTCAACTAGGCGAACAAATAATTGATACACTAGAAAAATACTCTGAAAGAATAACTAGTGAACAAATGACCCGTGAATTTGAGATTGATTTAGACAAAATTAAGAAAAATGAATTAACAGAACAAGATGTAATTGATGATGCAAAATCAGAATTAACAGGTATTCTTGACAAAGTAGATGAAAATAAGGAAAATATCGGTAAAGAATTATATGGTGCTTATGAACAAAGCCGTATAGTCGGAGAGTGTAGCTGTGGCGGAAACCTAATTATAATCTCATCACCAAGAGGCGGAAAATTTGTAGGATGCTCTAATTATCCAAAATGTAAGAAAACATATTCTTTACCAGCAGGAGCTAATGTACTTAAAACAAAATGTGAAAAATGTGGACTTCCATTAATATCCTACGGAAAACCAAGACAAAGGGCATGTCTCGACTTTGAATGTGCTAATGGTGGTAAAAAATCTAGTAATGACATTGTAGGTAAATGCCCAGAATGTGGTAATGATCTCATAAAAAGAATGGGAAGATATGGCGAATTTATCGGATGTACAGGTTTCCCAAAATGCAGATTCACATCATCAATAGCTGACTTTGAAAAAGCACAAACAGATACTGAAAAAACAGAGGCTAAATAGGCCCTGTAAATTACCTAACATCCAACCCCCTTTTTCTATTTTCTATTTTTTTTATTCATTTTTTGAAATATTATTATATAATTCCTTTAATATTAGAAGTGTACCCTCTTTATTTAGATGTTTATCATCAGTTTGTTGCTGTGATGAATATATACATGCAGGACAGCCTGATTCACATTCACAGTCTCTTACTAATTCATAAGACATTTTAATAATATCTTTAAATAATTTATATGCCTTTTTAGTTAATCCAACACCATCCTCAAATCCATCATATATGAATATCGTTGCGTTTAAGGTGTCTTCATGCATATTTTTTGTAACACCGCCTAAATCATAAGTATCACACATTACATGATAAGGAGTTACTGATAACATAACATTAGCCACGCCCTGTAAGCAGCCCATAAATGCGTCTTCAAATTTAGTGTCAGTGTTAAGTGTTTCTTTTACTTTTTCTCTTATTTCAAATGGTATTGTAAACCATAATCCCTTAGTTTTGAAGTTTAATGGGGGTAGGTTTAATTTTTTGGATGATGTGATTTTACTGAATTTTATGACATTATATCTATCATATTTCTCTGTTACATTAAGTCTACCATAGCTTAGTTTAATGTTATTTATAGTGTTCTGTTGTTCTTCTTTAATTATCTTCACATCAACTTCTTTTAATGCTTGAGTGTAATAATTAAGGTCTTTCTTTTTCACATATACTCGTTTTTTATGAATGTCTAATTCTTTGACAAGATATGTGTCACCATTATGTATTAATACAGCGTTTTCATGTGCTTCTCTGAATGCTTGTTTTTCACTCATTTCTTCTAGGAATGTACGTCCATTGAATACAGCATATGGCTCTGACCTTACATCGTTAAGGTTTAATTCAAGATTTGGTGTTTTATCTTGTTTTAATATTCTTTCATCATTGTAAATCCATTGATTGTTAGAATATTTTAGTATACCCTCTGTTTCAAGGTCACTTATTTCATCAATAACTATTCCTTCATCATCAAATCCGAAACTTTCTATTTCATTGAGTTTTAATGGTATTTCATATGCTGCACATTTCAGATGTTCTCTTAGTATTTGCTGATTGTTAAGGTCGATTATTGCATGTTCATGTGTCTTGTTAAAAAATCTTTCAGGATGTTTCATGAAGTATTGATCTAACGGATTCTGGAATGCTACCATTGTTATTAAAGCTTCCTGGTTTCGTCTTCCTGCACGTCCTGCTTGCTGCCATGTTGAGATTAATGTTCCAGGATATCCTGATATTATTACACTATCTAATGAACCAATATTTATTCCAAGTTCTAATGCATTTGTAGTTACGATTCCTTTTATTTTTCCTTCTTTCAGATTATCTTCAATCTTTTTTCTTTCTTCAACTGTGTATCCTGCACGGTATGCTGTTATCTTATTTGATAGTTCGGGCTGTTTTACTTCTAGTTCTTTTTTAGATCTTAAAGCTATAACTTCTGCCATTTTACGTGATATTTCAAAGCAGATTGTTTGTAAATCATTCTGTACATATGTGTTGAATAGTTTTAATGTGTCATTGTGGATTGATGGGTTTTTGGATTCAATTGCATATGGATTGAAGAACATGAAGTATTTCTTTCCGGAAGGTGATCCATTGTCATCAATTATTTTATAGCTAAGTCCTGTTAGTTTTTCACTAAATTCCATAGGATTTGCTAGCGTTGCTGTTGATATAATAAATTGTGGCTCTGAACCATAATATTTACAGATTCTTTTTAATCTTCTTATTAGAAATGCCATGTTTGACCCAAATACGCCACGGTACTGGTGTGCTTCATCTATTATTATGTATTTAATATTTTCAAAGAATCTTTGCCATTGTTCATGCCATGGTAGTATATAGTGTAGTTCGTATGGATTTGTTATAACTAGTCTTGATTTTCTTTTTATTTCTGGTCTCTTGGATTTTGGTGTGTCTCCGTCATACTTTGCGGGGTATATGTCTAGGTTACATTCATTATCTATACTTAATATGCTTTTTAACTGGTCGTTTGCTAATGCTTTTGTTGGATATATGTATAGTGCTGTGTCTTCTCTGTTATTAGTCAGGTCTTCTATTACTGGTAGTGTAAATGATAATGTTTTTCCACTTGCTGTTGGAGTAGTGATAACTACATTTTCTCCATTTCTGACATGTTTTAGTGCTTCGTATTGGTGAGTGTATAATTTTATGTTATGGTCGTTAAGATAATTTTCCAGAGGTTCGGGTAATTCTACCTGTTCAAGAGTGTATCTTGCTCGTCTTGCAGGTATTTCTTCTATATGTTCTATTCTGTCCCTGAACCATTTTTTATTTTGAAAATAAGTTAGTATGTCTTTTATCATTCTATTTAACTACCTTTTGTTTATTGTACTAGAAATTTATTAATTCATTTTGAAAATTTAATGTAAAAATTGTTCTATTATATTATATTTGATTTTATTATTTTAATAAATATAATTTTTCAGATTGTTAGATATTTTTTGATGTTAATCTATTTTTTTTAAAGGTATTGACACGCTTAATCTTTTATTAAGATTTCACTTACAGTTATTAATCAGAAGGAGTTATTAAACATTTTAAAATATGTATTATTTAGTTTTGTTATTTATTTTTTATTTTTCAATATTTTTATTAATTTTTTAATTTTAGTTTATTCTTTATAAATTTAAATATATCTTTAATCATAAACTTCTATAAGGATATTTTTTGATTGATATAAATAAACAATCTAAATTTATATTTAGTTAATATATTCTCGTTAGATACAGTTTATAATTTGATTTAACTAAAAATTATCAGTAAAACGAAGATTATCCTATTTTTTTTATCAAAATTGGAGGTAAAAAGGAGAATTATCACATGGACAATAAAAACTTAGTAAGAAAGATAGCGCCATTTATAATAGCAATATTACTAGTACTGGCCGTTTTTGCTGTTAGAGCAGAAACTATTAATCTCGGAGGAATAACCGATGAAAGTCAAAAGGCATTATATGAAGACGATAGTGGCATGCCTTATTTTACAGAGATAGACTCATATTATAACTATCGTTTAACAGAGAATTATTTAAACACGGGACATCTGGGAGATACAGTGGTTAATGATTCGGACTGGGATTCACTGTCTACGTCACCGAATGGTCGTGAAGCGGATTATCAACCAACCATAGTTGTATTAGCAGCAGCAGTTTATAATATTGTTAATATGTTTGGAAATGTATCATTAACTCAAGTTGCATTTTGGTTAGGCCCAATAATTGGATCATTA
The DNA here is from genome assembly GCF_028890305.1 of Candidatus Methanosphaera massiliense. Lineage (NCBI taxonomy): Archaea > Methanobacteriati > Methanobacteriota > Methanobacteria > Methanobacteriales > Methanobacteriaceae > Methanosphaera > Candidatus Methanosphaera massiliense. Next base: position 993,996 of record NZ_JARBXM010000001.1, read on the forward strand.
GCAGTACTACCAGCATACTTCATTGTAAGAAGAAGTACAGGTAATGAATGGGGTGCAATAGTTGCAGGTGTAATTGCAGGTGCGGCACCAGCATACTTCTCACACACATATGCAGGATTCTTTGATACAGATATGTTCAACGTATTGATACCATTGATGATTGCATTATTCTTAACAGAAAGTGTATATGCGAAAAAACCAGTATATAAAGTACTGTATTCAGTAATAGCAGCATTATTCCTAGCATTATTCTCTCTATCATGGAGTGGATACACTTACATGGTGTTATTAACATTTGGTACATTAATATTATACCTTCCAGCTTCCTATTTTATGGATAGACTGGATGGTAAAAAGATTCCGAATAATGTTCAATGGCTTAAAGATAATCCAGTAACAATACCCTTAGTAGTATTCATAGTATTATCATGTATATTACTATTAATTACTGTAGGAACAGGAACAATCGAATCCTTGATAAATGTTATAGGAATGTCAACAAGTCTTCAGAATGCTACTGTAGGTTCAGCATACCCTAACGTATATGTATCTGTAGGTGAGATGCAAGTTCCAGCAGTTATTGATGTAGCTAATCAATCAGGTGGATTATTCGCATTATTATTCGCAGTATTATGTATACCATTATTCATATATCTTTTAAGGAAAAAACCAAAAACCGAAAAGAAATCTGCTCAAAAAGTGGAGAAAACAAAAACTGATGTTTCTGATAAGAAAGTTAGAAACAAAAGATACACTCCTAAAACTAAAAAAGCAGAAGAAATGGTACAGCATGAACATGTATTTAGACCAGGTAAATTCGAATGGACACAACATGAAAAATATAATCAATTGTTCTTATTCCTATTAACATTATTCTGGATAATTGGTATTTCAATAATGTTAATGCAGGGTACAAGATTTATAGAACAGTTCGCAGTTCCAGTAGCATTATTATCAGGTCTATTTGTAGGATTCATTGTAAAATACATTGACCTTAAAACTGAAAAATACAGTTATGTTGCACTACTTGCAGCAATACTAGTATTATTAGCAGTGGTAAGTCCTGTTGTAGCTGACCATACAACAGCATCACAGGCAGTAGGCAGTACTGATGATAACATGTATAATACACTAACATGGGTAAAAGCTAACACACCTCAGGATACTGTATTAGCATCCTGGTGGGACTTTGGTCACCTATTCACAGCAGTAGCTGATCGTCAAGTAGTATTCGACGGAGGTTCACAGAACAACATGAGGGCCTATTGGATAGGTAATGCTCTGCAGACGCATAATGAAAACTTATCTGCAGGTATACTAAGAATGTTAGCAAACAGTGGTGAAGATGCATCTAACACATTAGATTTATACACTAACGATACAAGTAAATCAGTAGAAATATTAAATGCGATATTACCAATGGACAGAACACAGGCAAATGCAGCACTAATAGGAACATATGGATTAAATCAGCAGCAAGCAAACTCAGTACTGGATTTAACTCATCCAGCACATACAAAACCAATAAACTTAATCCTAAGTTCAGATATGCTTTCAAAAGCAGCATGGTGGTCATACTTTGGTACATGGAACTTCACAAGTGAAAATTCCACACACTACTCATACTATCCAGCACAAAGTTCTACAGAGAATGTAAATGGTCAACCATTCACAATGGGAATGGAAAATGGAGTAATTGGAGTAGGGTCAACAAGTAATGATACCAATAGTACACCAATGACCTTTGCATACGTGGACCAAACAAAATTAAACAAATCATTAAACATGTCTACAGCAGAAGACAAACAACGTATGGCTAAAGAGTTAAGTGACGGAACAGGTAATGAATTGATTAAACCACATAAAATAATTTATATAAGTGGTAATCAATTATCTGAAAGAATTGTTAACAATAACAGTAACATGTCAATAATGGCTATGCAACAAGATGATGGTTCATACTTCACAATATTATTTGACTCATATCTTGAAGATTCAGTCTTCACAAAATTATACCTAGAAGGTGGAATGAACACCACTAGATTTAACATGACTCACTCAGAGCCAGGTATAAGTGTATGGGATGTATATGAGTATCCTAATAATAACACTAATGCGGTACAAGCTGTAAATACCACATCATAACCTCCCTCTTTTTTATTATTTTATTATTTTTAGAATCATGAAAAGCATTTTAGAATCTATTTTTTTAGAAAATTAATTCAAATATTTATATTATAAATGATAGAATTATCTATTACTATACAATTTTATTAGATATGGGGATTTTTTTAAATGAAAACACTTTCAGATTTAACAAAATATAATTTAATTCCAACTAATTCCTCACTTGATGAAATACTAGGGGGAGGCGTTGAGAAAGGTTGTATCACACAGTTTTATGGACCACCGGGCTGTGGAAAAACTAATATTGCCTTGAAAATATTATATGAAGCCACAAAGAATGGTAAAAAAGCCATATTCATGGATACTGAGGGTGGATTATCATTGGAACGTATTCAACAAATAGCGGGACCTGATTTTAATTCTATATCAGGTAATATTTTTCTATTAGAACCATCTTCCTTTGATGAACAACAACTAGAAATACAAAATATAGAAGACCTACTAAAAAAAGAAGAATCCATTGATATATTAATCATAGATTCTATTGTAGCATTATATCGTATTGAAGAGGGTGACCCCTCTGAAATTAATAAAAAACTAGGAAGACTAATGGCACATCTGCTTAAAATGAGTAGAGATTATGACATAGCGGTAGTAATAACAAATCAAATATATTCCCCATTTGATTCTGATGATTTAATAGTTGAACCTATTGGGGGAACAGTCCTAAAGTATTGGAGTAAAGTAATTATTGAAATTGAAAGAAAAATAGGTTCAACGGCGAGAACTGCGATATTACAAAGACATAAAACAAAGGCGCCAGGCCAATCAGTAACATTTGAAATTGTAGATAACGGAATAACATAAGAATATACTAAAATAATAAAACAAGGGGGTAATTATTCATGGTATTTAAGAAAAAAGAGAAAAGAGTACCGAATGGATTTGATTCAATTAATGATTTTTTCGATTACACATACAAAAAAGAGGATCTAATATGGATGGGACAAAATACAAACCATCTACAGAAAGATAAACATATAGAGGATGCTCTAATAACAGCAGCAAAGAAGAGAGATTACTGTAAATATCCACCACCAGAAGGATTTCCAGAATTAAAAAAATTAATACTCAAGGATTTAGACTTAAATCCTAATCTATTTGATGTGCAAATTACTTCTAGTGCTACAGAATCATTATATCTAGCAATAAGTACATCATTATATCATGTTACAAATACAATAGCATCAGATCCGGGATATCTTATAATCAATAACTTCTGTAATAGATTTGGAAACCACGTAAAAGAAGTACCAATATACAATGAGGAATGCGGTTACAAGTTAACACCAGATTTAATTAAAGAAAATATTGACATGGAAACAAAACTAATAGTATTAATTGATCCATTAAATCCACTGGGAACAGCATATACTAAAGAGGAAATAAAAGAAATAGCAGAAATAGCAAAAGAAAATAATATCATTGTTTTACATGATATAACATACCGTGACTTTGCAAGAGATCATACACTAGTAGCAAAATATGCACCAGAACATACAATAACAATATACAGTTTTTCAAAAATATTTGGTATGGCAGGTCTACGTATAGGTGCAGTAATCTGTTCTCCAGATTTAATGAGACCTATAAGAGCAAGTGTTATAAATGATTTAGGAACAAACTCATTAGCACAGGAAGCTGCAATAGCAGGACTAGAAACAAAGGATAAATGGGTTAATGATATAAGAGAAACTTGTTTCAGAAATCAAAAAATAATAAAAGAAGCTGTTGATGAAACACCTGGAACATTTCTGCCTGTATATCCTTCAGATGCTAATATGATGGTTATAGATGTGTCAGGAACAGGATTAAAACCAGTTGAAATATCAGAATACTTGTTACAGGAAAAGAATATCTTTGTAAGAGAAGGAAACTATACAAGTAAACTCTTTGGTGAGAGATATATAAGAGTAAGTTATTCCATACCAACAGAAGAAGTTATGGAATTCAAAAAAGAGTTTAAAAATGCTATTTTAACATTGCAGGAACGGAAAAAAGAATAAAAAAAGAATTAAGTGAATTAGTTAGATTTACTTTTTTCTTCTAATTCACTTGGATTAACTACTTCTACATCTGGAACTTCTTTGGATTCGTCTGTTTTGGAAATTTCAGATTTAGGTACATTTAATAATATATAGTCACCTACCTCAGAAATCATATCTATATCTGCTACTACCACAGTTTTTCTTAAACTTAACTCATTAGAGTTGATAGTAATATTATTGATTCTATTTTCTTTAAGATCAACATCAATATCTTGAACTTTACCTATTTCATTAGCATCGTCATCTAATACTTTTTTATCGATAATTTCAGTAATTTTCATAAAAGTTCCTCAATTTTATTTCTACTATATATTATTATTAACTAACTTAAAATAATGTTTGTATGTTTATATTAGATTAAAAATAAAAAAAACTATTAAATAAGAATTTTATGATAAGGAGAATTGAATAATGGAAGATGCTTGCAGACTAATAATTGAAAAAGCTCTTGAAAACAACATCACAACAAAGAAAGAGTTGGAAAAATTAAAAATACAAACTTGCAGGGATTTAAAATTAAAGGGATTTATGAGTAATTCTAAGATATTACAATATGCAAAACCAGAAGAACTAGAAACATTAAGACCTATTTTAATGAAAAAGCCTACTAGGACAATTTCTGGAGTAGCTATTGTTGCAGTCATGTGTCATCCACATAAATGTCCTCATGGACGATGTAAATATTGTCCTGAAAGTAGTGTAGCTCCTCCTAGTTATACTGGTGAAGAGCCTGCAGCATTAAGAGCAAGAATGTTTAGCTTCCATCCTTATGTACAAACATTTAATAGATTATATCAATTAAGAAATATTGGACATCCAATTGATAAGGTTGAATTAATAATAATGGGTGGAACATTTGCATCAAGACCACTTGATTACCAGGAATGGTTTGTAACACAATGTTTAAGGGCAATGAATGATTTTGAATCTATCATCAATACCATACCAAGAAATCAGAAAGAGGCAGATATAGTACCGCCAACAGATTTCAAGTACTTACATGATGTGAAGAAAAGTAATGAACATAGTAAAGTAAGATGTGTTGGTTTAACCTTTGAAACAAGGCCGGACTACTCTAAAACTGAAGATGTTAATAGAATGTTAGGATTTGGAGTTACAAGAGTAGAACTGGGAGTTCAGACATTATATAATTATATTTATAAACGAATAGATAGAGGTCATAGAATTCAGGATGTAGTTGAGGCAAACCAGACACTCAGAGATTCTGGAATAAAAGTAGCAATGCATATGATGCCGGGATTATATTCAACGCCTAGAAGTGACCTTAACATGTTTAAACGATTATTTACAGAGCCATCCTTCTGTCCAGACATGTTAAAGATATATCCATGTTTAGTAACAGAGGGCTCTGAATTCTATGAAATGTGGAAAAGAGGCGAGTATGAACCATACACCTCTGAGCAGGCAGTGGATTTAATAGTTGAAGTAAAGAAAATACTACCAAAATGGGTACGTACAATGAGAATTCAGAGAGATATACCAGCTACTTTAATTGATGCGGGAGTAAAGAAATCAAATCTTGGGGAATTAGTATACAACAGATTAGAAGAGGAGAATATTCAGTGTCAATGTATACGTTGTAGAGAGGTTGGTCATAAGAGAGCTCATGGTATAGAACCAGATTATGATAATATTGAATTACTACGAACTGATTATGATGTCACGGGCGGTCATGAAATATTCTTATCAATAGAAGACCCTGGTAATGATATTATCATAGGATTTACTAGGCTAAGAATTCCTTCAAAGAATACATTTAGACCAGAAATAACACCAAATAGTGCTCTTATAAGAGAATTACATGTTTATGGTCAAATGCAGAAAATAGGTAAGAACAAGGAAAATCTATGGCAACACAAAGGATATGGTGGAAGACTGCTACATGAGGCTGAACGAATAGCTAAGGAAGAGTATGAAAAGAATAAATTACTAATAATTAGTGGTATTGGTGTTAGAGATTACTATAGAAAACTAGGATATCATAAAGATGGACCATACATGTCAAAATTTATATAAACAAATTCTCTTTTTTTCTTTTTTTATTATCTTTAGTTATTTTTCTCTTTTTTTAATCTTATCATAAAAACTATAAATAATAATTCACAAACATAAATATAGTTTATAAAACATTAAAGGAACATTATATTAGGTTGTATCATATTGAGATTGGAAACTTCAGCAAGACTACATTTATCATTAATTGACCTGAATGGGTCAGAGGGACGTGTTGATGGTGGTATTGGAATAGCCATTAAGGAACCATCATTAATTATAGAATGTGAGGAGAATGATTCTCAAACTGAAATATTGTTTAATGATAAATGTAATATTTCTAATTCTGATGATGAATATACTTCAAAGATGTTAATTGCATCAAAGAATATGCAGGATTATCTTGGTATAGAAAAGCATTATACATTTAATGTAGAGGAAATATATCCTATACATCAGGGTTTAGGATTAGGAACACAGTTGCTCTTATCAACTGGACAATTAATTGCTAAATTAAATGAGATTGACCTAGGAATCTATGAATTAGCAAAGATAATACATCGTGGTGGAACAAGTGGTATTGGTGTACATTCATTTAAGTATGGTGGACTACTGATAGATGGTGGTCATAGAACGTCAATAAAGAATGATTTTTTACCCTCATCAGCATCAAATGTAGCTCCTCCACCCTTACTGGCACGATATGATTTCCCCGAGGATTGGAATATAATACTAGCAATACCAAACACAGATAATGGAGCATCAGGAACAAAGGAAGTAAACATCTTCCAATCATACTCACCAGTAGATATACGGGATGTTGAAAGAATATCCTATCTTACATTAATGAAGTTAATGCCAGCAGTAATAGAAGAAGATATAACCTACTTCGGTGATGCAATAAATAAAATACAATCAATAGGATTTAAAAAAGTAGAACGAAACCTGCAATCAGATAAAATTAACAATACTATAAATTACATGATAGATAATGGTATTCCTGGAGCAGGAATGAGTTCCTTCGGGCCGACATGCTTTGGTATAACAGATACAAATCCCAAGGCAATAAAAAGAGACCTAATTGATTTAATGGATAATGACGGTAAAGTAATAATAACTAAAGGAAAAAATCACGGAGCATGTATAAAAGAATAAAAGGTGTAAACAATGAAAAATATGGAAGGAAAAGTTTGGAAATTTAGAGATTGTATAGATACAGATGTAATAATAGCAGGAAGATACCTAAGAACATTTAACCCAGAAGATTTAGCAGCACACGTAATGGAAGCAGAAGACCCAGAATTTGCAGGTAAGGTAAATAAGGGTGACATAATAGTCGGCGGATGGAATTTCGGATGTGGATCTTCACGTGAACAAGCACCAGTTGCAATAAAAACAGCAGGTGTATCAGTAATAATAGCTAAATCCTTTGCTAGAATATTCTATAGAAATGCAATAAACATAGGATTACCAGTAGTAACCGCAGATATAGAAGTAGATGAAGGAGATATTGTAGAAGTAAATGTGAATGATGGTATCATAATAAACAAAACAACCAGAAAAACATTTAAAATAAAACCATTTGACCCAACAATGTTAGATATACTAGAAAATGGTGGAGTAGTTAATCAATACTTAAAAAATAAGAATGAGGGATAGAAAATGGTATGTCCAGTATGTGGCTATGATGAATTTGAAGTAATAAAAAGTAAGGGTAAAAAAAACAGAGATTTACTAGTAAAATGTGACGAATGTGGTCATGTTTATCATGAAACAGCACCTGAAGAAGCACATGAAGTAAAAGTAAGAGTTATTATCAGTGAATTTGAAACATCATGGAAGACTAACGTTACCCTGTACTCTGATGAATACTTGGAAGTAGGAACAATATTATATATTGATGATAAAGATGTTGAAGTAACTTCTATCGAAACCAAGGAAGAAAAAAGATTATATGAATGTCCTGTCATTGATATAAAAACAATATGGGCTAAATCACTAGATACCTTAGCACGTATAGGATTATCAATTGATAATCATGGAACTGTATTATCACATAAACTAGAAGTAGAACGTGACTTTATATTCACAATAGGTGATGTTTGTGAAGTCAACGGACTAAAATTCAGAGTATATGCATTTAAAACGTTAGAACGTAATATGAGAAAAGGATATGCATATGCTAAGGTAATTAAGAGAGTATATGGAAGATTATTACCTAGAAACGATAAATCAAGGGTAAACTATGATTTATCTGAATATGTTGTAAAAACCACTATAAAAGAAAAAGACTATAATTAAACTGTAAATATCTCTGTGATAAAATGAAAATATATATAGAAACTCATGGCTGTACTTTTAATCAAGCTGATAGTGATATAATGGCTAAGATGCTGTCAGAAACTCATGAAATTGTTCAGGATATGGCTGATGCTGATGTTATTATATTAAATACTTGTTATGTTAAACTTCCAACAGAACAGAAGATGATTACTCAGATTCGAAATATAAAAATGAAGTACCCTGACAAGAAGCTTATCGTTGGAGGATGTATGGTTGAAGTAGATCCTGAAAGACTTAATAAGTTTGCAGGAGATGATTGCTGGATTGGTCCTCATAAAGTAGATAAAATTAATGATGTTGTTGACAAGGCAATTAAAGGCGAAGTAGTTCATGAATATGGAAAAACAAATCTCGTCAAGGCAGGAGTAGGTATAAAATCAAGTAATTCCTTAATACATATCTTACAAATTTGTGAAGGATGTGAAGGTCAATGTACATTCTGCTGTACACGTCTTGCAAGAGGATATCTTGTAAGTTATCCTATTGATGTACTTGTAGAGGAAGCAAAGGATGCAATTAGCAATGGCTGTAAAGAATTACAAGTAACTGCTCAGGATACTGCATGCTTTGGTAATGATACTGGTGAATCCTTTGCCGAGTTATTAAATAGGCTTGGTTCTCTTGAGGGTGATTTTAAGATTCGTGTTGGAATGATGCATCCTAAAAGTCTTAAGGGTAAACTTCATGATGTTATTGATGCATTTAAAAATAATGATAAAATCTTTAAATTTGTACATCTTCCAGTTCAAACAGGCAGTGATAAGGTTTTAACTGAAATGAATAGAATGCATACACTTGATGAGTACAAATATATTGTGAATGAATTCCGTAAAGAGATACCTGATATTTCTTTAGCAACAGATATTATTGTTGGTTATCCAACAGAGACTGAAGAGGATTTCAGTGAAACACTTGATTTAATAAGGGAGATTAAGCCAGATATTATTCATATTTCTAAGTATATGCACAGACCTGGTGCTATATCTAATAGTCTGGATGAAATTGATCACAAGGTTATGAAGGATAGATCTCACAGAGTAAATGATGTGAAATCAGAAGTTATGCTTGAAAATAACAAGAAATATGAAGGTACCACACAACGTGTGTTAATAATAGGCGAAGGTTCTACAGGTGGATATGTAGGCTACACAGATACTTATAAAAATGTTATAGTAGATAATGCTAAAATAGGTACATTTGTTAATGTAAAGATTTTAGAAGGGAAAAGAACATACTTACTAGCAGAAGTAATTCAATAACTATATAAATAAAAAAATATAATATATTTAAGAATAGAAAAAATAAAATAGAAAATAAAACATAATAATACATAATAATAATGAAGATTGATAACTATGAGTTACATTGTATGCCCAAATTGTAAAAGATTTGTTAAAGTTAATGATTCAGCTCCATTAGCCTTTGACAAATGTGAAAATTGTGGACATGTATTAGAATTTGCAGCTGATGAGCAGGAGTTACAGTTTATATTAAGAGGTATTGAATTACCTAAAATTTCATACTATAAAATATGTTCCAACTGTAAATCAGTTAATCCTAGAGAAACAGGAACATGTTTATACTGTGGAGGTACACGTTTTCAGTTACAATATGATATGGATAGTGTAAATAAATATAATCAAAGTGTACGTAACATGGTAGGAGTATCATCTACAGATAGTCAACAAAATAATACACATCAATTTTCATATACTAGTCAAGGAGATATTCATACTAATTGGTTATTCAGAGTAGTTGCAATGATTTTGGGAGTAATTGATTTCTTCTTCTTTGCATTGGTTGGTCTAGGATTTATTGTTGATGAATCAAATCTACCATCATCTACTGCTGAGATAATGACATTTGTATCTCAAAACATGGAGTCTTTAATGATAATACTGGTAGGTTCCTTACTAATTGCAGGAATATTAGCGGTATTTATATTACCTCGTATGAGCTATAAGGATTCATTCACTACATCCTCTACAATTGGATTAATAATTGGTATAATAACCATAACTGTATCTAGAGATGTATTAGTAATTCTATCATCAATTGTAGTCTGTGGTATTATAACTGGTATTGGCGGAGTAATTGGTGAATTTATAGTTCAAAAATTAACCAAGATGATAGGATCTGGATAATTCTTTTTTTTTATTTTTTTTTAGATTTTTAGAAAAATAGCTTTTTTTATTACTCAAATTAATTTTTTAATAAATATAATACTTATTTTATAGAAATAGTAGATTTAATTGTTATAAAAATACTTTATTATTAATGTAAAAATATGCCGTGGGCCGGACTTGAACCAGCGACATCCAGATCTTCAGTCTGGCGTTCTCCCAACTGAACTACCACGGCATATTAAAATAAAATTATGTTATGGGCCGAACGAGATTCGAACTCGTGATCCCCTCCACGTCAAGGAGGTATCATACCTCTAGACCACCGGCCCAGAAATACCTTTTTTTAAGACTATTATAATATTAAGTGATACTACTATTTATATTTTTTGGTTAATTATTCATTCTTTTTTATTTTTAATAAAAAATAATATATGTTAATTAAAAGATATCAGTAACTAAAGACAATAAATGTAGGAGCATATTTATGAATCTTGATAACTCAATAGAAAAAACATTATCTGAAATTCAGAAAGTTATGAATACTGATAGTATCATTGGTTCACCTTTAACAATTAAGGACAAAACAATTATTCCTATTTCAAAAACAGCTTTAGGTTTTGGAATAGGTTTAGGTAACCATGAAGGAGATAAAAATACTGAAATTGGCGGAGCTGGTGGTGGTGGCTCAATAGATCCTATTGCATTTGTAGTTATATATGATAATGTTCCAGGACCTAACGGCGTGGAAGTAGTACCTGTTGAAGGTAATGATACACCAATTGAAGATTTATTAAATGGTTTAGGACAATTTGTTTTTGATTTTCTCAGTAACAGAAATGCTCAGCCAGCACAAGATGTTCCGAACGATGTAGATATTGATGATATTAAAACAAAAGTTAAAGAGGTTCCTGAGGAATAGGCCTCTTTTCATTTTTTTCTGATTTTTTTAAATTACATATAACTTAACCTAACAAACACTATTTTAATTTAAAATTATATTAAATTATATGGAAATGATTGATAATGATACTTGAAATATTAATGGTTATTTTATTTATTCTCATTGTATTATTATTCATGATAATTATTAAACCACTAAATATACATGTATTATTTAATAATAATAACTTAGACTATAATGGTGAAATTACAATTAATCATTATCTGATTAATGTAGAATATAATTTTAAAAATAAGACTATAATCATTAACTTAATATATAAATCCCATAAAATAAAAATCAAAACATTTAATTTAGAAAAATCAGATGAAGAAACATCCCTGGAAAACACGTCAAAAGAAGATATAACAAACAAACTCAAAGAATTATATCCTCTATTAAAGAAAGCTTTTCCTGACATAATGGAATTAATAAAACTATTGACAAAAACATGTAAATTTAATACAAGTAAAATAAATGCTAACCTCGGATTAAATAATAATAATTTAACAATCAAAACATGTAATATAATATGGGCAATATCAGCTCCATTTTATCCATTAGGATTACAGGTTTTACTAACTCCAGAAATAAATAAATTTCTAATAAAAACAGATATAGACATATCTCTTAGAATTATATTAACTAATGTGATAAGAATACTTATAAAAATATTTACAAATAAAAATCTTAGAAATATTATAAAAATATTAAGAAATTGATTTTATGATTGGTAATAAAGTTTACACACTAGAACCATTAATTGTTGGTAATAGAAAAATATACCCTATCGTAAAACTAGATGTTCTAGTAATAGATGGTATTTCATTAAATATAAAATGTGAAGTCATATCCTTAAAAATAGTTGAAGGGACTGATGTTTATTATAAAGATATTTCTAAGTCAAATATCTCAAAAAAAGATATAAAATTAAAAAAATAAAAATTTGAATTATTATCGTACTTTTTATAATTTTTTGTAAGCTACTGCAATATCTTCTGCTTTTAAAGTTTTTCTACTGTTTTCTTTAGCATTGTCTAATGCAAGTTTTGCTAGTTCAGCAGCTTGATCTTCTAAAAATTCTGATAGTTCTACTTTAGCATCTTCGCTTACACGTTCTGCTCCACCATTTTTAATAATTCTTCCTAATGGTGTTAATGGTAATTGAGACATATTATACCTCCTTTCAATATATAAATCATAATATTTATTTTAAACATTATTTATTTGTATTGATTTTTCTATATTGTTCTATGTCTAAGATTATAATTTATATCAACTATCTTAGTTTAAAAGATAAATTATAATATATTCATCTATTAATAACTTCTACTATTTATATTTTTTACAAAATAGTATAGTTAAATGAGATATGTATGTGTTTATTTATTATTATTAATAAACATTGTTAAAATCAATTCGTTTGTATTAAAATTAATAATTATGAATATATTCAAAAAATAGTTAATTATTTCTTTAATATTTGCTCTTCAGAAATAATTTATTTCTTAGTAAAAAAAAAAATTTAAAAAAAATAAATGATACAAGAAAAATAATTAATATAATTCTATTTTCCTGCTTGTTCTTTTTTAAGACTATCTAATTTTGCTTGTCTAATATTTTCCATTATAGCTTTAGCTCTATCAGAATCTAATGGAACGTGACATTTTTCCTCAATTTCTTCTCTGTATATATTATTCATTGAACAGAAAGGAATAATTCTACCATCAGGAGTTGCGTAATGAATTACACATTTTTCCACTCTGTTCTGATCAAAGTTAAATGGATCCATGAAGTGCATTGATGAAATAAGTAATGCATTCATATGGAAGTCACCAAGTGCATCATAATCCTTTTTGATAAATATGTTTTTAAGTAGACTTGTAATATCAATGTAAGATGGTGATTTATCAGTATCAATAGTTTTAGGTAGGTTTTTAACTGCTTTTGCAATTGCTTTAGATTTTGATAATTTTGAATCTTTTTCTAGACCAGGAATTGTGTTTTCAAGTATTTCCATGAATTTATCCACGTCAATAAAGTCAGTAATTGGGATTACACTACCATCTTTTTCTTTAAATACATAGGTACCTACACCACAATGTTCGTGACAAGTTAATGTAACTTCTTCATCTGTTCCATTGAGTGCTGCTATTAAATCAGATATTGGAGCTACTGTTGAAGCTGAATAGAATGCATCCTCAGTTATATCACAATCTGTCTGTTCTTTAACAAGATGCATAAAGTCATCTATGGTGATACGTTGTTCTTCTACTTTATCTGTTGGTGTACGGCCTGCAAATGATACAGGTTGGAAGTTTACGCCTCTTATAACATCAATATTATCTAATGCAAATTGAATAATATCCCCAATTTGATCTTCATTTATTCCTTTTACTAATGTAGGTACAAGAACTATTCCTAAACTTGCTTTCCTACAGTTTTCTATAGCTTCTATTTTTTTATGAAGTATGTTTGCATTTCTTGTTTTTAGATATGGTTCTTCTGTTACACCATCGAATTGTAAGTATACTGTGTTTAAGCCAGCGTCTTTTAATTCCTGTGCTAAGTTTTCATTATTTGCTAAGGCAATTCCATTTGTTGCAATTTGTGTATGGGTAAATCCTTCTTCTTTAGCCATTTTAATTAAATCTACAATGTCATCACGTACTGTTGGTTCTCCACCTGCGTATTGGATAGCTGGTGTTGGTACTGGCTGGTTTTTACGTAAATTTCTTAGCATTTGTCTTATTTCATCTTGGGATGGCTCGAAAAGTGTTCCTGATGCAGCTGCATTTGCAAAGCATATTGGACATCTTAGGTTGCATCTGTTAGTAACGTCAATCAATCCGAGCACTGTTTGACTTTCATGTTCTTTACATAATCCACAGTTTGAAGGACATTCCCCTTTAATATTTTCATTTAAGTTTGTTAGTCTATGTGGCTCTGCTTCATATTTTATTGCTTTTTTATATGCTTCAGCGTCGTGCCAGTAAGTGTTCTTAAATGTTCCGTGTTCTGGGCATGTTTTTTCGATATATATTGTATTGTCCTCTTCATATACCTCTGCATCTAGTATTTTTAGACATTCTGGACATAAGCTTTTAGTTTTTGTTATTTTAATCCCCCTCCAATAAATTGATTCAAAAGTTTTGAAAATATTATAATTTATTTTTGATTAAATAATTAGAATATATTCTTTTATTTTAACCATTTATTATAATTAATACTTAGGTTAATTTTATTTAAATAATTTTATGTATGATTTTCTGGTAATTAATAAGAGTGTTTTCTATTTCTTCAAATCATTTTATAAATAAATAAAATCATATTAAATATTATTATTAAAACGGGAGTTAATATTAATGGACATCATAAATTTAATAATTTATTCAATATACTTGATGATTCCAGCATATCTTGCTAATGGTTCAGCATTAGTATTCGGTGGAGGAACACCCTTAGATTTGGGGCATGATGCATGGGATGGTCGAAGATTAGTTGGTGATGGTGTCACATGGAGAGGTATTATTGGAGGAGGCCTTTTTGGAATGATCATTGGTGGTCTTCTAGGATGGTTAGCTTCCTATGGATTAGGTGATTACTTCTTTAACATCTCAGCTATTCAGATAACAATGGTTTCCGGTTATATTCCTAAAGGATTACTAATTGGATTATTATTAGGGTTTGGTGCTTTAATCGGTGATGCAATTGGTAGTTTTATTAAACGTAGACTTAACTTTGAACGTGGAAAACCAGTACCACTACTTGATCAATTAGATTTTGTAGTTGTTGCATTAATATTCATATCACCATTCATACAATTAACATGGCAAATGATATTGATTATTCTTGTAGTTAGTGTATTTTTACATTTAGGTGCAAACATCTTTGCTTATCTTATTCATTTAAAAGATGTTTGGTATTGAATAATTAATGTTTCTTTAAAAAATAGTTATTAATAGTAAATTAAAATATTTACTATCTTTTTTTTTGATTTAAATTTAACTTATACGTAGTATCCTAGAGGTAATTCCTTGGCTACGTATTCCTCCAGATACATTTGAATAGCACCTATGGCGGTGAGGATACTCATAGCTTCTTTTGAAAAGTAATCGGCTATGTTAATAATATTTAATCCAAGACGTTTTGCTGCTAGTTCACATACATTTCCATGACCGAGGTCTGTTATTATTACAGTGTCCATTCCATTATTTTCAACAACTTTTAATAAACCCTTTGTTAATTGATGAATCTGTTTTTCATGAATGTAGTGAGTTATATTGTTAATATTAGCATCTGATAGACTATCTAAATCAGCACATACTAGACGGCTTAATCTTCTTTTACAGGATACAATATCTTTACCTTTACCATCAGGAGTATCACAGGTGTACTCTTTTTCGGAGATATGTCCAAGAATTCTATGGATATCTGCGGTTATTGAAAATAATTCACTACTTACACCTGTTTTTACGTTGTTAACAGGAACTTGATTAACTATAGTTGCAAGATTTGTTCTTAACATACCAGTATAAACTAATTCACCAGTACCTAATCTTTCAAGATCAGTATGGCCAGATGCTACTTCTTTTCCATCTTTTATTGGTATAATATCTGTAGTTGTACTTCCCATATCAATAAATATACAATCCTTTTTAATATATCCTATAATATGAGCAGTTCCCACCCAATTAGCAGCAGCTACAATTAATGGATTTTCTAAAATTTCTTCATAAGTTTTTAAACCTTCCAAGGTTACGAAAAATATATCCTTATCTGGAAAAGTAGTTACTACTTTGTTTGATATGTCAAGTACTCCTTCTTTTTTAGTAGTGTATGAATCAGCAAGTTCTGCTGTCATTGTTACACATATTACATCAATATCCTTATCATTTTCAGTTAATTTTAGTAAGCATTCTGGTAATTTGTCATTATCCTTCCACATTGGTAAATATACTTTATTTTTTTTAATAGAAGTCATGATATTATTTTCGTTAAGATTAACAATAGCACAGTCGGTGTTTGCTCCACCAATATCTAAACCCATAATTTTCATATATAGTTCTCCAAAAAATATTATTTATAAAAATATCCAGTACTCTTTATTTTTATCTTTCTACTTTCATTGTTTAATAAGTTTTCAATTAATGTCTTTGTTAAATTTTCATCTGTTAATTCATGTAAAACAATGTATGGTGTTGTGATTCTCGAATTTATTTCAATGAAATATATGCTCTTATCATGAATAATGTAGTCTACACCAACAAATCCTCTTAACCCTGGAATGTTTGTTAATATTTTCTTTGTTTGTTCTATAATTTCCTTTTTTAGTGGATGTTGTATAGGTGTTTTACACCCTGTGTATTCGATTTGTGTAGTGTTTTCCTTAATTTCCTGTGAGTTGATACTAATAATGTCTATGTGGTCATTGTTACATATAGTACTTACACTTATCGAATTACCTGGTATGTATTCCTGAATTAATGCTTTTAGTACATCTTCTTTTTCATATTTCTTTATAATTTTTCTTAATTGGTGTATGTCATTGAATTTGTATATTAAGTCAGACGATGTTCGATTGTCTGGTTTGATTATCAATTTCTTTTTCTTTAAAATACTATTAATATTTTCATAATCTATATTATTTACATTGATTATTTTTGAAGGAACTTTTAATATATTATCAGGTATTTCATCATATGTTCTACTTTTACTAGTACATGTATAAGAAGCAGAACTATTTGAGCCAATTATAGGAATTCCATGTTTTTCAAGAATAAGTGTAATCTTATACTGAATCAAATCATCTTCAGGAGCAATAAATAAACAGCAATCATAGTACTCACAATTAACATCTAACCAGGAGAACAAATCATCAACATGAATAACATTACAATTAGGAAACTCATCAAAAGATAAATTATCACTTACTATGTAATCAACTAAATAATCCTCAACATCATTTAAATCAGAAAGAATACTTTTTAACATATTAACACCCTCTGACATTAAGATATTATCTAACAGAACAGTTGAATACTCAAAAACCAGAATCTTCATATTAAACACTCAAAAAAAGTAGTAAAAGGATATTTAATCAATATCTCCAATTGCCTGGAAATTAACACCATTTTCACGGAATTTATTTGAATCCAGAATAGGTCGGGTAACTATAATAAAATTATTTTTAATCATGTCCGGCGTAATATCTTTATATAAATCATGGTCAGTCATAATAATAACACAATCAGCATCCAATGCTTCATCATAAGACACTGATTTAACACCAAATGATTCAATAACATTGTCCGATACTAATGGATCATGGGCAACAACATTAAAACCCTTATCTTTTAATAATTCAATAAGTGTTTTAGATGGTGTTTCACGTATATCATCAACATTACCCTTATATGCTATTCCAAGAATACTGATAACAAAATCATCACCAACATCATCAATGTTATCTAACAGGATATCCACAACATGCTGTGGCATAGAATTATTAATCTTTCTTGAATCACTAATTAAACGAGCAGATGTACCATAAGTCTCTGCTAATTCAATAAGGAAGTAAGGGTCAACTGGAATACAATGACCACCAACACCAGGACCTGGAGTATGAATATTTACTCTTGGATGATAATTAGCAGCACGTATAACCTCATTAACATCAACATCAATCTTTTCACTAATCAATGCAAATTCATTACTTAATGCAATGTTAACGTCACGATACGTGTTTTCCATTAATTTAACCATTTCAGCACTCGTAATATTTTTAACTTTAATAATGTCTCCCTGTGTTATATGAGAATATAAATTAGCTGTTAAATCAGCACTCTTATCATCATATCCACCAATAATTCTGACATTATGTGTCATCTCATAAATAGTATTGTTAGGCAATGCTCTTTCTGGACTATATGATAGATAGAAGTCTTCACCACATTTCAATCCAGACTCTTCTAGTATTGGTTTAATAACATTAATCCCTGTTTCTGGTGGAACAGTACTTTCAATAACAACAAGATTACCCTTCTTCAGTCCCTTTTTAATACTTTCACATGCAGATATTACAAAAGATAAATCGGATTTCTTATTTTCATCAATAGGTGTTGGTACAATAACTAATAATATATCGGATTCTACTGCTGCAACATCCAGATTAGATGTTGCTTTAAGATAATTATTAGTAACAGCTTTTTTAACTAAATCATCTAATCCTGGTTCTTTAAATGAACAGAGTCCTTTGTTTATATTATCAACAGTTTCTGTATTAACATCAGCTCCAAGAACATGTATGTTATTATTAGCTAGTATTGCTGCTGTAGGTAATCCAATATGGCCTAAACCAAATATTCCTACTTGTATTGTATCAAAATTCATTTTAACATTCCCTATTATTGTTTTCATATATTATTATTGAAAGTATTTAATCTACTTAAACTTATGATTAAACTAATATTTTAGTATTATTATTTTTTAAAAAATAAATAGGATTTAGTGGCGGTTAGGTAAACAAATAAAACAGGTTATCAATCGATTTTTTTAAATCTTTTATAGATAATTGTCTTATTATTAAGATTTAATTCCTCAGAGATATACTGGGGGATTCCTTCAGAATACACTTGTTCTATAATATTTCCAGAATTTCTTGCTTCATATTCCTTAACAGTAATATCTTCATGGACAGTGTCCATGAAATATCCTTCAAAGTCTTCTATTTCATCAGCACGCCTAATTTTAAGATTATCTTTATCATATCTTTCCTTAATTATTGAACATATCTGTTTTGCTGTGGTTCCATCACCATACGGATTCTTGGCACGGCTCATTTTATCATAAATATCCTTATTGTCTAGAATATCGCTGATATTTTTCATTATCTCCTCTGATTCAGTTCCTGCAAGAATATTTCCACCAGCAGTTATTGTTTCTGGACGTTCAGTATTATATCTTAGTGTTACACATGGAATATCAAGGGTTATTGCTTCTTCCTGTACTCCTCCAGAATCAGTTAATGTTAATTGACTTTGTGATAGTAAGTATAAGAAGTCAAGGTAGCCTAACGGTTTAGTAATCTGTATGTGGTCACAGTTAGCTATTTCTTCATATAGTCCCAGGTTTTCTAGTGATTTTCTTGTATGTGGATGTACTGGAAATACAAAGTTGTATGGTAAATTGATTAGACTATGAACAATATGTCTTAAGCGTTCTTCATCATCCACATTTTCTGCTCTGTGTAATGTCAATGCAATATATTCGTCGCTATTTATTTCTTCTTTAATTTTACTAGTTTCTAATGCTATTTTTAGGTTTCTTTTACATGCATCTACTACGGAGTTTCCTGTTACATATATTGAGTTGTGATTTATTCCCTCATTTTGTAGGTTTATTGCTGTTTCCTCTGTTGGCACAAAGTATAGTGTTGAGCATCCATCTGCTACTATTCTATTAATTTCTTCAGGCATGTTTTTATCAAATGATCTTAATCCTGCTTCAACGTGTCCTACAGGTATTTTTAGTTTGTTTGCTGCCAGAGCACCGGCAAGAACTGCATTTGTATCACCCTGAACTAGTACTATGTCCACCTGTTCTTTTGTTAATATTTTTTCTAGTTCTGATATGATGATACTTATCTGGTTTATAGCAGTGTTTGATCCAATACCAATATTATAGTCTGGTACAGGTAGTTTTAAGTCAATGAAGAATTGTTTTGACATTTCTATATCATAATGCTGTCCCGTGTGTATTAATAATAGCTCTGAGTCACTATTTTCTATTTCTTCAATTATCGGGGACATCTTTATTATTTCAGGTCGTGTTCCCAGTACTATTCCTATTTTCATTTCATATCACTTATTCTTGTTTTTCTAGTAATTCGATTAATTTGATATCTGCCTTTTTTTCCTGGTCATGTTTTATGTACTCTTTTTTAAGTACTTCTATTAGCTTATCTTTAGCATATTGTGAATCTTTAAATTTTATATTCTTATATTCCATGTCACTAAGAATTAATCCATTTGCAGGAGCTGGTCTTAATCGAATGTATTGTCTTAATTCTACTGGCTGAAGTAGTTTATTTATGGTATCAACTTCAAGTTCTCCATATCCTACTAGCAGGAGGGATGTTACCATTTTTCTTACCATATTCCATAGGAAGCTTTGTCCTGTAATTGTGAATATCAGTATGTTGTCTTTAACTTCAACTTCAATATTTTTTATTTCTCTGTTTGGATTTTTCTCGTTCCGTTTAGAGAAGTTTCGGAAATTATGTTTACCTATAAAGTACTGCATTGCTTGTCTGATTTTAGTTATGTCTAGTTTATCTTCTTTAAAGGGGTCTATTGGTTGGATGTATGTGTATGTTCTTGTTAGTGGAAAGCGTACCTTGAATCCATAGGGTACTCTTGCCTCGCCAATGATTTTAATATCATCAGGTAGTAATCCGTTTAATTGATTAATATGTATATCTTCATCGGTTATGAATGAGATTACATTTCCTGTTGAATGTACTCCTTTGTCTGTTCTTCCTGCTACTGAGTAATGGGCATCCCATGTGTCTTCTATAATATGTGTTTCCTTGAATACTTTTAATAGTTCTCCTTCTACTGTTCTATAATTTGGCTGTCTTTGGTATCCATGAAATCCTGTACCAATATAGGCTATTTTTAGTGCAACGCGTCTCATTTTACATACTCATCCAAAATTTTATATATAGATTATATTTGTTTAAATTACTTTAAGTTATTTCGTTAGGAATCCTTGAATAACATAGTTAATAACTTATTATATTAATCACATAAATTGATAATAAATTTATAAAACGAATCAGTAATATTTAATTTTAATTTTTTTTGATGGATGGAATAAGATTATGATAATTATACCAGCAGTAGATATTAAACATGGAAAATGTGTACAATTAGTACAGGGAGAACCTGGAACAGAACAAATAGAATTAGATAATCCTGCAGAGGTTGCAAAACAGTGGGAGTTAAAAGGTGCTAAAAGGTTACATATAGTTGACTTGGATGGTGCTCTTGGCAGTGGTGAAAATATTGGAATTGTTCATGATATTATTGAAAATACAACAGTACCTATCCAGATGGGTGGAGGTATCAGAACAAAAGAAAATGTTAAAAACTTACTAGATGCTGGAATCCAGACAGTTATCATTGGAACAATGGCTATAAAGAATCCTGATATTATTAAAGAATTATCTGATGAATATGGCTCTGAGAGAATATGTGTATCATTAGATAGTAAAGATAACAAGGTAGTTACACATGGATGGACAGAATCTACTGATAAAACACCATTAGAATACGCACAAATTTTTGAAGATAAGGGTGCTGGTTCAATATTATTTACTAATGTTGATGTCGAAGGATTACTTGGTGGAATAAATATTGAACCTGTTAAAGAATTACTTGAAAACATATCTATTCCAATTATTTATTCAGGGGGAATAACTTCTCTTGATGACTTGAAAACTTTAAGTGATTTAGGAACTGATTATGTTGTCATAGGTTCTGCTTTATACAAGGGTTTAATTGAATTTGAAGATGCTTTAGAATATCAATCTGATTAAAGGGAGGAATTATTATTAAAGTAATGGCTTCTGGAACTTTTGATATCATTCATCCGGGACATAGCTTTTATTTGAATGAAGCAAAGAAATTAGGTGGACATGATGCTGTGTTAATGGTTGTTGTAGCTACAGATAAGACAGTAAAGGAACATAAACGTATTCCTGTTATTGGTGAAGATCAAAGATGTGAAATGATTAGCATGCTTAAACCTGTAGATGAGGCTTATGTAGGTAATGAGGATGACCCATTTAAAATAGTTAAAGAAAAAAAGCCAGATATCATTGCAATTGGTCCTGATCAACACTTTGACCCAGAAGCATTGCATGAATCTTTGCTTAAAGAGGGCTTAGATATTAAAGTCGTTAAAATTAAGAATTACAAGAAATTTGAGTTAGATAGTACTTGTAAAATTATTAGAAAAATCAAAAATACTCATTTTGATGATGATTCTCTTAGGGATTGTGGGGATTAATATATAATAAGTATATAATAAAGTTAATATAATGCATTGAATATAAATATATATTAATATATTTTTATGATTAAATTAGGGAGGTTTCTTATGGTAGCAAAAGAATATTATGATACTTTATTAAAAATTACAGACATCATGGAAGAAAAAGGTGGGGGCATTATATACATACGCAATGAACCTGACTGTTATACTATAGGTACCCGTTACTACGATGATGATATTGCAGAATATTTAGATGACACTGTTTCTGAATGGTCTGGTGAAGAATCTACTCTTAAAAAGAAATCTAAAAAACGATCTAAAAAACAAGATAAAGTAGAAGAATTATATTATTTATGGAAAATAACATTACCTGAATAGAATAATTATTTTTTTTTCTTGTAACTTTTTTTGAAACTCTTTTTTTATTTTTAATAATATTATTTTACTATTTCTATACTAATTATACTGATTAATAATGATAAATTATAATACAAAGATATTAACAACATAAAATATAATTAATAATAGAAAATTATTCTTAGTAAATATCAAAGAATTTACAAATTTAACATTAATAAAAAAGGTCGTGAGTGTAATGTTAGATGAAATATACAATAAATCATTAGATAATGAAATTACAAAAGAAGAAGCTCTGGACTTAGTACGATCAGCAAATCAATTTGAATTATTTGACACAGCAGATAAACTAAGACAAGAAATAGTGGGTGACAAAGTAACATACGTAGTAAATAAGGCTATAGATATTACAGACCACTGTATGATAGGCTGCAAATTCTGCTCCTTCAGAAATCATGAAAATTACCAAATGTCTGACGAAGAAATATCAGACAGCATAGTTCAAGCTAAATCAGTAGGAGCAACAGAAATATGTCTATTTGGTGGAATAACAAAAGACATGACTATAGACTACTATTGTAATCTCATAAAAAATATCAAAGATGAACACGACATATGTTTACATGCATTATCCCCTGCAGAGGTATATCAGACAGCAAAAAATTCAAACATAACAACAAAAGAGGCATTATCACAATTGAAAGATGCAGGAATGGATACAATGACCGGAGCCTCAGCTGAAATATTAGTAGATTCAATAAGAAAACAAATATGTCCGAACAAACTAACAACAGCACAATGGTCACAGGTAGTAAAAGAAGCTCATGAACTAGGAATACCAACAACATCAACAATAATGTATGGAAGTATCGAAACATGGGAAGATAGAATAGAACACATGTTCATATTAAAAGAAATACAAGAAGAAACCCATGGATTCACAGAATTTGTACCAATGACATTCCTTGGAGAAAATAATGAATTAGGTAAAATATCAAACGGTGCAACAGGAATAGAAGATTTAAAAATACATGCAATTTCAAGAATAATCTTCGGAAACATAATACCTAATATTCAAGTTTCATGGGTTAAATTAGGTTTAAGAATGACACAAGTAGCATTAACATGTGGAGCTAATGATATTGGTGGAACCATGATTGAAGATAAAATATCTACAGCAGCTGGTGGAGGCTATGGTGGATATTTACCTGTGGAAAAAATCAAACAATTAGTAACAGATATTGGAAGAATACCACAAGAAAGAACAACTAAATATGATTTATTGTAAAATCTAAGTATTCTTTATTCGTAAATCTAGAATTAAGAATAATTATTGTTAAATTAGTTAATAATTGTATTATCTAAGATTAATAACCAAAGGAATTATACTTGTCTAAAACGAATAGATAGATTATATCTATTTTCACTATTTTTTAATAATTTAAAATTATCTAATAAAAAAAAGGTAAAGAGTGGAGTTTAAAATTCACTAGTTGCATGTTTATTAAGCATTTTAGTTTTTTCTTGTGATGTTAATTGATCCACTATTTCTTCAGGTTTTCCTTCGTCTAATAGTTTTCCATCACGCATTAGCGCTGCTGTATCACAGCATTCTAATACAAAGTCCATATCGTGTGATATAATTATGAATGTTTGATCTAGTTCTTCTCTTGCATTTAATATTGATTCAGTTACATCTCGTCTTGTAATTGGATCCATTGTACCTGTAGGTTCATCAAGTATAACTATGTTAGGTTCTTTTATGAGTACTTGTGCTATTGCTACTCGGTGTCTTTCTCCTCCACTCATTTGGTCAGGATATTTTTCAAGTAGTGATGCTGCTTCTTCTTCTTTAAATCCTACTGCTTCTAACACGTGTAGTGATTTCATTTTTGCGAATTCTGATGGTAAGTCTAGACTAATTGCATCTGTGAGGTTACCTAGTATTGTTTTGTATGGGTATAGGCTGAAGTCTTGGTGTAGTAATCCTATATGTGGTGTTACACGTCCTCTGTGTGCTGGTCCTTTTTTGGACATGTCTATCCATTCTTCTCCTAATCTTATTTTAATTTCTCCATCACTTGGTTCTACTAGTCCTGCGATTAGTTTGGATAGTGTTGTTTTTCCAGCTCCACTTAGTCCTACAATACTTGCTATTTGTCCTTCGTTGATTGTTAGTGTTACTCCGTCTACTGATTTAACTACTCCTCTTGATACTGAGAAGTAGTATTTTTTGAGGTCTTTCATTTCGATTAATGGATCACCTATTGATACTGCTTCGTGTTTTTTAGGTAGTGGTATTTCTTTCACGAATTCTTTAACTATTTCTTCTGGCTGGCCCATTTCTTTGATTTTACCATTTTCTAACCATATTACTCTGTCTGATAGGTCTTCTATTACTTCTGGCCAGTGTGAGTTTATAATCATGGTTATATTTTTTTCTTTTACTCCGTTAAGTAGTGCTGCATGTATTAGTTCTGCTGTTTTAGGGTCTAGTGTTCCTGTTGGTTCGTCTGCTAAAAATAGCATTGGATTTTTTGCTAGTTGTCTTGCTAGTACAATTCTTTGTTTTTCTCCTCCGCTTAAATCACGTGCTATATGTGTTGTTCTGTGTTCCATTCTTGTCATTTTTAGGAGGTTTATTGCCTTGTTTATGTTGTCTGGGTCTCTCTGGTCTTCAAATGATTTCATTATGTTTTCGATTACTGTGTCTTCTTCGTATAATGCAAATGTTCTTTGTAGCATGATTGAGATTCGTCTTTTTATTGCAGTAAATTCTGTTCTTGATGCTTCCCATAGATTTAGGTCACGGGATTCTAATTTATGTCCACATTTGCATCTTTCGTTTATTTTTGATGGGGAATCTACGTAATCACACTCAGGGCAGTATGCGATGTGGTATATTACTTCTCCTTCGTCTGGTGCATATTCAGGTATTCCTCTAAGCATGTTTAGGAGCACTGATTTACCTGATCCACTTCTTCCAAGTATACCTAGTACTTCACCTTCCTCGACAGTTAAGCTAATATTGTCTAGTACTGCTTTGTTATCAAACATTTTTGTTACATTTTTAACTTCTATAAAGTTCATAATCTCACTCTAATCTGTTATAATTAATATTGGTATATTAATGCAATTTAGTTCTATCTCATTCAAACTTTTATTATATTATATTTTGTTTTTAGCTATTATTATATATTAATGCCTATTTTTAAAATTTTTATGTTATTTTTTAGAATATTTATCTTATTTAAGATATTTATAAAAATAGATATATATCAAATATTCTATAACTATTTATCATAAACTTTTTATTACATGGGAAGTATAAATATAACTAATTAATTATAATTATTAATAATTAGATTTTTAGATTATTTGAAAAGGTCTTTTGTTAATTCAATACTATAATAACTATTAAAACGAGGGAAAACAATGCTTACAGCAGTACAAAAAGAAATATTGCAAAGTTTGATAAATCTTTACAGAAAATCAAAATGTACCTCCGTGAAATGTGAAAGTATAGCAGATGTAATGGGTAGAAACTCTGGAACTATCCGTAATCAAATGCAATCACTAAGGAGTTTAGGATTAGTACAAGGAGTTCCTGGTCCGAGGGGAGGATATAAGCCTACATTAGAAGCATATCATGCATTAAACATAGAAAATGATCCATGTGAAATACATGTACCAATCTATGTGAATAAAGAACTAGTTTCTGATATATCTGTAAATAAAATAGAATTTACTAGTATCTTACGTCCAGGAGATTGTGAAGCAACAATATCTGTTTTAGGAGATATTAAACAACTAGATTTAGATGATACTATTAAAATAGGACCTACACCAGTAAATAATCTAACAGTAAGTGGTACAATCATAGGAAGAGATGATGTTGATAATGTTTTATTAATTAAAACAAAGAATATACAAAGTATTCCAAACATTAAAATAAAAGAGATAGCAGTACCATTAACTGATAAAGTAGCACCAAATACATCAGTATACGAGGTAAGTAAACTATTATTAAATGATAATATAAGAGGTGTACCAGTAGTAGATGGTGATGAAATACTAGGTGTAATAAGATACCCTGATATATTAAGCGTAGTAGCTGAAAAAAAATTAGACAGTACTGCAGAAGAATTTATGGATGAAACTGTTGTAACAGCTAAAGATAATATTAGCTTAATAAATGCTATGGATTTACTACAACAAAACAATGTATCCTCATTAGTACTATTAAATGAGAAAAGTGATATTTCAGGAATAGTATCCTTCACTGATATATTACATAGATTAGTAGTATTTGATGACTAATCACCCTTATATTCTTTTTTTAGAAATAACTATTTTTTAATCATAATAACTATAATTTAATGGGAGCAATAATTTTATGAAAGTTAAACAATTAGAAATAACCGAAAACATGACAATATCTGAATTTATGGAACAATTAAAACAGTCTGGAGGATTAGGTGCAGGACGTATTTCACATGCAACAGACCTATTAGCAGATTCAATGAAAGACCCTGATACAAAAATATTTCTAAGTCTAGCAGGACCAATGATTCCTGGCGGATTAAGAAAAGTAGTAAGAGACCTAATTGATAAAGGATATGTAAATCTTATTGTTTCAAGTGGAGCAAACCTAACCCATGACTTACTGGAAGCATTTGGCGGAAGACATTATGCAGGAATACATGAAGATGATGAAACCCTTCAGGATCATGGAATAGGAAGAATAGCAGACGTCTATACAAAAGCAGATGACTTTGAAGTATTTGAAGAAGAAATACAAAAAATATTTGCACAAATCAATGAAAAATATGATAAAATATCAATACAACAATTTATCAGAGAAATAGGATTACTAGTGGATGATGATGAATCATTCATAGCAACAGCAGCAAAAAATGATGTACCAATATTTGCTCCAGGTTTAATTGATTGTATGATAGGATTACAATTATGGATATACTGTCAAGACCATGATTTTACTATAAGTGCAGTAGGGGACATGCCATACCTGTCAGACTTCGTATATAACTCTAAAAAGGTAACAGCATGCATGCTTGGAGGAGGATTACCAAAACACTACACATTAGCATCTAACATACTAACTGGTGGAATAGATGCAGGAATACAAATCACATTAGATAGAAGTGAAGGTGGAAGTTTAAGTGGTGCACCACTAGAAGAAGCTAAATCATGGGCTAAAGCTAAAAAAGGATCAAACTTAGTTACAGTAATAGGTGATGCAACAGTATTATTCCCCTTAATAGTAGCTGGAGCATTATCAAAAATAGAATAACATGAGGTATTATTCATGTTATTTGATGTAATTTGTTTTGCTTTATCAGGATTTTTCATGAAAATATCTGATGAGGCAATGGATGAAAAAAATAATATAATTCTAGCAATAATAACTGGAATATTATGTGTAGCATTCACAGTAGCAATATCAATAACAAATGGTGATGCTGCATGTATTTTCATAGCTATACTTATAGGTAATATCTTAGCAAAAAAAGTAGATTCAATAAATCATATAATTTCAGCCATATTATTAATAGCACTATTAATTTATGTGGGAGTTCCACATTTCAGCTGGTTTTGTCTAATTGTATGCATAATTGCAGCATATATTGATGAATGGGGTAATGATAAATCAGATGAAAGAGAAGAAAATGAAATGATTCACGAAGAGGATTATGGATTATTAGATAAATTCTTCAAGTATCGTTATGCACTTAAAGTAGCAGTATTGATATTATCCATGTTAGGTTTAATTAATATGATGATACCTAATTCCCCATTAATAGAAGGATACTTCTTTGAACCATTAACATTCATATATTTCTACTTATTTGATTTAAGTTATGAATTTGCAGGTTTATACTTTGATAGAATATATAACCTCTTCTAATACTTCTTTAGGAGATTCGGAGTTATATATACTTCTTCCTATAATAGCAGCATCTGCAAATTCTAACGTGTCTTTAGCTTTACCGCCCTGAACACCTACGCCTGGTGAGATGATAAATGCATCTTTACCTACTATATTTCTAATTTTTTCAAGTCTATCTAACTTTGTAGCAGGAGCAACATAATTATTTATTCCAAGCTCAACACCCATCTGTGCAATATCAAGAGATACTGGTTTTAAAAACCTGTCTGCTCCAGGATTAGACATTTCTGTTAATAAAAATATTTCCTTATCTAACTCTTCTGCAGCATGTTTACATGCTAATACACTATCTTCACCAGGGAATCCATGAACTATAATTGCATCAGCACCCCAATTTAAGGTAGTTTTTACTATTTTTTCGTTTGTAGCATCAATATCTGCAACTTTAAAGTCAGCTATGATCTGTACATCATAATCTTCTTTGATAGATTTTATGATTTGTGGTCCTTCGGCTAATGTGAGTGGGTAACCTATTTTTATTGTATCTAAGTAATCTGTTACTTGATCTAATATTTTATAAGCTTTATTTTTTTCTTCAACATCTAATGCTAAAATAATCTGGTTTTTTACTTTCATATTTATTAATTTATTTCATGTGTAAAAAATAAGTTTTTATCATAATATTTTTTGGTTTATTTTTTTTTGGTAATTATTATAGTATTCAGGCTGTATTTAAATGGTATTTGCTGTATGTCTTTTTGGAATATTGTTATTTTATGTATTATTTTTATTTTAGTTCTAATTAATGAATTTTTATCTAAATATGAATAATTATATTTATATTTATGGTAATCTATTTATATTACCAATGCTCTTTTTTTATTTGTAAATACTGGTTTTATACTAAAATTAAATTAATTTTTAATTTTTTATCAATACATTTAAATAATATATTCTATAGAATAATAATCATTATTTTATTATGGGGATTAGAATTACTTGATAATAAAATAAGTAGATTATTATTTATATTTTATAAAATGGAGGAATTAAAAAATGCACATTATGGAAGGTTACTTGCCTCCTGAATGGTGCGCCGTATGGTTTATCATATGTATTCCTATAGTAATCTATGGTATAATGCAAATAAGAAAAGCAACTGAAAACAATGATCAAGCTATGCCTTTATTAGCTTTATCTGGTGCTTTCATGTTTATCTTATCTTCATTAAAAATGCCATCAGTTACTGGAAGTTGTTCACACCCATGTGGTAACGGTTTAGGTGCAGTATTCTTTGGACCAGCAGCAACCTCAGTATTAGCAGTAATAGTTCTTTTATTCCAAGCTATCCTCCTAGCACACGGTGGATTAACAACACTCGGAGCAAATTGTTTCTCTATGGGTATTGTAGGTCCATTCTGCGGATGGTTAGTATGGAAAGGACTAAGAAAAGTAAATGTATCTGCTCCAATTTCAATGTTCTTCACAGCATTTGTAGCAGATTTAATGACATACGTAACAACATCAATAGAATTAGCACTTGCTTTCCCAACACCAAGTTTCGGACAAGCATTTACAACATTCTTTGTAATATTTGCTGTAACTCAGATACCATTAGCTATAGCTGAAGGTATTTTAACAACAGTTATATATAATTACATACACAACGCAAGACCAGATCTTCTTGT
The DNA here is from genome assembly GCF_028890305.1 of Candidatus Methanosphaera massiliense. Classification (NCBI taxonomy): domain Archaea; kingdom Methanobacteriati; phylum Methanobacteriota; class Methanobacteria; order Methanobacteriales; family Methanobacteriaceae; genus Methanosphaera; species Candidatus Methanosphaera massiliense. Next base: position 1,024,667 of record NZ_JARBXM010000001.1, read on the forward strand.
TAAATTAAATGTAATTAGTGAAAACGAAGCAGGAGCAAACTAAAATGGTTGATTATAAAAACTTAGGCTTACTAGTCATAGTAGCTATATTAATTATAGCTCCTCTTGTAATGTTCAGTGGTCACGGTGAAGATGACGGTTACTTCGGTGGATCAGATGACGCTGGAGGAGAAGCTATAGAACAAAATAACCCAGGCTATCAAGTATGGGCACAACCTCTTTGGGAGCCACCTAGTGGGGAAATTGAAAGTTTAATCTTCTGTCTCCAAACCGCTATCGGTGCAATAATCGTTGGATATATCTTCGGTTACTGGCATGGTGGAAACAGAGCTAAACAAGGTAAATACGAATAAGTAAAATACTAAGTGGAAACAATTATCTTTGTTTTCACTTTTTTTTATAAAAAAATTTTTTATTTTTTATGAAGTGGTGGATTTATAATGTCAATATTTGAAGATACATTAGATCACTATGCATCAAATAACCATTTAACAGAAAACAACATATATTATAAAATATTATTTTCTGTAATTACATTAGTTATAACTTTGTTTGCTAATTCACCAATAATGCCATTCGTCATATTTTTAATATGTACTGTATTAATAATATGGAAGGCAGGAATACCAGCTAATTTTTATGTCACATTTATGTCTGTTCCAGCAGGTTTTGCATTTATAACAGTTATATTCATGGCATTTTTCTTCGGAATTGGCCCTCATATCTGGGATTTAGGGATCTTTGGATGGGGTATAACTGCCGATGGATTAAATAGAGGTATACTGATATTCTTCAAAGTAATGGGTGGTGTATCAGCATTAGCATTTTTAATACTTACAACACCTATGAATAGGGTATTTACAGTTTTCCAAGATATGAAATTACCACCTGAATTAACTGATTTAGCAATATTAATGTATAGATACATATTTTTATTCTTAGATGTAACTGCTACAATGTACAATTCACAGAAAACAAGATTAGGATATCATAGTTATACAAGTTGGATGCATTGTTTATCACAATTAGCAGGTATGGTATTTATAAGAACATGGGAACAAGGTGAAATAGCTTATAATGCTTTAGCTTCTAGAGGATATTCTGGACGTTTAAACATGCTTGGTAGTGAAGAGTCAATTCATGATATTACAGTTAAAGACTGGGCTGTATTAATAATATTTGAAGTAGCACTTGCTTACCTTATTTATATAACAGGTTCAATTAATGTAATACCATATTTAATACCAGTATAGATAAAATTAATATAGGATAAGTGGGATGAATTTATGACAATAATTTTAGAAACAAAAGATTTAACATTTAAATATCCGGATGGAACAGAAGCTCTTAAAGGAATTAATTTTAAGTTAGAAGAAGGAACAATGGTAGCTTTATTAGGTCATAATGGAGCTGGAAAAAGTACTTTTTTCTTACATTTTAATGGTATTAATGAAGCAACTAGTGGTTCTGTTGAAATTGAAGGAAAACCTTTAAAATACGATAAAAAAAGTTTATTAGAAGCTAGACAAAAAATTGGAATTGTATTCCAGAATCCTGATGACCAACTATTTGCTCCAACGGTACTCGAGGATGTAGCATTTGGTCCTATGAATATGGGATTACCTGAGGATGAAGTAAGACAAAGAGCATTAGATGCTCTTGAAAAAGTAGGAATGAGTCATGTAGCAAATAAAGCACCTCACCATCTTAGTGGAGGTCAGAAAAAACGTGTAGCAATTGCAGGTATTTTAGCAATGAAGCCTAAAGTAATGGTTCTTGATGAACCTACCAGCGGATTGGATCCAAATGGTGCTTCCAGTATCATGCAATTATTATATGATTTAAATGCTGAGGGAATGACTATAATGATTTCAACTCACGATGTAGATTTAGTACCTCTCTACTCTGATAATCTTCACGTAATTGTTGGTGGACAAATTATTAAATCTGGAACATGTAAGGATATCTTCGGTGACCCTGAAGTAATGGAAGAAGCAGATTTAAGATTACCATGGATTGGCCAATTATTTGAAAAATTTGATAAAGAAGATGGCATAGTTTTCGAAGAAGGTTATCCATTAACAGTAGGTGATGCACATGATGCATTACTTAAAAGAATTACGAAATAATATTTAGATTATTTTGTAATTTCACTATTTTTTTTTAATTAAGTAAAATATTATTAATTAATATTTTATGATTTCACCATCACTTCTTTTAATACTATATAAAATAAAAGTATTACAAATATGCTGTTTTTAGATTAAAAAGTAATACAATTAAAATAAGTAAAAATCTTATTAATCACATAAAACATAAATAAACTTAATGAATAAAGACCAAAAATATTAATGAATAATAATAAACTATTTTTTATTTAAAAAAAGAATAAAATCATACTAACCAATTTAACAAAACACTAAAATAACAAAATAGGAGGATAAACATGGCTAATGAAATAGATGTAGATTATTTCCAAAAGATTATCAATAAATTAGACTCAAAGGTAGACTATGCAGATATAAGAGTAGGCGATTCAACAAGTAACACTATTACAATGAAAGATAGTAAAATAGACAATGTTGATACAGGAATACGATTCGCTGTTGGTATAAGAGTACTTAAAAATGGAGCATGGGGCTCAGCATACACTACAGATATAAAAAAAGTAGAAGAAGTAGCTGAAAAAGCAACTACACTAGCAGGAAGATTAAACAGTGATGTAGAACTAACCGAAGCAAATCCTCATGAAGACGTAGTAGAATCAAAGGCAAAGCTAAAAATCAATGATATACCATTTGAAGAAAAAATAGAAGCAATGAAAGAAGCAGACAGTGCAGCACAACTAGAAAATATTCAAAGTGTAAATGTAACATACTCCGAAGCAGAATCAAAACAATTATTATTAAGTACAGAGGGCACTAACATACTTTCAAATAATAACAGAACAATTTTTGCAATGAATTCAGTAGCATCAAATGGAGAAGTAATGCAAATAGGACATAAAAGTCTAGGTGGAGTACAGGGCTTTGAATTAGTAAAAAATGCTGATTTAGAATCATTTGCAAGAGGAATTTCTGAAAAAGCAATCAGTCTATTAGATGCAAAAACACCACCATCTGGTGATTTCCCAGTAATTCTTGATCCAGAGTTAGCAGGAGTATTTATACATGAAGCATTAGGTCATGCATCTGAAGCAGACATCATACTTCAAAATGATTCAATACTAAAAGGAAAAATGGGTGAGAAAATTGGTTCTGATTTAATCACAGTAGTTGATGATGCAAGTATGGAGTCAGGCTTTGGTTATTATCCATATGATGTAGAAGGAACTAAAACAGCTAAAAATGTACTGGTAGAGAATGGAGTATTAAAATCCATTTTAAGTTCACGTGAAACAGCTAAAAAATTAGGACGAGAATCAAGTGGTAATGCTAGGTCAATCATTAAGGACCAACCGATTGTACGTATGAGTAACACATACATCCAACCAGGAGACTCATCATTTGATGAATTAATAGGTGATATGTCCACAGGAATATATCTTAAAGGATCACGTGGAGGACAAGTAGACACTGGTAGAGGAGTATTCCAATTTAATGCTGTAGAAGCATACACTATAGAACATGGTGGAATAGGTGACCACTTACGTGACGTATCACTATCCGGAAGTACATTAGATATCCTAAACAATGTAACAGGAGTAGGCTCTGATCTTAGCTTTGGAGTAGGATTCTGTGGTAAAGACGGACAAACAGCACCAGTAGGTGATGGTGGACCACACATACGTGTAAGTAAAGCAACAGTAGGTGGAGTACAATAAATGAATAGTAAATTATCAGATGAGGAAGGACAATTACTCATAAAAATAGCAAGAGATAACATCGAAAGCCATTTAAAAAACGAGGAATATATTCCACCATCTGACTTACCTGATATATTTTATGAAAAATTAGGCGTATTTGTTACACTAAATCTACATCAGAATCTAAGAGGATGCATAGGATACCCTGAACCATACAAACCACTAATTGATGCAGTGCTAGATGTATCACTGTCAGCAGCATTTGAAGACCCACGATTTTATCCATTAACACTACAGGAATTTAATGATATTGAAATAGAAGTAAGTGTACTAACAAAGCCTAAAGAAGTAAAAGTAGTTAACTACAAGGACTACCTAGTAAAATTAGAAGTAGGAGTGGATGGACTAATTATAGAAAACAACTATAATAGAGGACTACTACTTCCACAAGTACCAGTAGAACAAAACTGGAATATAAGAGAATTTCTTGAAAACTTATGTTATAAAGCAGGTTTACCTAGCAATGCATGGAAGAATGAAAAAACAAAAATATATAATTTCCAAGCACAAATCTTTCAAGAATAATGTTGAATAAAGGAGACAATTAATATGAAATTGCCACAAGCACCAACACCTGATGAAATTATTGATAAAGCATTTAACCGTGCAAGTAAAGCAGCTTCAAAAGTAAGAAGTTCAAAGTTACACCCACGTGTTAAAGGAAGAAGAATAGAAGAAGTAAGAGTACAGACAGCCTGTGAAACAATAAACAGCACATTCAATGGAATTATCACAGGAACACCAATAATAGAAGAATTACCAGAATTCTATCAAGATTATATAGATATAGTAGTAGGTGTTGACCCATACAAACATGCACTAGGAGCAGTATTCTGGGCATTAGGTGTAATAAAACAAATAGAAGCACAATACACTTCCAGAATCAGAAAAACAGATTCATTAAGTGCAATACCAATACGTAAAGAGGCATATGGTAGAATAGTATCCGTTGTAAAAAGAATAGGTGATGAACTAGACTTCCTAGACTTTGCAAAACGTGAATTAAAAAACATGCCAAACATAAACTTCAACGCAGTAAGAGTTGTAATAGCAGGTTTTCCAAATGTAGGAAAATCAACACTATTAAACAATATAACAGATGCAAGCCCAAAAGTTGCAAATTATCCATTTACAACTCAGGGATTACAGATTGGAAATTATGAATTAAATTACACTAAATATCAAATAATTGATACACCAGGATTACTAGACCGATCAATTAATGATATGAATGAAATTGAATTAAATGCTATAGCAGCATTAGAACATTTGGGAAATATTATCATATACATATTTGATCCATCTGAAACATCAGGATTTATAATGGAAAACCAATATTTATTATATGATGAGATTAAAAAAGTATTTGAAACACCAATGATAGTATTATTCAATAAAACTGATTTATTAGAGGATAGAAAAGTTATTGAAGAATATTCTGAAAAAATAGATGACCCAATATTTGAAACAAGTATCAATGATTTAACTAAAATTAATGATATAAAGAAACTGATAGCAGATATGGGTGGTAGTAAGAGTTTAGATGATGAATACAATCAAAAATATGCTCTTAGACATCCTAGAAAATAACCTCACTCTACTTCACCATAATCTTCTTTTTTATATTTTATATATTAAATATAAAATAATTTTTTTTTAGAAATATTTAAATAACTTTAGGTTAAAGATTTAAATAGATAATTAGTATAATTAATTATTGAAAACTCTCGAGGATTGATATTAATGGATACTATAAATATAGATTCAAAAGATGAAGAAGAAAAAAAAGTAGATGAAGAAGAAACAACAGAAGCAACCGAAGAAACAACAACTGAAACAGAAGAAGAAACTACTACCGAATCTGAAGAAGAAGAAAAAAGAAATTACAAAGTATACGGAAAAGAAACAGCAGAAGAAGCAAGAAACATGGCAGAAAAAATGTTCAATGACGTATACTCTACATTAAAATCTAAACAAGAGGATTGGAATAAAACTATTGATGATTACAGAGCAAACAAACCTCCTGTTGACTTATTTGAATATGATGATACATTAGTAATTAAAGCAGATTTACCAAGAGTTACTAAAGATGACATATCAGTAAAAATATCTGTAGAATCAGTGGAAATAGAAGTTGAATTCCCTGATGATATAGAAGATGAAGAAAATGTAAAGATTCTTAGAAAAGAAAGATGCATTGGTAAAACTAAAAACATTATACCTCTCCCAGTTGAAGTTAATATTGACGAAACTAAAGCAAGTTTCATTGATAACGAGTTAACAATTACACTTCCTAAAGTAAGAGGAAGAAAAGTAGACGTAGAAATAGTATAATTCTATTTTCTACAACATTTATTTTTTTTTTATTATTATTCTAATTCTTGTTTTATGATTATTTTTTTATAAAATTCATGTTATCTGCTTTGATAAATACACATCTTAGGCTATTTAAATCTCATTTTCACAATAAACTTTATACTAATAACATTCAGACTATTATATATTAATAAGAAAAGATTTATTGGTGAAGATTATGAAACCTTATGTTATTTTAATAGGTTCTGCTTCTGGTGTAGGTAAGTCAACTATAGCAGCAGAAATATCAAAGAAATTAAACATCAAATACTTGATTGAAACAGATTTTATACGTGAAATAGTTAGAGGAGTAATAGGGTCAGATTATGCACCAGCACTACATAAATCATCCTATGATGCATATACAACACTTAGAGATACTTTTAATTTTGAATCAGAAACTAAGTTAATAGAAGCAGGATTTGAGGAACATGCATCATTTGTAATTCCAGCAATAGAAAAAGTAATATCACGCTCTGTAAAAGACAAGGATTCCATAGTGATAGAGGGAGTACATCTAATACCGGGATTAATAAACACTAAACAATTCGAAGACCTTGCAAACATATACTTTTTCATACTAACAGCTGACGAACAACAACACAAGGAAAGATTCATACAAAGAGCAATGGCAATTAAACGAGGAGGAGCACAATTAGATTACTTCAAAGAAAATCGTATAATAAATGATGACTTAATACAAAAAGCTAACCTATTATCTATTCCAGTAATAAATAACAACAACAAAGATGACACTATAAAGAAAATGTTACAATACATAAATGAAGTATCACAACTAGTATACCTAAAACATTCAATTGATGATATAGACAAAGAACGAGAAATAATAACAAAGTATGGTGGAAGAATAACAGATATTTCCTATTATATACCAAACTTTAAGGAACCATTAACAAGAATTGTTACAAACTATGATGATAATGAAAATGCAGATAATTTTATAGATACAATAGAACATGAATCTCAGCAAAAAGAATCCTTGGAAACACTATACAAATTATCAAATAATATACATAGCCATCATATATATGCACCAGATAAAAATAGTTTAGATAATATAATAAGGGAATTAAAAGAACAAGGACTACTATATGATAAGAAAAATATAAAAAATTAAATATATATAATAAGATAATTATTAAAGAAAGATAACAATAGAAAAAATAAAAATAAAATAAAAAGAAATTTAAATGAATATAAAAATAGTAGGACAGTAGATATGATGAATGAAGAAAACAATATGAAAGAAGAAATAATGAAATCTGATTGTCCAGTATGTGGCGGAAAAAACACATTAGAAGTAAGAAACAAGACCGATAATATTCCATACTTTGGAGATATACTAGAAACATCAGTAGTCTGTTCCAAGTGCGGATATCAATCATCAGACAACATATCATTACAACAAAATGACCCTTCAAGATATACTCTATTAATAAATGACACAAAACTAAACACAAGAGTAGCAAAATCACAGACAGCAACAATAACAATCCCAGAATTAGGATTAAAAGTAGAACCCGGACCAAAATCACAGGGCTACGTATCCAATGTAGAAGGTATTCTCACAAGATTTGAAGAAGCTGTAATACGTGCATTAACACTTGAAGGAGAAGAACTATCCAAGGAAGTAGAGGATAATGCTATGAGAATACTTCAATTAATAACAAACATTAAAATCGGAGAACTAACAACAGAATTAATCCTAGAAGATCCATTTGGAAACAGTGTAATCGATGATGATGACGCAAATAAAGAATTATTATCACAGGAAGAAGCAGATAAACTAGAAACAGGATTTACAACAATAGACCAATAAATGGAGGAAAATGTGAAATGTCAGTATTTGAAACTATAAAAAATAGATACAGTGTAAGAAAATACAAAGACCAGCCAGTTGAAGATGAAAAATTAGAAAAAATACTAGAAGCAGCACGTTTAGCACCAACAGGAACAAACAGTCAAGCTTTTAAAGTGTACGTTATTGATGTTAAAAAACACATTGATAAAATAAAAGAAGTTTATACTAAAGATTGGATATTAGATGCTCCCTACATTTTAGCAGTTGTAAGTAAAGCTAATGATGCATGGATTAGACAATGGGATGCTAAGAATATTAATGAAATCGATGCTACTATTGTAATGGATCATATGATATTAACAGCTACCGAACTAGGATTAGGTACATGTTATATTGCAGCTTTCCATGAAAGAGCATTAATTGATTTACTAGATTTATCAGAGGAGTATCATCCTGTTCTTATCACACCACTAGGATATGCTGATTCTGAACCTGTGAAAAATAGTCGTAAGGATTTAAAAGACTTAGTTGAATATGTATAGAGATTAGTTTTTCTAATCTTTTCTATTCTTTTATAATTAGAATTATCTTTTTTGATATAAATCTTATTTTTTGAAAAATAGTTTTTTTTTCTTTTTTTGGGAGTTGAGTTTTTTATCATTTAAAAAAATAATTAAGAGAGAATTTAGAATAAATCGTCTTCGTCTTCCTCTTCATCAGCTTTATCATTAATTTTTAATGTTGCTTTAACATCCATACTCAATGCGTCACAATCTGCTTTTATTGCATCTAAGTGTTTTAATATTCTAATTTTTTCCTCGTTGATTCTTTCAATGTTTCTGTATGGGTATGTTGATTCTTTTAGCATTTCATATTCTACTGTTGAGTATGGGTAATCATTTAGTTGTTTACATACATTTACTAGTACGTCACCTAGGAATTTGTTCATCTCTACTTTTACTTGTTCTCTTATCATTTTGTCACTGTCTAAATGTTGTTTCATGAGACGTACTACTTCTGCTTTAGCAAATGGTAATTTTTCATCTTCTTCTAAGGTTTCCTCTGTTTCAACATCAGTTTCTTCTATTTCTGAATTTTCAACATCGGTTTCTTCTATTGTTTGGTTCTCTTCATCAAAATCTGCCATCATATTACCTCTTGAATCATGAGTTACATGTATGATAATTTCATGTTTTTACATATAACTTTTCAATATGATATATGTCCTTTTTAATTAATAAATATACTGATATTTTTTAAGATATCTTTAAGATATTTGATAGAAGTACTTATTCTATTAAAAATTATTAACGTATATATCGAGTAAATTAATAGTAATAATAATTGTATTCTGATTTAATACTATTAAATGAAAGGAAAAAAGTAGTAAACAGGGGAGGATAAATTATCTATAATATGTCTAAACCCATATCTAATGACTTAGCACTATTAGTAATAAAACCGCTTGATATAACATCAACATCTAACCCTGCATAATCCATAATATTATCCGGATTAATACCACCACTAACCTCTATGATAACATTGTCACGTAACATACGTTTTTTTAATGTTTCAAGTACTTCGTTGATTTCCGTTGGATTCATGTTATCAAGCATGATAATATCTGCTCCAAACATACTGGCTTTCACAGCATCATCAAGATTTTCCACTTCAATCTCTATCTTTTTAGTGAAACTAACATTAGCCTTTGCTAATTCAATTGCTTCAATAACACTACCTACCACCTGTATATGATTATCTTTAATAAGAACACAATCATCTAACTTAAACCTGTGTGCATCACCACCACCTAACTCAACAGCTTTTTTCTCAAGTTTCTGTAGTCCCGGTGTTGTTTTACGTGTACATGCAACACGAACATCAGGGTTTACTTCATGTACTTTTTTACAGGTATCATGTACAAGGGTGGCAATACCACTTAGATGCATAAGATAATTAAGAATAGTACGTTCTGCCATTAAAATATCACGTGCTCTACCTTCAAATTCAAGTATAATGTCACCTTTATGAATTTCATCACCATCAAGATAACTGTTTGATATATTTAAGTTAAACTGGTCAATAATGTAATGAGCTACATCCATTCCTGCAAGTATTCCATCAGCCTTACATGTTATTTCTGCCTGAGCCCATTTATCCTCACTAACTAAACTGTTAGTTGTTATATCTTCAAAACCGATGTCATCATAAACATTTTCCATGATTCTATTATCACTAAAAATAGCCATTAATTTCACTTTCCCTCTTGTTAGATAGTTAATAACAATATATATTAATAATACTAAAAACAATTTACTAAGGATTTATTATAAATATTTCACTGTTTTCTTAAATTAAATATCATAGAAATAACATAATAATTATTAGATAATATATATTTATTTTTACAACTAACATAAGGGAGGTTATTTAAATTATAGAATTAACCTTTTTAGGAACAGCTTCAGCAATACCAACAAGAAAAAGGAATCATACAGCAATAATAGTAAAGATTTCTAATAGAACAATCCTACTAGATTGCGGAGAAGCAACACAAAAACAAATAATGAAAGCTGAAGTAAGTCCTATGAAGATAGATGATATATACATCACTCACTTACACGGTGATCATATACTAGGATTACCAGGTATTATACAATCACTAGCATTCCGTGGAAGAACAAGACCATTAAACATCTATGGACCAAAGGGTATAACAGAACTACTTGACCATATAAGACATCTAGGCTACTGTACAATAGGATATGAAATAATTGTACATGAAATAACAGATGATGATGTTGTAATCTATCAACAAAATGATTTTAAAGTAATGGCTAAAAAGATGAAGCATACAGTACCTGATTATGCATACAAAATCGAAGAAATCAGACAACCTAAATTCTTGAGAAATAAAGCAATAGAATTAGGAGTTCCACCAGGACCCTTATTTGGAAAACTACAGGCAGGAAAACCTGTCACTGTAGATGATAAAGTAATTAATCCAGAAGAAGTACTAGGACCACCAAGAAAAGGTGTTAAATTCGTTTTCAGTGGAGATACTATTCCACAGGAATCAATGATAGACTTTGCAAAAGATGCAGATTTACTTATTCATGAAGCAACATTCACAAAGGATATAAAAGAAAAATCATTAGAAAACGGACATACGGTAGCAGAAGATGCTGCAAAAATAGCAAAACAGGCAAATGTAGAAAAATTAATTATAACACACTTATCTAACAGATACACAGATTCAAAACCATTAGTTGACGAAGCACGAAACATATTCGAAAATACAACATACGCAGAGGATTTCATGACAGTAATAATAGAAAACAAAAAACCAATCACAATCAAATAATAAAAACAACACTAAAAAACAATTTAAAGAAAAACAACTGAAATTTTTAATTAACATAAAAAACAGAAATAAAAATAACTAATAATAAAACAACGTGGTAACAATGGCTTTATTTAATAATATAGAAATCGATAAAAAAATCATCCCATTTATTCAGAAAGGAGAAGGAGTAGGCATAGTAAAAATTGATGGCATGGGTAAATGCTCAGTAAGACTAGAATCAAACCAGATAATCATAGAACAATATGAATCAAGTCAAAGACCAACAGCAATACCATTACCAGACATCAACCTATTAAGCTATGACCAAGGAAATTTTATAAACGAACCAAAAATGCATGTAGGAGTATCAGGCAGACACTTCGTATTTGCAGGTGTAGACAATAATGACGATGAACTACAACGTTTCTACAACACAATCCTAAACCTTAAGGAAAGAGAACAACAAAGAAATCAACCAAACCAAAAACCACATCACAGTGGAATGCCAAGACCAAATCCAAACGTAACAAATCCAAACAAAAACCCAAACATCAACAGACCACCAGTAAATAATCTAGAACCAAACAACCAACCACCAAGAGCACCACAACAAAACACACCAGAACCAAACATGCCAGTAAATGAAAATCCTGATTTCCCAGTAGATCAGCCAGAAACAGAATACATAGAAGAACCAGTACAAACACAGAAAATAGACCCAGTTGAAGAAATAAGAAGATACTATGAACTAAAAGAAGATGGAATAATCACAGAAGAGGAATTCGACAAAAAGAAAAAACAATTACTCGGTATATAAAAACAATATACTCTTCATCACCATTCTTTCTTTAACCTTATTTTTTTCTAATAACTAATTTTTATAAAAGTGGAATCTATGAAACCAAGAAATATAGTAAACATGTTAATGGGCACAACAATACTATTATCAATCATAATAGTACTAACAGCACTATATCTACGATAATTCCTAAAAAACATATTTTCCATAAACAGATAATTCAATTAATCTGACAAAAAAAATAATAAGAAATCTTAGAAAAAATAATAAAAAAATAATAATAAATATAGTAACTAACGAGATTATAACAGAATAACTTAATATAATAAAATATAATTTTTTAATCATAAATTTAGGCGGATTAATATAATGAACACTCCATGGGTAGAAAAATACAGACCACGAACATTAGATGAAGTAATAGGACAAGAACACATAGTTGAACGATTAAAAAGATATGTAGATGAAAACTCCCTACCAAACATAATGTTTACAGGAACAGCAGGAGTAGGAAAAACAACCTGCGCACTAGCACTAGCAAAAACATTACTAGGAGACTACTGGCAACAAAACTTCCTAGAACTAAATGCATCAGATGCAAGAGGAATAGACACAGTAAGAAATGAAATAAAAAGCTTCTGTAAACTAAAAGCAGTAGGAGCACCATTCAGGATAATATTCCTAGATGAAGTAGACAACATGACAAAAGATGCTCAACAAGCACTAAGAAGAGAAATGGAAATGTACACAAAAACATCATCTTTCATACTATCATGTAACTACTCATCAAAAATTATAGACCCAATACAATCAAGATGTGCGATATTCAGATTCACACCAATCAAAGCAGCACAGATAATAAGAAGACTAAAATACATAGCAGAACAAGAAGGAATAGAAGCAGAACAATCAGCACTAGAAAACATAGTATACTTTACTCAGGGAGATATGAGACGCTCAATAAACATACTCCAAGCATCCACAACAACAGACAACAAAGTAACAGAAGAAGCAGTATACGATGTAATAAGCAGAGCAAAACCAAAAGATGTACGAAAAATCATAAACAAAGCATTAGACAAAGACTTCATGGGAGCAAGAGACCTGTTAAGAGATGTAATGATAATGGAAGGAGTAAGTGGAGATGACCTCATCACACAATTCTACCAAGAAGTAACACAGATGACATACGAAGGAATTATACCAGAAGAAAGCTTTGTAAAAATAATGGAATACATGAGTGAATGTGACTACAGAATAAGAGAAGGATCTAATCCAAGATTACAATTAGAAGCTTTATTAAGTAAATTTTTAATAGTTAAACAGGATGCATAAAATTGAAATGGGTAGAAAAATATGCACCTAAAACATTAGGTGACGTACTTGGAAATGCCAAAGCAAAGGCAGAAATAGAAGTATGGGCTAATAAATGGCTACACGGCAATCCTCAGAAACCATTATTATTAATGGGTCCACCAGGAATCGGAAAAACCACAATAGCACATTTAATTGGAGAAGAATATTTTTCTGAAACAATAGAGGTAAACGCTAGTGACAAAAGATCCTATGACATACTTAAACGTTCAATAGGAGAAGCATCAAAAACAAGAAGTTTATTCCAGTCAGGATATAAACTACTGATTATGGATGAGGTTGATGGTATAAGCGGACGTGACGACTCCGGAGGAGTACGTGCAATTAATGATACAATAAAAAACACAAAACAGCCAATCATAATGATGGCAAATGACCCCTACAGTAAACGATTATCATCAATAAAAAGTAAATGTCAGGCAATCAAATTTACAAAAATTCATACAAACTCAATAAATGCACGACTCAAAAAGATATGTGCACATGAAGACATAACATATGACCCTGAAGCATTAAAAGAACTAAGTAAACAGAGCAGTGGGGACCTACGTTCAGCAATAACTAGCCTAGAAGCAGTAGTGGACAGTAATAGAAATATTACTAAAGAGAGCGTTGCTGTAATATCAGAGAAAGATGGAGAACAAAATATCTTCGACACAGTAAGAACAGTGCTTAAAAGTAAAAACCCTGACCATATCCGTGATGCAATGCGTGTAGATGCACAGCCACAATTTCTCATAGAATTACTAGCAGAAAATATTCCACGGGAATATGAAAGAGTTGATGAAATTGCAAAGGCATATGACATGATTTCACTAGCTGATGTAAATCTTGGAAGAGCATTCAGAACACAGAATTATACATACTGGAAATATGCTTTCCTATTTATGGGTAGAGGAGTAGCAGCTGCTAAAGAAAAGACCTATAAGAAATTCACCAGATATTCTAATTCAACAGTCTATAAGAAACTATCAAAGAGTCGAAAGAATAAAAATCTTAAAGAAGCAGTAACTCATAAGATGAGTGAAAAGCTACACACATCACCAAAAGAATTAGAGAAACAATTACCATTCTATGAAGAACTCTTTAAAGATAATGAAATAGCATATGATCTTAAAGAATACTTCCAACTTGAGGATGATGAAGTAAAATTATTCCGTTCAAGAAAGATACCTGCTTCAGTAGAGAAGAAAAGAATCAAGGAGCTACGAAAACAGCAAGAACTAGAAGAAAAAGAAATCCAGAAACAGAAGAAAGAACAGGCAAAAATGGACAAAACAAAACAGGAAACAAAGAAATCAGCCACTACTAAGAAACAAGAAACAAAAACAACTGATAAGACAACTAAAAAGGATACAGATAAAACAAGTAATAATGATACAAAGAAAAAACAAGTAAAGAAAACAACAAAGACAAGTAAGAAACCTGAAAAATCACAGAAAACCAGAGAAGATAAGAATACGGAAGAAAAACCACAGAAAAAATCTTTAAATAAGGATAAGAAAAAGAATAAGAAGAAATCCAAACAGACTACATTGTTTGATTTCTAATAATAATCTCCTATTCTTTTTTATAAGAGTCTAGAAATTAAACAATCTTTTTTTTAGTATAAAATTTTAATAATTTAATTATTTTACTTTAGAGGGAAGTGAGTAATAATGTTTTTTTATGCAGATAATATGATGAGATTTGCTTTTTCAGAACAATTAGATGATAATGATTATGAGCCGGGATATGCATTGATGGGAATTCCATTTGACAGTACCACTAGTTATAGGGCAGGCTCCCGTTATGGTCCTAAAGCAATAAGAGAAGCATCATATAATTTTGAGGCATATAATTTAAGATATGATACATCATTATCATGTTATAATTATGATATTGGTGATGTACAGGTTAATTATGGTAATTATGAGGAAACAGATTATATGATAAAGGATACAGTTTTATCTCTTATTGATATGGGTCTTTCTCCTATAGCAATGGGTGGAGAGCATACTATAACTGCTGGCGTACTTGGCGCTATTCATGATTATGATGAGGAATACTTTAATGATTTAACTGTTATTCATTTTGATGCTCATTTTGATATGAGAGATACTTATCTTGGTGAAATATATTCACATGCATCTGTACTTAGAAGAGTGCATGAGATGAATCCTAAGGAAATTATACAGTTAGGTATCAGATCTGCAGAGTATGATGAATACCAGTATGTGAAAAGTCAGGATAATATATCATATTATACTAGTCAGGATATTCAGGATGATAAAGAATCTGTACTAGGAGTGTTAGAGAAGGTTAAGGGTCCCGTATATCTCACAGTTGATATTGACGTGTTAGATCCTGCTTATGCTCCATCAGTAGGTACACCTGCTCCATGTGGTTTAACTCCACGTGACATGGAGGATTTTATTGAGGTGTTAGCTCCTAAGGAAACTATTGGTATGGATTTAGTTGAGGTATCATCTGATACTATTGGTGATTCTACTAGTGTGAATGCTGCTAAGATTATCTATGACTTCTTATGTCTCCAGGAATTTTAGTGCTTGGTTAATTGTTTAAAAGGTAATATAAAATAAACTATATATTATTTAATAAGAAATTGAAATTTATAAGAGGGATTTATTAATGTTTCCAGTAACAAGAATGAGACGTATGAGGACAGATGAAAGAATTAGAAGCATGTTTCGTGAAACAAGTGTAGATATTAGTGATTTTATCTATCCATTATACATTAAAGAATCAGCAGAAGACGGAAAACCAGAAGAAATAAGTACAATGCCAGGACAATACAGGTACTCAGTAGATGATGCTATAGACTTTGCAGGACTACTAGAAGATAGTGGACTAACCTCAGTAATTCTCTTCGGAATACCAGACCATAAAGATGAATATGGTTCAAGTGCATATGACCCTGACGGAATCATACAACAAACAATCAAAGGACTAAAAGAACAAACAGACCTAGTTGTACTAGGAGATGTTTGCATGTGTGAATACACCGACCACGGTCACTGCGGAATAATAAAAGACCAATATGTCCAAAATGATGAAACACTAAAATACCTATCCAAAATAGCAGTAAGCTATGCGGAAGCAGGTGTAGATGTAGTTGCACCAAGTGACATGATGGATGGAAGAGTACTAGCAATACGTGAAGGATTAGATAATAATGACTTCATAAATGTACCAATATTCTCCTACGCAGCAAAATACGCATCCAGTTATTATGCACCATTCAGAGATGCAGCTGATTCAACTCCAAGCTTTGGAGATCGTAAATCATATCAGATGGATCCAGCTAACTTTAATGAAGCTATAAGAGAAGTAGAACTTGACGTACAAGAAGGAACAGATGCAATCATAGTTAAACCAGCACTTCCATACTTAGATGTATTAAGAGAAGTTAAACAAACATTTAAAATGCCAACAATAGCATACCAGGTAAGTGGAGAATACTCCATGATAACAGCAGGTATTGAAAAAGGATACATTACAACTGATTTATTATATGAATCATTACTATCAATTAAACGTGCAGGCGCAGATATGATAATCAGTTACTTTGTACCACAATTATTAGACATAGAATAGTCTAATTCACTAACCTCACCTTCCTTATTTTATTATTTTATTATTAAATTTAACAGAAGTTTAATTATTAAGTTTCAACATAAATTAAAACTATAATAAAACTTATAATATTATATTTTAATAACTTATCCTTTTTAAATGATAAACATCTACCAAGGATAATTAATAAATTATTTTTCATTTAATCATATGATTATATAGGAGACACAATACCTATGATGTTAACTAGTCAAGATATAGCTAAACTAGGAGAAATAGCTACACTACTTGAAGTTAGTGCATATCCCAAGCCAGGTAATGTTCATAGAACACAGGACTTTGAAGATATGACCTATGAAGATTTCTTAATAAGTAGTGCATCCATACGTGAAAACTTGTATATAGCAGCATATAATGGATCAAAATACTATCCTAACATGCTAAATGCAATAAATATAGGTGAATGCATACTTGGCTGTATAAAAGAAACTAATAACCTAGTAAAAACCAACACTAATCTTGGAATAAGCATGTTATTAGTACCAATAGCAGCTACTTTTGGAGCATTATCAGAGGAAGATTCAATAAAAAATCTACCAAAAGCTATAGATACTATTCTAAAAAACACAGAATCTGATGATGCAATAGCATTAGTTAAGGCAATTGTATTAGCAAATGCAGGTGGAATGGACAATAAAACATCAGAATATGATGTAAATAATAAGAACACACTGGATGATATAAGAAAAAATCATATTAACATGCATAAACTACTAGAAATGTCTTCAAAATATGATAAAATATCCTATGAACTAATAAACGGACTACCAGTAATTCTAAGTCAAGGATATCCAGTATTTAAGAAGTATGATGAAAAGTACTCACGTAATGATGTGACACTGGAAATATACTTAACAATATTAGCTAACACTCCAGACACCTTAATAAATAGAAAATATGGTGAGAAAGTAGCAGAAGATGTATCCAAAAGAGCTAATATAATACTAAATGAAACAGAAATAGGTACAAAGGAACGATTATCAGAACTAAAAAGTTTCGACATATTTCTAAGAAATAATAAATACAATCCTGGAACAACCGCTGATTTCACGGCAGCATCACTCTTTGTAGGATTAGTAGATAAATACCTAGAAACAGGCATATAAAATAATGAATTGGGAGGAAAAATACTTGAAAATAGATAAAATAATAAATGAACTACACGAATATGAAAAGAAATTCCTAGATGGACTATCAAAGGATTCAGACATATCACCAGAGGATATGGCAGAACTCGAAGAAATGCCAATAAAAGCAGTAACTAGTGCAGCAGGAATGCTTGAAGCAAAAGACATAATCACAGTTCATAAAAAGATAAATGAGTATATAAGCCTATCTGATGAAGGAAAAGACTACGCACTTAATGGATTACCAGAACATAAAATACTCAAGGCATTACAGGAATTCTCAGAAGAAGGAATAGAGGAAGTACCACTAGCTGATGTCATAGAAAAAGCAGGTGTAACAAAACAACAAATGAACTTCTCAATAGGAACACTCATGCGCCATAACTGGGCAAGAATGAACAAAGGAAAACTCACAATAACAGAAGAAGGAAAAGAAGCAAATATAAAAGAATTACCACAAGTAAAATTCCTCAACTATCTAGCAAAAAACAGACAAGTAGCAGAAGAAAACTTACCAGATGAATTCAAGGATTTACGTAAAGAATTCCAGAAACGTAGAGAACTCTTTGACATAAAAACCACACAGGACTTCCAATTCGACCTAAATGAACTAGGAAAAGAAATACTAGATGAAGGATTCACAATACAAAACGAGGCAACACAACTAACACATGAACAACTAAAAAATGGAACATGGAAAGACCTACACTACAGAGGATATGATATAACAGCATCTGCACCAAAGAACTATCCTGGAAAAATACATCCACTACAACAAACAATCGAGGAAATACGAAGCATATTCATAGACATGGGATTTGACGAGGCAAAAGGAACAATACTCGAATCAGCATTCTGGAACTTCGACATGTTATTCCAGCCACAGGACCATGCAGCAAGAGAAATGCAGGACACATTCTATGTAAGTAATCCCCCAACAGCAAAACTACCAAGCAGAGAATTAGTAGAAAAAACAAGAGCAGAACATGAACACGGTGGAAACACTGGCTCAGAAGGATGGAACTATAAATGGAATGAAGATGTTGCAAAACAAATGGTTCTAAGAACACATACAACTGGATTATCAGTAAGATACCTATCAGAACATCAACCACCACTAAAAATGTTCTCAGTAGGAAGAGTATTCAGACGAGAAACAATCAACTACAAACACCTACCAGAATTCCATCAAGTAGAAGGAATAGTAGCTGGAGATGACATGAGCTTTAAAAACTTACTAGGAATCCTAAAAGAATTCTACAGAAAACTAGGATTTAAGGTAAGATTCAGACCAGCATACTTCCCATACACATACCTCTCAATAGAATCAGAGATTTATGTACCAGAAAAGAAGAGTTGGATGGAACTAGGCGGATCTGGAATGTTCAGACCAGAAGTACTAGAACCACTAGGTATAAAAACACAGGTAGCAGCATTTGGTCTAGGAATAGAAAGACTAGCAATGATGAGATATGGAATAGAAGATATCAGAATGCTATACCAGAGTGATATAGGCTGGCTAAGAAAATTACCTGTAACAAGAAACATTAAAGATTACTAATAATTATCATACAAAATAAACTTAAAGGTTAGATTAAAAATGGTATATAATTCATTAGAATTAACATTAGAAGCTATAACTAATACAATCACAATGTTAGAAAAAGAAAATAAGGCTGAAAATGAAGAAAAAATAGAAGAACTAAAAAAAGAGAGAAAAAAAATACTAGAAGAATTAAAAGTATTCTAGATTAATCTCTTTTTTTTAGTATACAATCAATATGGGGGTTGATTGAATGGAACTACTAGTAAGTGCTATAAATCTGGAAGAAGCAAAAGAAGCAGTAAAAGGTGGAGCAGATATTCTAGATGTTAAAAATCCTAAAGAAGGATCTTTAGGAGCAAATTTCCCATGGGTTATCAGGGAAATAAGTGACTATGCTGAAAACATGATTATAAGTACAACAATAGGTGATGTACCATACAAACCTGGAACAGTATCCTTAGCAGCACTAGGAAGTGCAGTATCTGGGTCAAACTATGTTAAAGTAGGATTATATGGACCTAAAAATTATGATGAAGCAGCAGATGTGATGAATGCTGTAACAAAGACAATTCATGACTATGATGACTCAATAACAGTAGTTGCCTGTGGATATGCTGATGCATACAAGGTTGGCTCAGTAGAATCAGAACAAATACCAGAAGTTGCACATGATACTGGATGTGACATAGCAATGCTTGACACATACATTAAAGATGGTCATAGATTAACAGACCACTTAAACAAGGACCAGCTAAAAAACTTTGTAGATAAATCTCATGATTATAATCTAAAAGTAGCACTAGCAGGCTCAGTTAATGAGGGTGATGTACAATTACTAGAGGACATTAACTGTGATATAATGGGTGTGCGTGGCTGTGTTTGCACAGGTGGAGACAGAAACAAGGGTACCATTAATCATGAATTAGTAAGAAAATTAAAAGATACATTTAATTAATATTTTAGATATAGATATTACTAATAGATATTTTGAAAATTATGTTGTTTTCTTAATTATCAAAATGTAAATTATAATTGTGGATTGATATAAAAAGGGGCATAATATGAGTAAATATACAGATAAATTAACAAAGGCAGAAGACACATATACATTTGATGATTTTCTTATAAAACCAGGATTATCAAGTATAGAGCCAAAAGATGTTACATTAAACACAAAAGTGTCAACAAATTATGATTTAAACTTACCAGTAGTTAGTTCTGCAATGGATACTGTTACAGAATCCAGTATGGCAATATCTCTAGCAAGAGAAGGTGGATTAGGAGTAATTCACAGAAATTTAACAATAGAACAAGAAGTTAAAGAAGTTAAAAAAGTTAAATATGCTAATGAATTAACTGTAAGAGAAGTAATAACAATATCTCCAGATGAAACAGTTGAAGATGCACAGGAAATCATGGATATAGAAGAAATCAGTGGATTACCTGTAGTAGATGATAATGACATAGTGGTAGGTATTATCAGCCGTAGAGATATTAAACCATTAAGGGGAAAAAGACTAAACAGAAAAGTTAGTGAAGCAATGACCCATAATGTAGTAACAATATCAGAGGATACTGATACTGAGACAGCACTAGACCTAGCATATGAAAATAAGGTTGAAAGATTACCAGTAGTTTCTGACAATAATGAAATTGTTGGTATAGTAACAATGAAGGACATTCTTGAACGTAAAAAATACAGCAATGCTGTACGTGACAAAAATGGCCGATACCTTGTAGCAGCAGCATGTGGACCTTTTGACATGGAAAGAGCTATGGCATTAAGTGATGCTGGAGCAGATATTATTGCTATTGACAGTGCACATGGACATAAAACTGATATCATAGAATCAGTACGTGAAATGAATAAAAACGTAGAATCTGATGTATTACTAGGTAACATTGCAACAGCAAAAGCTGCAGAGGACATACTTAAAGCAGAAATTAATGGTATAAAAGTAGGTATAGGTCCTGGATCCATCTGTACAACTAGAATTGTAGCAGGTGTAGGAGTACCACAACTTAGTGCAGTATCCAGTGTTGCTGATGTAGCAGAGGATTACGGTGTACCAGTAATAGCTGATGGTGGACTAAGATACTCCGGTGATATTGCTAAGGCACTAGCAGTAGGAGCTAATGCTGTTATGATTGGTAGTTTACTAGCTGGTACTACAGAGTCCCCTGGTGAGATGACTATTAGAAATGGTAGAAAATTCAAACAATACCGTGGAATGGGTTCTCTTGGTGCTATGACTGGTGGAGTAGGTGCTGGAAAAGACAGATACTTCCAGAACTCTGGTAGTAACATGAACTCTACTAAACTAGTACCTGAAGGTATTGAGGGTGTTGTTCCTTATAAGGGAGAAGCTAGCCAAATTGTATACCAGTTAATGGGTGGTCTTAAATCATCCATGGGTTATGTTGGTGCTAAATCAATAGATGAAATGCATGAAAAAGCAGAATTAGTACATATAACTCCTAATGGTATGTCTGAAAGCCATCCTCACGATATAACTATTACTAATGAAAGTCCTAACTATCATCCAAGACAATAGAGTTAGACTTTAATTTAAGCCCCTTTTTTTTAATTATAATAGTATATAAAAAAGAATACTTTTAATGATTATACTATTTTTCTTCTCCAAAAAAATATTTTATTTTTTTTTTTTAAATGTTAAAAAAAGTTATTATTAAATAAAAAATAGTGTAAGATTTTTTTTTAGTGATTATGTTTTTTCTCATAGATTACTACTTTTTCTGGATTTCTACCATTTTCTAGTATGAATTTGTTCGCGTATTCAATGGCTTCCATGTATTCATTCTTGTATATTTTTTCATCACCGTATGTGATATATGTAGGTAGTTTTCCATGTCTTTGGTTGTACTGGATTACCTTGTCTACTATGCTGCGGTATTCATTCTTGGTTAGTTTTGCTTTTATTCGTTTTTTTATTTTCATGGAAATCACACTGGTAGAGTTAAGTAGTCTTCTATTTTAATATTTTTATCTATTGCTTTTTGTTTATTTTCCTTGGACATGTATAAGGATAGGTCTGCATAGTTGTACTGAGCTTTCTTTAATGAATCTATGATTGTTGATACCTCTGATAATGGTCTTAGGCCATGATATGTTTTTACTTGTATACTCATCTTTTTGAATGATAATTCCTCAGGCATGTCTATTATTACTTCCTCTGGACTTAAGTCTAGCTTGTATGCTATTGCTTCTTCTGCTTCTCGTAGATATTTCTTGTCCATTTCCACTATTTTTCCGGGATCTTCATATTGTTGTAGGTGTATATTGTCTGCCCGCTTGTATAGGTGTCTTGTGTCTATGTTTCGCATGGTTTCTTCAGGTAATCCTTTCGTGTTTCTTGTTATGTTGATTAGGTCTCCATCATCGATGTATCTTAGTTGTTCTTCTGTTACTACTTTGTCTTCCAGTAGTCTTTTTAGTGATACTCTGAACATACTGTTTACTATTCTTGTTGTATGATGCTGATATACTGTAGGATACATGAAGTAACGGGCTAGTAGTGTTGATTCTGCTGCTTGTACGCCCTTATCTGATAGTACTAGGTCATCTCCCTCATATGTTAAACTGTATATCAGCCGTTCTGTATCTATAATACCATATGCCACACCAGTGTAGTAGGAATCTCTCATCAGGTAGTCCATCCGGTCTACGTCAAGGTCTCCTGAGATTATTTTACCATACTTTGTGTCGCCATCAATTATGCTTGTTATGAGCTTGGTGTCGAATTTATCATTTATTATATCGGTTATTGTGGAATCACTGATTATTTCCTTGGTTACTGTTTCATGATCATGTTTTAGTGCTCTTTCAGATACGTGTGAAAATGGGGCATGTCCTATGTCGTGTAGTAATCCGCAGACTCTAAGTAGTTCTATTATTTCATTGTCTAGTTCTAGTTGTGTTCCTATCTTGTTTGCTAGGAAAAGGGTGCCTATTGAATGTTCGAATCGGGTGTGATTTGCTCCAGGATATACTAGGTTTGTGAATCCTAGTTGTTTTATGCGTCTTAGTCTCTGCATTTCGACGGTGTCTAGTATTTTTAATTCAAAATCTGTTAGGTGTAAGTCGCCATGAATGCTGTCTCTTATAAATCCCATTCTCAACATCTCTTGTTTTATTATTGTTGATTTTGTATTATATTTTATTGTTTATTGTACTAGTTCACTAACTTCCTTTTTATGTAGTTTTCGGATGCGTTCTACTCCTTTTATTTCCTTTATTACATTTACCACGGATTTTGGTAGTAGTGCTTCCCAGTCTTCATTGTTTAACATTCTTCTTCTTACTTCTGTTCCTGAGTATATTGTACGATTGAATAGTGGTGGCTGCACTACTTTCATGTTGTCTTCCTCGAATAATTGTTGTACTAGGCTGTTTCCTGAGTATACTCTGCAGAAGGGTGGTGTTAGCATTTTAACATGTCCTACCCATAGTGAATTGCAGGATATGTCTTCTAGTGGTATAATGTAATATCGTGAGGAGTCTATTTTATGTTCTCGTAGTGCTTTCGTCAGCATTAATATTCTTTCTCCTCCTGTGAAGGGGTTGGAGTCTGTATGGCTTTTTTCTGCACTACCTATACCTATTATTAGTTCATCTACTTCTTTTAGTGTTTCTTGTATTACACTAATATGTCCATTATGAACTGGTTGCATTCTTCCGATTAATAAACCTCTGTTTTCGTCCATATCTAAATCACATTTATATTTTTTTCTTATTTTTATTATCTGTTATCTATTTATATTTTTTATTAATATTTATAGTTTTAATAAGCTATGCTTATTTATTGTCACGTTTAATTAAAAATACTAAATTATGTAACATTTGTATCATTTTTTTCTGTTTGATTCCTATTTGTTAGCAAGAAAATTAGCTCTCATTATTTCTTTTCATAATTCTATTATTCCTTAGAATAAAATTTAAATATCATGATTAACAAATTATTATATTAGTATTATGTTACTAATACATAATTAGTCCTTTAGGGTAGTGGCAATCCTACGAGACTCTGGATCTTGTGACAGCGGTTCGACTCCGCTAAGGACTATTATATTAAACTATTTTTTTATTTTTTTTATTAATTATTAACCATATTACTAGGAGTACTATATGAGTAATTATTATTCTAAAACAATATATTCTAATAAAAATTTTAACATCATAAAACGTGATGGTGCAATAATCATTGAATCAAAAGTAGATAATAACCTGATAATATCATCATGGCTAAATGCAGGATATCAAGAAAACATGACACACATAGTAAATCAGTCAATAGAAGGAAATGATTATAACGACATAGAACACAAAGGATACATTGAATTCCAGAAGAACTATATGAAACATTTAGGCTTAAACCCAGAAACATCAACTGGCCTAATAACTTCAGCATGTATGGACAACTATGCTATATCAACCAAGACATATAAAGAATTACAAGTAACAACAATCGTAACTGCAGGAGCAGATAAAAATGGAGTAAAAGCAGGAGATTCAGCATCATTCTATGAATATAATAATAAATACTACCTAGACATAGGTACCATAAATATAATAACAATAGTAAATTGTAACCTAGAACCAGGAGCACTAGTAACAGGAATAATAACAGCAACCGAGGCAAAAACCAGTATATTGGAGGATTTAAAACTAGAAAGCCAATACTCCACAAACATAGCAACAGGCACAGGTACTGATGGAATATGTATCATATCAAACAAATCTAGCGATAATCATATAGAAAATGCAGGTAAACACTCCAAATTAGGAGAACTAATAGCAAAATCAGTTCAAGAAGCAACCAGAAAAGCATTATATTTACAAACAGCAATGAGTACCGAATACCAGAAAACAATACTAAGCAGATTATCAAGATTTAATATATACTTCGACACACTTTTTGATAAAACTGAGAATATAAGTAGAACTGAATATGCAACACTCTTCTATGAATTTAATAATAACTCAGAGAAAATAGCACTAATAAGCTGTTTAATAAACCTAATAGATGAAGTACAGGTAGGCCTACTAGAACTTAATGATATAAAAGTACCAGCTACACAATTATTTAACACATTATTTAACAAAGAAAGTGATTATACATTTAACTCCATAGATGACATATTTGATTGTTTAATTTCATCAATAAATAATTATATAATAAAAAAATAGTAGAAAAAGTATGGGGGTTGATTTGTGTTATTTTACAAGTAATATTGGTAAATCCACATTTTTAAGAGTAGCCTGTGCAAAACTACCAAGGATTGATGATTTAAGGCCAGTATTTCCATGGGTACCAATAACAATCATATCTGCCTCACTTTTTAGTGTAACAGTCATAATATCATAATTAGGACTTCCAAATATGATCATACTGCTTGTTTTAACATCCTCAGCTACTGCCATGTCAATAATTTCCTGTACATATTCATGGGCTCTTTTTTCCTGTTCATCATAAGGTATAGTTGCCTTCTGATCCATAATATTAGTTACTATTATCTCAGCATCTAATCCTTTTGCTAGTTCTATTGCCTTTTTTGCAGCTTTTTTTGATAAGTCTGATCCATCTGTTGGTACTAGTATTTTTTCTATCATATCGATAACTCCTCTTTATTCTATATTTTCTGTTTCCATAAATTTATCTGTAACTGTTTCAGGGTTGCCCTCTGTTATTAGTTTACCATTATTAATAAGTATGCTGCGTGTTGATACTTCTTTTACAAAGTCCATTGTATGGCTTACTATGATTATTGTTGTTTCTAATCTTTCATTGATTTTCTTAAGTGAATTTGCCACGGTTCTTAATGTTACAGGGTCAAGATCTCCGAATGGTTCGTCCAGTATTAATATATCAGGGTTTGATGCTAGTACTGTTGCAATTGCTACTCTTACTTTTTGTCCTCCAGATAATTCTATGAATTGTCTTGTTAGTAGTGGTAGTGGTAGGTCTAATGCTTCAAACACTGGTTTACTGTATTCTATTACTTTTTCTATGTCTATACTTGGGAATAATAAGTCTAATATCTCTGAACTTAAATTTATTTTCTGTAGTTTTTCTATTGCCTCTGTTCTTGAAATATCGGTTAGCTGGTATAGTATATCTAGTGTTTCCTTGCTTAATCCTAGTTCATCTGCTTTTTTATTTGCCTGATCGTATACTTCATCCATTTTTGGTGATAACTTGGATGCTATTTGTTCTAGTATAGGAGTATGTGGGGTTAGTGCAAATTCCTGATGCATAAATCCCATGTTCTTCCTGATTTGCATACGGTTTTCTCCGTAGTCATTCATACTGGTCCATGTATCACCTGTTAGTATTTCTATTCGTCCGCTATCCGGTTCCTCAAATCCTGCTATCATTCTTAGTATTTCTGTTTTTCCTGAACCTGTTGGCCCGATTATTGATAGTATTTCTCCCTTATTCACGTTGAAACTTACATTCTGGATTGTTAGTACGTGTCCTCCGCGGTAAAGGTAGAAATCTCTTGTTAGATTTTCTACTTTTATTATAGGTTGGGTTCTGTCCATTTCTGCTATAGGATATACAGGTTCTTCGTCTGATAGGAATTCCTGGATTATTGTTTTTGTATCATTTATCTCCTGTACTTTTCCATTGAAGATTAACATAGTTCTTTTAGTTAAGTATCTCTGTATTTCTGGCTGGTGTGATACTATAATAATTGTTGTTCCATATTTTTCATTGATTCTTTTTATAGTATCCAGTACTTCTTTCTTCTTATGTGGGCTGCTCATTGTTGCTGGTTCGTCTAATAGTAGTATTTCTGGTTTCTTTGCTAGTTGTCTTGCTAGTACTAGTCTCTGTTTTTCTCCTCCACTTAATACTGGTGCAAAATGGTTTGCTTTTTCCTTTAATCCTACAGTGTCTAGTATATCCAGTGCTTCGTCCATGTATTCATCTTTCACTGTTTCTATGTTTGCTGTTGTCTCGTCTCCTGTTTTTATTCCTACCAGTTTGTGTATTACATTTTCTGCGGCTGTTGCTGACCATAATCCGAATGATCTTTGCAGGTGGATTGCTGTTTTTTCTTTGAGGTCATTCTTGTATTCTGAGTAATTATCTGGGGTGATTTCTAGATCGTCTATTATTATTTTTCCTTCATTGAATGGTTCCACTCCTCTTAATATTCTCATGAGTGTTGATTTTCCTGAGCCACTTACTCCCATTATTCCATATATTTCATGGTCTTCTACTTCGAAGGATACATCATCGAGGGCTTTTATCATATTGTTATCTTTTAGTTTGTAAATTTTTGTTAAATGTTCTACTTTTATCATGAAATTACACCGTGTTACATGGTTTGATGTTTATTTTCTCTTTATATAGTATATATGGAGTTTATTTTAATTAAGATTATATTTTTTCAAGGTTTATTTATTTCTATTTTATTATTTGTTTAATTATTAAAATATTTTTTATATAATATCAAATTTTATATATTATTTTTCATAAAATAGTATTATATTGGAGGATATGTTGTATAACCACTAACATATCTTCTAATAGATATACTTTTGGAGAATAATTATGAATATGAATATAAAACGTATATTCTTATTAACAACACTAGTATTCTTACTAGTGGGTCTTGGTGCACTAAGTGCAGCAGATTCACCAGGTAATGTTACTACCACAACATCCCATGCTAGTGTTACTACCACAACAGCTTCACATGCAGATGAGGTGGTAACAACGGATACTAGTGTTAATAAGAAGACTAGTTTAAAGACAAGTGTCTCAAAAGAAAGTAATGATAAACAACTTACTTCCGAGAAGAAAACTAGTACTAAGAAAAATACTTCAACAAAACAATTAAAGACAGATAATGAAGTGAATCTTTACGTATCAGATTCTGATGGATCTGATGAAAATGCAGGTTCACAGGACGCTCCCTATAAAACAGTAGGAAAAGCTATTAGTGCAACCACTAATGACTCCGTGTATAATATACATGTTGCTGCTGGAACATATAAAGGCGTAGGTAACACTAATCTTACAGTACCGGGAAATAACACTATTAACTTCATAGGTAGTGGTGTAAACAAAACTGTATTTGATGGTGAAGTAAATTATGATATTCAACAGAATGGTTTCTACTGGGGATCATCTGATAATTGGAAAAATTATATTAATGCAACAGGTAACTGGTTTATGAACATAACACCAGGTAATGGTAAAATAACAATTACTAACATGACAATGGAAAATGCATGGGTAAAAGGTGGCAGCAGTTTTGCAGCATATAAACAAGCACCAATAGATAACTATGCAACACTAGATGTGATTAATGTATACTTCTATAATAACCATTGTGGTGTTGGAGCAGCAATAAGAAACAGACAAAATGCTACATTAACAGTAAATAACAGTATCTTTGACTCTAACCGTAAATCTGACAGTACAGGTAACATGGGTATAATATATAATAATGGTACAGCATACCTTAACAACCTATTATTCACTGATAATTATGCACGTTGGGGAACAGTAACAAATGACCATATATTATATATAGCTAACTCAACATTAATGAATGGAAAAGGATACGATGGTGCTAGCGGATTCAAGAACGGTCCTGGTATATATGTTAACACAGGTACAGCTGACTACTATCGTCAATACAAAGTAACAGATATATACACAAGTATAGAAAACTGTACATTTATCAACAACAATCAATGTGATATAAACATTGGATCTGGAGATGTCTCAATAATAGGAAATAAATTCATCAACTCCACAGGAATATATGAATTAAACCCTAGATATGTAAGTGAAACATCACACAATATAACAAATAACACATTCAGTAACATGCAACCATCAACACTAACAGTTACAATGTTATCAGCATCAAAACCAGTATACTCATTCTACAGTGCATCCAGTGTATTTAATACAACAATAAATGGAAATAAAATAGATGTATCTAACATATCAACAGGTTATGGATTATACCTAACAGCAAATTCTTATGTGTATAACAATACACTAAACAATTACATATACCTTAACGGTAACAATAACATAATAGCAAACAATACAGTAAAAACACTACGTGACTACACAGTAACAACAAGTAGCAGTGCAAAAAATAATACAATAGTAAATAACACACTATCCTCTGGAATGTTAAGTGGAGACTTATCAGTAAGCTCAAATAATAATAACATAGTAGAAAATAACACACCAAAAGCATCAATAATCATAGTAACAAATAATAACTACTCACAATACTTTGATGCAGATGGTAAAATTATACCTGGAACAATACAATCTGGAAGTAAAATATTATTCTCAGGAAATATAACAAACAAGAAATTTGTATTCAATAATATTAATGTTTACCTAGCAAATAATGATACAGCAGTACTATATAATTCATCAATAATCTCAGAAAATGATTCCAGAATAGCTATTGATGGATTAAAAATCAATAATACTGATTCAAGTATAGGTTATGTAATCCTATTAAATTCTACAAATAATAAAGTAATAAACTCTGAAATTAATGTTAACACAAATGGTAAAATACATGCAATTATATTAGCTGATGATGAAAATACTATTCAATCAACAAAAGTAAATGTTGTAGGACCATCAGTAGATGTAGACTGGTCTAAATATCCTGTTGGTATAACAAATACTGTAGGTATACTAGTACAATCATCTGATAACTATATAAACATAACTAATGTAACAGTTAAAGCAAATAATAATAGAACAGCTTATGGTACAGTAGATGGTATTGATATACAATCACCAACAGCTGGATTACTAGTATCTGGAAATACATTATATAATACTAGAATTAATGTTGATGGAGATATGTATGCATATGCATTAAACATTGCACGTGCAGAGGAGACAAGTACTTCACTTTCATACTTCACTGCTAACAGTAATAATTATGCTTATGCTTTACAAATATCTGGACCATCATATAATAATAACATGGCTGGATATGCAACAGCAACGTCAACAAACGTTTCATATGGTGCATATTTAACTGGTCAATGGTCAGGAACAGTAACAAATAACTCCCTAGAAAAATTCTATATACAAAATATTACAGCACCAACAAGTATAGGTGTAGAATTAGAAGGAGTAAAAAACACAACAATAGGCAATGCGACATATAGGTTATATGGTGATAAAAACACAGGATTCATAATCATAAATACTAATAATACAAGAATCTATGCAATAACATCAACATCAACATCCGGCAACAAAAATAATACAATGATGACAATAACTCGCTCAGGAAATGTAACAGTAACAGGTAACACATTCAACCAAAAAGTAGGAAATGGAATAATAGTATCACAGTCAAATAATGTAAACATAACTAAAAACTACCTAAACATTGGAAACATAACTGGAGGAAATGCAGCAGTAACAAATGAAACATCAGACAATGTTACAGTTGAATCAAACACTCCTACAATAATATTACTAACAGATGAAACATACACTACATATTTTGATGAAAATGCAACACTAAGAGACAATATTAACTTTGATATATTAACATTAAACGGAGATTTACATAATAAGGATTTAACATTTAATAAAGCTGTAACATTCCTAAACAGTGGAACCTACACTATATACAATGGAACAATAATATTCCTATTAAATGGTGGAGACAGAAACCTTAACTATATAAACATTAACAACGTAAATAAAACAGCTATAAGAACAATACAAGACCCTACAAACTCATCATATCAAACAAGCATATACATAAAATATTCAAACATCACAGTTACCGGAGATAACCTCTCAGCAATATCCTCAAACAGTAGCGAAGGAACTTCATATGCTTACATATCACTAAACTATGATAATATTACTATGACTGGATCAAACAGTACAATAGTAAACTTCACAGGTCAACCAAATTCTAACCCAAGATGGTCACCTAGTGGTGCAATAGAATTAAACTATGATAATATAACATTAAAAGGAAACACAGCAAAAGTACTTGATGTAACAACAGCTAATGTATATTTCAAATATAATAATGTAAAATTCGATGGAGATAACATAACTGTTATAAATGCTAACAATGGATTATTAAGCTACTATGACGGATTCCAATACAATAACATAACAGGTACTGGTGATGATATATCTGTCATAATATACACTAATGATTCAACAACCAATAATAAAAATTGGTATTATAATAATATCAGATTAAACAGTAACAACCCTGTATTAGCATTTAATGTAACTAACGCAACTAGAATATATTTAAATGATAATACCATACTAATAAATGCTACAAACGATGAAACACCAGTTATATCAGTAGCAAATGGATCAAGAAACGAAGTAACAGACAACTACATACAAGCACTAGATGTTGCAGGTGACGATGCAGTAGAACAGACAGGAATCACAATAAGCAACAACCAGCCAGTAGAAGGAAACTACACAGTAATTATAAACACAAACATCCCAGAAAACACAACAATCAACAAATACATAACAATACAAGCAAACGCAACTGATGTATTTGGAAATCCAATAAATGGTACAATCGCAATATATGCAGATGGAGAACTAATAATATCACAGCCATTCACAAGCAACGTAACTGCATACTATGTACCAGAAGAAGCAGGACGTAAAGTAATCACAATAACATACACAGATCCTAATGGAGTATATGCTACAACCAATGTAACTAATAATCTACAAGCACTACTAAACAATGCAATAATCACAATAGACCCAGTAAACACAACAATAAACAAAACAACACAAATAACCGTAACAGTAACAGGTGAAGATGGAAGAGCAGTAACCAATGGTACAGTAGAATTAATAACAGAAGATGAAACATATCTAGGAACAGCAAATGTAACAAATGGTGTAGCAACAATAACAGTAACACCAACAGAAATAATAAACACAACAATATACGCTCACTACCTAGGAAATGAGTTATACAATGAAACTACAGCAAACACAACATACACAGTAAATAATATAAAACCAGCAGTCACAGTACAAAACATGACTTGTACCTCAAATACTACAACAGTAAACGTTAAAGTAGTAGATGTAAATGGTAACAATATAGCAGATGGTACTGTAACAATCCTAGTTAATGGTAAAACATACCAAGCAAACGTAACAAACGGTATAGCAAGTATCACAATACCATCAGGTGCATTAAAAGTAGGAAACAACATACTATCCATAAACTATAATAATAATACTTTCGGATATGAACCAGCAAGTACAACATACTACACTAACGGCACAAAATATGGACCAGTATACTATGTAGCAGTTAATGGTTCAAGTAGTAATAATGGAAGAACACCAGAAACACCATGGAACTACACATACGCATTTAATACAATAAGAAACAGTACATATAATAATTCATTAATATACATATTAGATGGAGTTTACAGTGTAAATAGTACAGTATTATTTAATAATGGTCTAACACTTAAAGTAATAGGCTATAATAATACAGTATTAAATGGAAATAATAAGAAAATCAATGCATTCAATATACAAAATGGAGTATTATCAATAGAAAAATTAACATTCAAAAACTTTGCTAATACACCAATCCTAAACAGAGCAAATAACACAACCATAATTGGAAATAAATTCATGAACAATAAAGGAATCAATGGTGGAGCAATAAGCAACTGGAATGCAAATAATGCTTTAATAACAGGCAATATATTCCAAAACAACACGGGAATGTACGGTGGAGCAGTATACAACAGAGCAAATAACACAATAATAACTAACAACACATTCACTAAAAACAATGCATCAATATCCTCAGGAGCAATATACAACATAGGAAGAAACACCAAGATAACAAACAACATATTCACAAATAACCATGCAAACACACTTGGTGGAGCAATAAACAACTGGGAAACTCAAAATACAATAATTACAGACAACAAATTCAATGGTAATCAGGCAAACTATGGTGGAGCAATCTACTATCGTGGAACAGGATTAAAACTAAACAACAATAACATGACAAGTAACACTGCCCGTGTTAGTGGTGGAGCAGTATTTGTAATAGGAACATCTAACAATATAACAAATAACAACTTCACAGCTAACAAAGCAAGAAGTGGAGCAGCAATAAACAACCTTGGAACAAACACATACATACGTGGTAACACAATAAAATATAACACTGCAAACACAACCGGTGCAGCAGTAAACAACTGGAATGCTAGAAATGCAACTATAATAAATAACACAATACACCACAACCAAGCACAATACGGAGCAATATACATAAGAGGAGCAAACAACACAGTAAGATCCAACAATATATACAGTAACAAAGCAAGTATTAGTGGAGGAGCAATCTTCAACATAGGAGTAAACAGTACAATCTATGGTAACACATTAAGAAGCAACAATGCTAACAATTATGGTGGAGCAATCAATAACTGGAATGCTAGAAATACAAGAATAACAGGTAACAACTTAACATACAATAATGCAACCTATGGCGGAGCAATTAATACTCGTGCAACAGACACCATAATCATGGAAAACATTATAACAAGAAACAGTGCAGTCAAAGGAGGAGCAATTCTTGACACAGGATATACTTCAACACTAATGAACCATAACAATATAAAAAATAATCCAACACAGAATGGATTAGAGGTAGCACACTAAAAAATGTGTGATTATTGAAAACATATGATGATGAATTCTAGGCAAATAGACTGGAATTCCTTCTATTCCTTCTTTTTTTAGACCTTTTTTTATTCAGATATAATAATTAACATGTAAACCTTTTCTGAGCATGATTTAATTATAAAAGAATAACATATTTTCTACTTAATTTCTATAAACTGATTTCTTTTCTTATTTTCGTCTAGTTCTATCTAATAATTATGTTTATCCTTATTAATTATTCAATTATTTTTTAATTAAAATAAATTTATATCATATTTATAATATAAATATAAATTGTTCAAGTAAAACATATTTATTATATGACTTATTTGAATATAAATAAATTCAAGGAGTTAAAACAAGAATATGTCAAAGAAAACGACTTTATTGTTTGTGATAACTCTTATGGTTTTAATTATAGGAATATCAGCAGTAAGTGCAACTAGTATAGCTGATAACAGTACTAGTACAGCAACTGTTGACAGTCCTCATTCAACAACTCATGCAGTATCAAGTGATATTGTAGAAGTTGATCATAAAACCACAGAAGTATCACAGGCAAAAAAAGAGATTAAGACAGATAATGTCACAAAGGAAAAGACAACAAAAACCACAAAGAAAGCATCTAAGAATTTAAAGAAAGATACACAAACACACATTGTAACAAATAAGACATACACAAACTACTTTACAAACGGTTCATTAAATGATAATGTAACAAGTGGAGACACCCTTGACTTACAGGGAAAATTTATCTCATCACAATCATTTAATTATACAATGACTATTAACAAGCCAGTAAACATAATTTCAACAACACATGATTCTAATATTTCATTAAATTCTACAAGTACGGATTTCTTCGGAGCAAGCTATGGAAACGCTTTCACAATACTACGTAATGGTTCAGGAAGTAACATTACTGGAATATACTTCTACAACACACAATTATACATAAACAACACAGAAAATGTAACCTTAAATAACATAACTGTTATCAATGAAGACCAGGTAGTTGGTGGTGGTATAGGAGTTACATCTATCAGAGGAAATTCTTCATACATCACAGTAAAAAACAGTTATTTCAGAACAAAAGATAATGGTGGACACAGTACACTAGTGGGTGCTTATGTAAATCATTGTATCTTTGATAACAACACCATTGTTGGAGTAGGTAATATAGGTAACTTAGTGTATTTAACCACATATAATGTGGATGTACCTGACTATAATCATAGTAATGAATATAACGTTATTTCAAATAACAGAATTTATGGACCAAACACTGCTCTAGCAATATGTTATGGTATAGGTATTGCTGGTTCTCATAATATAATAGAGAATAATACAATTGAATACAATAAAGGACAAGGTATTATAAACCAGTGGGGTAGTGGAACAAGTACCGAAGGTAATGTAGGAATTCCATCAATAAATAACACCTACAGAAACAACGTACTATTAAATGGTAGTAGTTTTACAGTAACTACAGACAGTTTAGTAGTAAATAACACTGTAAGCGGTACAGCTAAGATAGTATCAGAATGTGAAGCATACAACAATAAATTTAATCTAACAACCCTACAGGGTACAGTAAAACTACATGATAATAATATGACAAAACTCACAGTACTATCAAGTAACAGTGGAGTAATTGATGACTATAACATTACAAACAATAATGTATATGGAGATGTAGTATTCACAGCAGCATCATCCTCATTATCAACAGAAAATATCACAGTAACAGGTAACAATATAAAAGGTAATATCACAGTAACAGGTACTAGTGGAACAGTAAGCAATATCTACATCAACAAAAACATAATCAACGGTTCCATTGTACTAGGACCAAAATCAAATCAGAAAGTAAATAATGCAACAATAATAAACAACACAGTAAATTCACCAAATACCTATGCAGTAACACTATCAAAAAGAGCAACTAATGTAGCAGTAACAGATAATATATTATATGCTAAGGAATTAGCAGGTGACGAAGCAGTAAGTAATAACGGTGAATCCAACATTGTATTAAATAATAAGCCAACAACATTAACAATAACCGATGATACATACAATAACTACTTTGACAGTGAAGGAGTATTTAATTACACAGACCCTGTATCTAAAGTAGTACTAAGTGGAAAATTTGTAAATAATCATATATTCACATTCTCAGGACAGGAAATATTACTAACAGGTACAGATGACACAATATTATACAATGCAACAATAACCAGTAAAGACAACTCAAAATTAACAATAAAAGATTTAACAATAAATAACACAGATACAGATAGTAGAAATGCTATAATACTTAATTCCAAAGGAAACACAATAGATAACGTGAAAATAGTAAAAAATACAACAACAGGTAAAGCACAACTAGTAATAATTAACGGTGATAATAATAAAGTAGTTAACAGTAACATTACAGTTATTGGTCCATCAGATAGTGTAGATTACTTCAGTGATCCATCAATAGCACCAACAGTAAACATAATAGTATCATCCAATAACAACATAATTGATAATAACTACTTATACATTTATGCATCAACAGCTTCCGGTTATGGTACAATAGAAGCTATAACAGTACAGGCACCATCAGGAGTAAAACTTACAAACAACACCATAACAAATAACATTATAACAGGTAGCGGAACTGATTACCTATATGGAATAAACATGGGCGGATACGTATATAACAATACACTTGATGGAAACAATATAAACATAACCTCAAACACATATGCTAATGGTATCCAATTCTTCCAAAGCCCAGCATGCAATAACACAATTACAAACAATATAATTGATGTAACAGCAGGATACTCTGAAGGACAGGTAACCTATGGTATAATATTCAGTAGTTGGAATGATGGAAACTTTGAAAATAACCGTATACATAATAACACAATCTATGTAAAAGGTAATGAAACATATGGTATAGAAATATTCGCATATCCATACGGATCATCATCAGTAGTCAAAAACACAACAATATCAAATAACACTATTATTAGTAACGGAACCTATGCATCTGGTATAGCATTAATGAGTAATGACTATAACATCACAGGTAACACAATAATAGTAACAGGAACCACAAATGCTACCCGTGGAGCATCACCTGATTGGATAAAACCAACAACATCAGGTATGATACTACAACAAGTAAAAGATGTAACTATCACAGATAACAAGATAAATGTAACAACAGGACCAGGTTTCAGAATATTAGACAGCTCTAGCAACATAAACATCACAAATAACACAGTATACACAACACAGGGACTAGGTGATAAATCAGTACTCATAGTAAGTGGAACTAACGTAAAAGTAGAAGATAACCTACCAATAGAAACACACAACACAACAATAACAATAGATGGAAACCTAGAATTATACAAACAAAACACAATCACAATAACCGTAACACCAGATAATAACGATAAAATAGACTCCATAGTCACAGTAACAATAGGTGACACCACACAGAACGTCACAATAACCAATGGAACAGGTACAATAATCTACACTCCAACAAGCAATGATGATGTAACAATAACAGCAACATTCCCAGGAACCAAGAAATACCTAAATTCCACAGCAACAAAAACACTAACAGTACAAGACACAAGAAAAAATACAAACATAGCAATTGACGGAAACCTAGAATTATACAAACAAAACACAATCACAATAACCGTAACAACTGAGGATAATACTAACATTGATGGAGTAACCACAATAACTATAGGTGACACCACACAGAACGTTACAATAACAAATGGAACAGGTACAGTAACCTACAATCCAACAAGTATGGATGATGTAACAATAACAGCAACATATCCTGAGACAACAACCTATAAAACATCAACAACAACAAAAACACTAACAGTACAAGATACAAGATCAACCCCAAGCATATCAGTAGACCAAGCAAATTACACAACATTACTAAACACTCCAATAGAAATAAGTGGAGAAATTAAAGAAGATAACACACCAATCACAGCAACAGTTAACATACTAGTGGACGGAACACCTGTAACAACAGTAAATGCTGTTAATGGTAGATATACTTACACTTACACACCAGCAACAGTAGGAGACCATATAATAACCGTAACATATGATGGTAATCAAACACTAAAACCATCAGAAAAAACAACAACAGTAACAGCAACACCATACAAAACAACAAGTACCACAGTACAAAACATGACCATAACATCAAGTGCTACTACAGTCAATGTAATAGTATCAGATGAAAATGGTGACACTGTAACAAGTGGTGCAGTAATTATCATGGTAAATGGTAACACATACACAGCAAACATTGAAAATGGCATAGCTAGTGCAACTATACCAGCTACATCATTAAGAAATAGTAACAATATCTTATCCATTAATTATAATGGCAGTATAGGATATGACCCATCCACTACAACATACTACACTAACGGTACAAAATATGGACCAGTATACTATGTAGCAGTTAATGGTTCAAGCAGTAATAATGGAAGAACACCAGAAACACCATGGAACTACACATACGCATTTGACACAATAAGAAACACAGCTTATAACAACTCACTAATATACATATTAAACGGAAATTATAGAATAAACAATACTGTTTCATTCAACAATGGCTTAACACTTAAAGTAGTAGGTAACAATACTGTACTTAATGGATATAATAAGAAAATAAACGGTTTCATCATACAAAATGGGTTAATATCTATAGAAGATATAACCTTCACCAGATTTACAAACACACCTATTGTAAACAGAGCACCAAACACAGTAATAATTGGTAACACATTCCTAAACAACAAAGGAACAAATGGTGGAGCAATAAGTAACTATAATGCAAACAATGCACTAATAAATAATAACGTATTCCAAAACAACACAGCTTCCTATGGTGGAGCAGTATACAACAGAGGAAACAACACAATCTTAAATAACAACATATTCACAAGAAATAATGCAACACTATCCTCAGGAGCAATATACAACCTAGGAAGAAATGCAAGAGTAACAAACAACCAATTCACAAATAACACAGCTAAAACTCTAGGTGGAGCAATAAACAACTGGGATACAACTAGTATAACAATAACAGGCAACAAATTCACTGGTAACCAGGCAAACTATGGTGGAGCAATCTACTATCGTGGAACAGGATTAAAACTAGATAAAAACAACATGACAAGTAACACAGCACGTGTAAGTGGTGGAGCACTATTTGTAATAGGTACATCTAACAACATAACCAATAACAACTTCACAAGTAACAAAGCAAAAAATGGAGCAGCAATAAACAACCTTGGAACAAACATAATTATCAAATCAAACTTACTACAATACAACACAGCAACATCCCTCGGTGGAGCAATCAGCAACTGGAATGCAAGAAACATTGCAATAACAGGTAACAGAATACATGACAACCAAGCACAATACGGAGCAATATACCTAAGAGGAAGCAATATCACAATACAATCCAACACAATATACAACAACAAAGTAACAAGCAGTGGAGGAGCAATCTATAACATTGGAACTAACAACACTATAACAAGAAACACAATAAGAAACAACAATGCAAAAAGCTACGGTGGAGCAATAAACAACTACAACGCAGTAAATACCAAAATAACAAATAACAACCTAACAAGTAACAATGCAAGTTATGGTGGAGCAATATACACCCGTGCAACAAAAACTACAATCACAGGTAACACTATAACAAGTAACACTGCAACTAGTGGTGGAGCAATCTTTGATATGAAACACAATACTTCAACAATTAAAAACAATACTATCAGAAATAATCCAACACAGAATGGTAATGAAACAGTATATAAATCATAAACTGATAAAAGATGTAGAGGTTCTGTGAAGTATTAACTTTACTTTACCTACATCTATGTAATACTTTTTTTTTGTAAAACACTTTTTTCTAATTTTATTATAATTGAACATTTTTTAATATTATCTAATTTTTTTATTCTTATTCTAATTATTCTCCATGATTTGTAAATATGTATATATACTGTTTTAGATAAAAATATGTTAAAAGGTGAATATATGTTTGATAAATTAAAGAGTATGGGATGGGAGCGTGAGAATACTGACTTTCCATTTTACAGGGACAATCCTAATTTATCTAAAAATAAATGGTATGCTCTTATAGTGGTTTCAGTGTTTTTAGCCATTGGCTCGTTTTCATGGGGATATGATGTTGATATTACTTTAGGTATGTTTGTTTCATTAATTCTAGTTGCTATTTATGCATTTAAAGGACATTTTGGTGAGATTGTTAAAGTACTCGAGCTTAATGATTTTTGGTTTATTATCTTATGCATTATCGGTGAATTTATATTAACCCTGTTACTTGCAAGTATTCTTCCAGGAGCTGATGTTACTGCTCAGGATGATGTTGCTGTCACTTTAACAGTTATGAATATAATTGAAACTGCTATTCAGCTAGTTTGGGAGGAGTTATATAAGTTTATTCTTTTCATCACAGCATTATATGTGTCTTATAGATTTACCGGTAAGCGTGGATTCTGTGTGGTTATTGCTACCCTATTTGCTTTAACATTCTTTGGTGCACTACATTTATCTGTTTACAGTGATTTATTTTATTCTGTGGTTACTATAGGTTATGGTTCAATAGTCACAGCTTATGCTTATTTAAGAACTAAGAATTTATTAGTATCATATCTTGTGCATTTATGTTATGATCTTTTACTTATGGTGTTACTTTATTTAGCTACATTACTAGTTTAATGGTATTACCCATACCACTTTTTTTTTGGAAATAGAATTGTTTTATATTAAACTTACTATTTTTTGTTTTATCTTTTTTAGGACTTTATATGGTCTTTAGAGAAATATGGTTCTTCTTTTTTTAGTTAATGTTAATAGTTATAATTAAAATTTAATTTATTATTAATAAAATTTATATTATAGTTTTTAATTATATATTAATATTCAAGTAAAACGTATTATTTTTTTGTAGTATGAATTATTTGGATGTAACAATTAAAAATTAGGAGTTTAATTAAACAATGTCTAAAAAATCGACATTAATGTTTGTGATAGCTCTCATGGTTTTAATTATTGGAGTATCAGCGGTAAGTGCTGCTGACGTATCAACTAATGATACAAATGTAGCAACTGTTGAAGATACTCATATAACTTCACATGCAACAACACAAGCTGTTGTAAAAGAAGATAATAATATAAAAACCAGTGATAATAAAGTCACAAACACTAAGAAGAGTGTAAAATCAGTAAAAACAAATACTGACAATATTAAAACAGTAAAATCAAGTACTGACAATATTAAAACAGTAAAAACAAATACTGATAATAATAAAACAGTAAAAACAACTAAAAATATAAAGACAGCAACAACTCACGTGGTAAACCAGGACAATTGGAATACCGTATTTGTAGCAAATGGTACAAATAGCTCAACAAATAGTCATAACTATGATTTAAGTGATGATGTTGTAGCTGGTGATACAATTGACTTCCAGGGTCATTTATTTGTAAATGGATCACTAAGATTCACAAAACCAGTAAATGTAATATCATCAACAAAAGATGCTAACATATCATTGAATACAACTGCAGGTAGTCTATTCGGTGAAAATCCGGGTAATAGTTTCTGGGTTGGACCTGGAGCTGCAAATTCAACATTCAGTGGTATCTACTTATACAACACTCAATTCTGGGTAACCCAAACAACTAATATAACATTTACCAACATGTCCATGGTTGTAAGCAACCAGAGAGTAGGTAGTGGAGTAGGTCAAACTGCAGTTAGAGCATCAACATTCATCACACTACGTGATTGTTATATTTACACTGAAAACAATGGTGGAAGCAGTTCATTTGTAATCACAAGATCAGAATACTGTACTATTGACCATTGTACCATCAGAGGAGTAGGAAACGTAGGTAACTTATTATATCTTAACATATATAACCCTCCACAGGGTACAACACTAAATAACAGTTATAATAATATTACAAATAATGATGTAAGGGGACCATTAGGTTCTGCTATTTCATGGAGTATTGTTTTATCTGGTCAACATAACCTTGTAAGTGGTAACACTGCTAACGGTGCTATAACCACTGCTTGGGGTGGAACCACAGCAAATAACACTATTGTAAACAATACAGTAAGAAATATAAATGGAATGGTAGATGGATATGTTGCAAATAACACTGCTGGTTCCATTACCACAGGATTACGTAGCGTTATTGAAAACAACAATGTAGCTAACTTAACAGCATCATCTTCTTCAATAGTAAGAAATAATAACATAACTGAAAAATTAACAGTAAGCAATGCAGCTGTAAATGTTACAAACAACACAGTTAATAATATTATTGTAAATAATGCTAGAGCTGCTGGTACTAACATCACAGCAAACAATGTAACTGGTACAGTTAGATTAAACAATGCAAAAAATGTAAATGTATCAGATAACCTTATTGTAAACGAAGAAGACTACACATTAACAGTAACAGGAACAAATAACACAATAGCAAACAACCACTTAATAGCAGGAACTCATGCTGGTATGGACACAGTAACAATAGCAAACGGTAACACTGTAGAAAATAACACACCAGAAGCAGGTAGCATATATAATATTACAGATGAAACATATAATAACTTCTTTGATGAAAAAGGAGTATTCAATGCTACAAGCTTAATAAACAATTATTCAACAATCAACTTATTAGGAACATTTAATAATAAAAACTTCACATTCAAAAATGTTGTTTTAACAATTATAGGTGTAAATGCAACATTAAATAATGCTACAATCGCATCTATGGATGAAAGTAAATTATCAATTAATAACATAACAATAAACAATGCTAGAAATAATAATAAAGCAGTAATACTTGAAACAGATAATAATAAAGTACGTAACGTAAATATTAAACATGTTACAAAATCAACAGCACAGGAAATATATGTAACAGGAGTAAATAACAAAATAGAAAATAACAGTATCACTGTTTATGCTCCATCAAAAGGTATGAACTGGGCAGAAAATCCTGTAGTATCTAATGTAGCAGGAATAATAATATTATCTGATAAAAACACTGTACAAAATAATATTGTAAATATAATAGCAACAACCACAACTGGTGTTGGTACCGTTGAAGGTATTACAGTACAAGGTTCTAGTTCAAGCACTGCAAACAATAACGTTGTAAAAAATAATAAAGTAACAGTAAAAGCAACAGATTATGCTTATGGTATAAATGTTGGAGAAAACGCTAACAGTAACACTATTCAATCTAATAACATTAACATGACCTCTGATAATTACGCAGCAGGTATACAGATTGGATACGGAACAGCAGCAAATAACACACTCCAATCAAACACAATAAACATCAATGCAAAATCATACGCATACGGATTATTAATAAGTGTATACGGTAAAACAGATGTATCAGGAACAACAATGTCCTCAAACACTGTAACAGCAACTGCTGATAACGTATATCTAATAGAAACCTACAGCAGTACTGCAACATCCCCATTATCAGGTATTGTAATAAATAATAACAATTTAAATGGTAATGGAAATCATACAATAGGTATTGCATTTGTAGGAAAAGACAGTACAATAACCGCAAACACAATTAATGTAAACGGTGTAAGTAACTCTACAGTAACCGGTACATATGATATGATTGCACCAA
The DNA here is from genome assembly GCF_028890305.1 of Candidatus Methanosphaera massiliense. NCBI lineage: Archaea > Methanobacteriati > Methanobacteriota > Methanobacteria > Methanobacteriales > Methanobacteriaceae > Methanosphaera > Candidatus Methanosphaera massiliense. The sequence goes on from NZ_JARBXM010000001.1 coordinate 1,069,061, forward strand.
CAACCGCTGGAATACTAGTACAAGACAGTGATAATGTAACAATTAATCATGGAAATACTAACATAATAAATGGTCCTGCAATAAAATTAATAAACACCAATAATTCAAACATTGGCCGTCAAACAGGAACACTAAAAACTAATAACACAGCAGTTGAATTAATCAAAGCTAATAATAATGTTGTAAGAGGAGTAGATGCTAGCACTACATCAATGTATGCAGTAACAGTTACAAACTCAGCTAACACATCAGTAAACAATAACACATTATACTCTAATAATAACCTATTAGGTGGAGATAATGCAGTAAACACTGTAAATGGTGATAATATTACTGTAGGTGACAACAGCCCAATATTATTAGTAATAACAAACAAGACATACTCATCAATATTTGATGAAAATGGCGTATATAATTATGTTGCACCAAATGATAAAAAAGTAGGCGTATTAGTATTAGGATCAGACCTACAAGGAGTAGATTTAATATTTAACAATACCTTCATTAACTTGATTAATGCTGGAAATTACACAATATACAACGGTACACTAGAATACACTGGTGGTCAAGCTGGAAGTGTAACAGTAACAGGTATTAATATAAATAATGTAGATAAAAAAGCAGTAATAGTTGATATAAACAATGAAACTGGAACCAGTAATACAAGAATCAATCTACTTAACATGAATATTAATGTAACAGGGGATAATGTTACAGCAATTGAATCTATAAGTAAAACAAATTATTATGTAACCTTTGAAATGTTCGACAGCAACATAACAGTAACAGGTAAAAATGCAACAGCAGTATACTTTGTTGGAGTACCATCATCAAACCCAAGATGGTCACCTGACGGCATAGTAGAACTAGAAAGAAATAATATAAATATTAAAGCAGATGACACAGCAAAAGCATTAGTAACAATCACCAGTAATGGAGATTTCAAGAATAATAAGGTAAATATAGACGGAAACAACGTAATAGCTATAGAATCCAACAATGGAATATTCGGATGGAGTTCATTACAATACAACAATATAACAGCAAATGGTGACAACATAACAGTAGTATCATACACTAATGATACAACAACCGATACTAAATACATTAATTATAACAATATCACAGCAACCAGTGACAACCCCGTAGTAGCATTCAACATAACTAACGCTACAAGAGTAGATATTGAGGATAATGTAATCCTAATAAATGCTGAAAACGAGGAAACACCAGTTATCTCAGTAGCAAAAGGAACAAACAACCAAGTAACAAACAACTACATACAAGCACAAGACATAGCAGGTGACGACGCAGTAGAACAAACAGGAATCACAATAAGTAATAACCAACCAGTAGATGGAAACTACAAAGTAATAATTAATAAAAACATCCCAGAAAACACAACAATCAACAAATACATAACAATACAAGCAAACGCAACAGATGCATATGGAAACCCAATAACTGGTACAATCACAATAACAGTTGACGGAGAAACCATAATATCACAGCCATTCGTAAGCAGTATAACAGCTTACTATGTATCAGAAGAAGCAGGACGTAAAGTAATCACAGTAACATACACAGATCCTAACGGAGTATATGCTACAACAAGTACAACAAGCAATCTCAATGTATTACTAAACAATGCAGTAATAACAATCGACCCAATAAACACAACAATAAACAAAACAACACCAATAACTGTAACAGTAACAGGTGAAGATGGAAGAGCAGTAACCAATGGTACAGTAGAATTCACAGCATATGACACAACTGTACTGGGAGTAGCAAATATATCAAACGGTATAGCTACAATAACCATAACACCAACAGAAATAGAAAACACAACAATATATGCTCACTACCTCGGAAATGAATTATACTATGAAACTACAGCAAGTACAACATACTTTGTAAATAATATAAAACCAACCATCACAGTAGAAAACATGACCATCACATCAAACGCTACAACAGTAAATGTTAAAGTAGTAGGTGAAGATGGAACCAATGTAGCAGATGGTACTGTAACAATCACAGTAAATGGTGACACATATCAAGGTAATGTAACAAATGGCAGTGCCAGTGTCACAATACAAGCTAGCTCATTAAAAACTGGAAACAACATATTATCCATAAACTATGATAATCTTGTTGGATATGAACCAGCAACCACAACATACTACGTTAACGGTACAAGATACGGATCAGTATACTATGTAGCAGTTAATGGTTCAAGTAGTAATAATGGAAGAACACCAGAAACACCATGGAACTACACATACGCATTCAACACAATAAGAAACAGCACATACAATAACTCATTAATATACATACTAAACGGCACATACAACATAAACGACACAGTAGTACTTAATAATGGCCTAACCCTTAAAATAATAGGAAATAACAGTCCAGTATTAAATGGAAACAACAAGATAATCAACGCATTCAACATACAAAATGGATTAGTATCCCTAGAAAGCATGACATTCAGAAACTTTGCTAACACACCAATCCTAAACAGAGCAAACAACACAAACATCACAGGAAACACCTTCCTAAACAACAAAGGAATCAATGGTGGAGCAATAAGCAACTATAATGCAAACAATGCAACAATATTAAGAAACACATTCACAAACAACACCGGAATGTACGGCGGAGCAATATACAACAGAGGAAACAACACAATCATAAATAAAAACACATTCACTAAAAACAATGCATCAATATCATCAGGTGCAATATACAATCTAGGAAGAAACACATGGATAACAAATAACATATTCACTAATAACCATGCAAACACCCTTGGTGGAGCAATAAACAACTGGGAAACCACAAAAACAACAATAACAGGTAACAAATTCACTGGTAACCAGGCAAACTATGGTGGAGCAATCTACTATCGTGGAACAGGATTAAAACTAAACAACAATAACATGACAAGTAACACAGCATGTATAAGTGGTGGATCAGTCTTTATAATGGGAAACAACAACAGAATACTCAACAACAACTTCACATCTAACAAAGCAAGAAGTGGAGCAGCAATAAACAACCTAGGAACAAACACAAACATCACAGGCAACATAATAAAATACAACACTGCAAACACAACCGGTGCAGCAGTAAACAACTGGAATGCAAGAAATACAACAATAGCAAATAACACAATACACCACAACCAAGCACAATACGGAGCAATATACATAAGAGGAGCAAACAACACAGTACAATCCAACAATATATACAGTAACAAAGCAACTATTAGTGGAGGAGCAATCTTCAACATCGGAGAAAACACAGCAATAAAAGATAACACCATAAAAAGCAACAATGCTCAAAATTATGGTGGAGCAATCAACAACTGGAATGGAGTTAATACTAGAATAACAGGTAACAACATAACATACAACAATGCAACCTATGGTGGAGCAATAAACACTCGTTCAATAAACACTACAATCACAGAAAACAGTATAACAAGAAACAGTGCAGTTCGTGGAGGAGCAATCCTTGATACAAGATACACTACAACAACTATGAGCAACAACACAATAAAAAATAATCCAACAGAGAATGGAGAAGAAGTAACACACTAAAAAAAGAGAGATATTGAAGGATAAATTGAGTCAGATGATATAATTAAAAAGAAATTATTATCATCAATACTCCCTTTAAATACTTCTTTTTCTATATAACCATATTTATTCAAGTTTTTATTGTATAAAACCTTTATTTCATATTTTTTATACTATTTTTTTTTAATTTAATCTATTTTTTTTATCAAATCATAATATCTTTTTTTTAACAGCTCTTTAAAAGTAATAGTCATATTTATAAATTATTCAAATATTTTTTAGTTTAATTAAACTTATATTATATTTTTTATAAATATATTAATATTCAAGTAAAACGTATTATTTTATTCAAAAATGATGATATGATTTATTTGAATATTTAAAAAGTTAAGGAGTTAAATACATCATGTCAAAAAAGTCGACATTTATCTTTGTGATAACTCTCATTGTTTTAATTATTGGAGTATCCGCGGTTAGTGCTGCTGATGTATCAAGCAATGATACAAGTGTATCTACTGTTGATATTCCACAAAGTACAACTCATACAGTATCAAGTGATGTTGTAAAAGTTGATCATAAAACCACAGAGGTATCACAGGCAACAAAAGAAATTAAGACAGTTAATGTCACAAAGGAAAAGACAACAAAAACTGCAAAGAAAACATCTAAGAATTTAAAGAAAGATACACAAACACATGTTGTAACAAATCAGACATACACACAGTTCTTTACAAGTGGTAAATTAAATGACAATGTAACAAGGGGAGATGTACTTGATTTACAAGGAAACTTTATCTCATCACAATCATTTAATTACACAATGACTATAAACAAGCCCGTAAACATTATTTCAACAACACATGACTCTAATATTTCATTAAACTCTACAAGTACAGATTTCTTTGGAGAAAGCTATGGAAACGCATTTACAATAACACGTAATGGTTCAGGAAGTAACATTACTGGAATATACTTCTACAACACGCAATTATACATAAACAACACAGAAAACGTAACCTTAAATAATATAACAGTTATCAATGAAGGCCAGGTAGTTGGTGGTGGAATAGGAGTTACATCTATCAGAGGAAACTCTTCATACATCACAGTTAAAAACAGCTATTTTAAAACAAAAAATAATGGTGGACATAGTACACTAGTGGGTGCTTATGTAAATCATTGTATATTTGATAACAATACAATTATTGGAGAAGGTACATGTGGTAATTTAATGTATTTAACAACATACAATGTAGATATACCGAACTATAATCATAGTAATGAATATAATACTATTTCAAACAATAGAATTTATGGGCCAAGTAATGCATTGGCAATATGTTATGGTATATGTATTGCAGGATGTAATAATCTAATTGAAAATAATACTGTTGAATACAATAAAGGACAAGGTATAATAAATCAGTGGGGTAGTGGAACAACTACTGAAGGAAATATAGGAGTTCTATCAATAGATAATATATACAGAAATAATGTATTGCTTAATGGAAGTTCTTTCACATCAACAACAAAAAGTTTAGTAGTAAATAATACTGTAACAGGTACTGCAAGAATAGTTTCACTATGTGATGCATATAATAACAATTTCAATGCAACAAGAATACAAGGTACAGTAAAATTACATGATAATAACATGACAAAACTCACAGTACAATCAAGTAACAGTGGAGTAATAGATAATTATAATATAACAAACAATAACATCTCTGGAAACGTAGAATTTACTGCAGCAGCATCATCATTATCAACAAAAAATATTACACTAACCGGTAACACAATAAATGGTAATATTACAGTGACAGGTAACAATGGAAAAATAAGTGATATCAACATTAACTCAAACATTATTAAGGGAGCTATTGTATTAGGACCAAAATCAAATCAGAAAGTAAATAATGTTACAATAACAAATAATCTTATAAACTCAACATATAACACAGCAGTAATATTATCATCAAAATCATCAAATATAACAGTATCTAATAATACATTATATGCAAAAACAACAGCAGCTAACAATGCAGTAGATAATAAAGGAACTGGTAATGTAATTTCAGATAATTTACCATTAAACTACATTACAATAACTGATGACACATATAATAATTATTTTGATGATGACGGAATATTTAATTACACAGTACCATTCTATATTGATAAAATAGTGTTAGAAGGTGCATTTATTAATAATAACATATTTACATTTGTAGAAAATAATCTAACCTTAACAGGAAAAGATGAAAATACAATACTATATAATGCTACAATAACAATAGATGGCGATGCAAACTTCACAATAAATAATCTTAAAATAATCAGCACAGACATAGAAAACCATAATTCTATAATTCTTAATACTGAACATAACACAGTTGATAATGTAACAATAATACAGAATGCAACCTCTGGAAAAGCACAAGTAATACTAATTAATGCAGATAATAACCAAGTAATAAACAGCAATATCACAGTTACAGGTCCATCAGATAGTGTAGACTACTTTAGTGACCCAGCAATAGCACCAACAGTAAATATTATAGTTTCATCTAATAATAATACAATTGCTAATAACTACTTATACACTTATGCATCAACAGCTTCTGGTTATGGTACAATCGAATCAGTAACAGTACAGGCACCTACTGGTGTAACCCTAGAAAACAATAAAATAATCAACAACACAGTACGTGGTAATGGAACAGATTATATTTATGGATTGAATTTAGGAGGCAATGTAAATAATAACATACTTGATGGAAACAATATAAACATAACCTCAAAGACATATGCTAATGGTATACAGTTCTTCCAAAGTCCGGCATACAATAACACAATTACAAACAATATAATTGATGTAACAGCAGGATACTCTGAAGGACAAGTAACCTATGGTTTAATATTCAGTAGTTGGAATGATGGAAACTTTGAAAATAACCTTATACATAATAATACAATATATGTAAAAGGTAATGAAACATATGGTATAGAAATATTCTCATATCCATACGGATCATCATCAATAGTTAAAAATACGACAATATCAAATAACACTATTATTAGTAATGGTACCTATGCAGAGGGTATAGCATTAATGAGTAATGACTATAATATCACAGGTAACACAATATTAGTAACAGGAACTACTAATGCTACTCGTCTAGCATCAGCTGATTGGATAAAACCAACAACAGCAGGTATAATACTACAACAAGTAAAAGGTGCAAATGTCACATATAACAGGGTAAATGTAACAACAGGACCAGGTTTTAAAATATTAGACAGGTCTAGTAACATAAACATTACAAATAACACAGTATACACAACACAGGGACTAGGTGATGAATCAGTACTCATAGTAAGTGGAAGTAACGTAAATGTTACAGATAACTTACCAATAATACCACGTAACACAACAATAACAATAGATGGAACATTACTATTATATAAAAACAATACAATCAACATTACATTAATAGCAGATAATGGTGCTAAAGTAAACAGTACAATACTAGTAACAATAAATAACGACACAAGAAATGTAACACTAACCAATGGAGCATACACATTCACATACAAGCCAACAACAATAAATGACGTTACAATCACAGTATTATTTAATGGTACAATTAGATTTGTAAACTCTACAGCTTCTAAAACAATAAAAGTAATTGATGATAGAACAACACCAATAATAACAATTGACGGTAATTTAGCATTAAATAAACCAGGTGAAGTGACAATAACATTAAAAGATGTTAATAACACTAATCTAGAATTACCAGTATACATAACATTTAATGGTAATACCTTTAAAATCACAATAAGTAATGGAACATACACATTTACAACTACTCCAAGCAGTATTGATGATTTACTAATCACTACTAGAACAGATGAAACTGAACAATACTTAAGCTCAAATCTAACTAAAGCTCTTAGTATAACAGAAACTCGAATAAACACAACTATAAACATAGATGGAACACTATCCTTATATAAGAATAATACAATAACAGTAACATTAAAAGATGCTAATGATAACCTAATTAATTCAGGTAATGTACTAGTTACAATAGGGGACATCACCAGACTTATAACAATCAATGATGGAATAGGAACATTCACATACAATCCTAATAATATGGATGATGTTATAATCACAGCTAACTTTAATGCAACAAATACATACTTAAACTCAACAAATACAGCAATTTTAACAGTAACAGATGACAGACACAATACAACAATTACTTCAAACAACAATAACTATGTGATACTAGTAAACAATGCTCTAATAATAAAAGGAGTATACAAAGTAGACAACATAAAATCAGGAGTAGATGGTCTAATAGTAACAATTGATGGAGTAAATACTAGCATTGTAAACACTAATAATGGTAAATATAGTTATACCTACATTCCAAAAACAACCGGTACACATACCATAATAATCAGTTACAATGGAAATGAAACCTGTAAACCATCAAATACCACAATAACAATTAAAACAATGGGAAAATCAACAATAAACACTAACATACCAGAAACAATAACAGTTAATAAAATCATAAACTTAATAGCTAACGTTACAGACGAACAAGGAAATCCAATAACAGGTACAATCACAATGAAAGTAAACAATAAGATTATCAACTCATTAACAGACTCATCAACAATAAAAACAACATACCTATTCGATACAATTGGAGATAAAGTAATTACAATTACATACACAGATCCAAACGGAATATATGAAGATAATACAATAACATTAGTACGTAACATTAATACTATACCTGTAACAATGAACATGACACCAGTAACAGGAATAATAAAAGAAGAAACACCAATCACGGTAACAGTAGTTGATATGGATAACAACACAGTAAATAATGGAACAGTTAAATTTGTTACAAATGATGGTACAATACTAGGATATGCACAGGTAGATAAAGGACTATCAACAATAACAACAATACCAACTAACATTACGAACACAAAAATAGAAGCACAATACATGGGAACAGACATATACAGAACAGCAGTAACAGAAACAACACTCAACGTAAATAAAGTAAAAACAGCAATTACTGTTGATCCAATAAATGTAAAAGTGGGAGAAACAACAAACTTCACAGCAAGAATCACAGCAATCACTGGTAAAATAGTAAATAATGGAAATGTTATCTTTAAATTAAATGGTGTAACAATCAAAAACAGTGATGGAACAATAAAATACATAAAAGTAGTAAATGGTACAGCAACACTAACAGAATACACAATCCCAGATGCATGGGCAAAACGCACAATAAAAATAAGTGCAGTATACCATGGAAACAATCAATATGACCAGTCAAGAAGTACTAATTACACACTAAATATCACAAAACGTGAGGCAAAACTAACAGTATTACCAATAACAGCAAGTAAAGGTTCAACAGTCACACTAACCACAAAAATAACTGATAAAACAAATGCTAGTATGAAAATAAACAGTGGAAAAGTAGTATTCAAACTTAATGGTGTAACACTAAAAGACAATAATGGAAACGCAATAATAACAACAGTAAAAAATGGAACTGCAATACTTAAATACACAATACCATCCAGCATGGCATCTAAAAACTATAAACTAACAGCAGTATTCATGGATGACAATTATAATAGAGTAGAATCAAACAATACACTCACAATTAAAAAATAGAAGATATTTCTATTGAATTAATCATTTGATAAAAAGCGGAGGTTATATCCTCCTCTTTTATTTTTTTTATATAATATCTATTTTTATAATACTTACGTATTAACCACCAAAAAACTTTTTTTTTATATTTATAAGTTAAATAGAATATTTAACATACTAATAATGATAAATAAATTATTAATGAAATAATGGTTAAGGATTAAATAATGATTAATTATAAAGAAAACTTCAAGAATAGCTTAACAAGTAGTACAAAGATAACACCAGTAGCACCTATAACAACAATAGTATTAATGGAATACATGGAAAAAACAGGTGCAAAATTCCCAGAAGCACATACTGATGCAGATAATATGATGGAACTAGCAGCAGCACCATATAATTATAGTGGTATTGAGGGAATAAACATACCATTTGACATGACCATAGAATCAGAGGCAATAGGATGCAAGGTAGATTTAAGAAGTGATGACCAAAGACCAGAAGTAATAGAAACACCATTTAACAATCCAGATGATATTAGTATACCAGATGACTTTCTATATAATGGTAGAATGCCAGTATTATTTGATGCAATAGAAAAAATACAAGAAAAATATCAGGAAGTGCCGTTAATTGTGGGTGTTGTAGGTCCATTCACACTGCTAGGACAACTACTGGGCATAGAAGAATTATTAAAACTTGTTGTAACAGATTACTTTGAAATTGAGGAGGCTATAAGTATCGTGACAGATGCATTACTTGATTTTACAAGTAAGATTGACTCATATAGTGTTGATGCTATATGTGTATGTGAGCCAAGCTCATCATCAGACCTGCTTAATCCGGATATTTTTAAAAGACTTGTCACGCCAGAATTAGAATTATTATCCGACAATATTCAGTCAGGTTCAATACTTCATATCTGTGGTGATACAACACCTATTATACCAGATATGCTAAGAGTGGGTTATGATGCTATTAGTATTGAGAATGCTGTAAATCTTGATTATGTGATGAATAAGCGTGCTGAATTAAATAGTAATACAAAGATTTGTGGTAATATCTCAACTAACAAAGCATTACTATTAGGCTCAATGGATGATGTTATAAATGAATCAGTAAATGCTCTTGAAAAAGGAGTAGATATACTTTGTAGTAGTTGTTCTGTTCCACCTCATTCACCAGAGGAGAATGTGCATGCAATGATAACAGCAAGGGATGAATATATATCAAAATAAAGAGATATGAGTTTAATTTTTTTTTCATCGATTATTTTCAAATCCACCATAGCTTGGATGGAATCCATTCTCTTCCGTCATTGCTAACTCATATTGTTCCTGGTTGTCATAGTAATCTTCTGCCATCTCTAGGATAAGATTAAGTGTATCCCTATCCTCAACACCTAATGTTCTAAACATTGCATAGATGTCACCATTCATTAGGTGGATGTTAGCATTCACAAGATTTATTATTACATCTTCTATTGAGTCAAATTGATACATTTCCTTTATTTGTTTTAGGGTATCTAGCAGTTCATCTGATAAATCAATAGAGGTCATTATTATTCACATCCATTAATTAATAGTAAATTTCATCATCAAATTCTTCTTCTACTTCCTGGTTTAGTTTACCATTATTAACATCGTCATAGTATTGGTCGAGTAATTTTCCTATTACATCATCCATTGATTCATTAGTTTCCTGTAATTCTCGTAGCATATTGTAAATATCATCAGAGATTTCTATTGTTTTCATATATTATCACCCTGTTCTTCTACTTTTTGAAATATTTTATTTATCCTATTGGTACACCTTCTAGGGATTAATTATTATCTTCTATTATTTATTGTGTTTATCTTCTTATATATTTTTTCTAATAAATTATTAAATATTATGACAATAATAGATAATCATAAATTATAGATTATCAAAAATAATAATTATTTGATGTTTTCACTAGCAATCGTAAATAAATAATAGGATATACAGGGGGTTTGGTTAATTATTCAGCCTAAGAAAATAATACTACTAGAAATAGTAGTTATACTATTAATAGCATGCCTAGTGTATTTCTATTTTATTGCATCAGTACCTGATGGGAATAATTCAAATAATAATAGCAATAATGACCTACATTATCATATAACTAATGATTCAAGCTATTATCAGTATTCACCTAAATATGGTGCTTATGTTCATGAATGGATAAGTTCGGATGGTGTTAATCATATTCAATCACATGATGGTAGTATCAGGGAGTCTTATAATCCATTCACTGGTGAATATGAGGCATATAGTCCAAAATATGGCTATGAACATAAATACATCTAATAAATGCGTATGTCCTAGTTAGTACTTAATTATATATGGAATATAAGAGTATATTAATAATAAAAAGATAGGCTATAATAGTAAAATTATTAGTGAGATGATTTTTATTGAATTACCTTGAATTAATGATAAGAAATCCATTTAGAAACAAGACAAGAAGTTTCCTAGCAATAGTAGGAATAGCAATAGGGATAGCAACAATAGTAGCACTAGGTGTTATAACAGCATCCCTAGAAGAATCAACACAAACAACATTACAAGAGGGAACAGCTGAAATAACAGCAATGCCATTAGGCTCATCAATGATGGGAGGAGCAAGTGGCTCACTAAATGAGTCATATGTAGATGAATTAAAAAATATTAGTGGAGTAAAACAGACAGCAGGACTACTTCAAGTATCAATAACAGACCCCACAGGCACAGGACCTGGAGCCATAACAGTATATGGAATGAACTCCAAGGACTTGGAACTAGAAGGAATAAACTCCATAAATGGTTCAACATACAATGATAACAAGAGAGAAGTAATAGTAGGAAAAAGCGTAGTAGATTCTGAAAATTATACAATAGGAGATAATATAACAATACTAGGAGAACAATATAAGATAGTAGGAACCTATGAGACTGGATCAATGTTTACAGATGGAGCAATATACACAGGACTAGAAACACTGCAAAACGATTCAAACTCACAGAATGAAGTATCAACAATAGCAGTGAAAGTAGATGATAATACAACAGTAGAAACAGTAAACAATAATATAGAAAACCAGTATAATGACACATTATCCACGATAACCTCTGATGAAATGGAGAAGACAACAGAAAATATGATGTCAGTAGTAAATGCTGCTACAACAGCAATAGAAGCATTAGCAATAATCATTGGAGGGGTAGGTGTAATAAATACTATGATGATGACAGTATTTGAGAGAACACGTGAAATAGGAGTACTAAAATCTGTAGGATGGACTAGTATGAAAGTACTGACAATGATTATGGGTGAATCAATAGTACTAACAATCATATCTGGAATAATTGGAACAATACTAGGACTACTAGCAGTAATAATTCTATTTAATATCACTGGTGGAGATATGACACTAACATACAACATTGGCATATTCATCAGAGCATTTGCAGTTGCACTAATAGTAGGAATACTGGGAGGATTATATCCAGCAATTAAAGCATCCAGACTAGCACCAACAGAAGCACTAAGATATGAATAACAAGAGGGTAATGTATGTCAGAAAATATAATAGAAATAAGAAACCTCAAGAAATACTATGATAATGGTCAGACCAAGGCATTAAATGGCCTAAATCTAACAATAAAAAAAGGAGAATTCGTGTCAATAATAGGATCATCTGGTAGTGGAAAATCAACACTACTAAACATGATAGGAACACTAGATAAGCCAGATGATGGAACAATCATAGTAGATGGAGTAGACGTGGTAAACACTAAACAAAACCTGAGCAAATTCAGGTGTGATGAAATAGGATTCATATTTCAACTACATAACCTAATACCAAACCTATCAGTACTAGAAAATGTGGAAATACCACTACTATCAAAGTCTAATAGGATTTCAAAGAAAGATGAGGAAAAGGCAATACGATTACTAGAAGATGTGGGACTAAAAGATAAATTACATCAAAATCCTACTAAGATGTCTGGTGGACAAAGACAGAGAGTAGCAATAGCAAGAGCCCTAGTAAACAATCCACGGATAATCCTGGCAGATGAACCAACAGGAGCACTAGACACAAAGACAAGCCAAAAAATAATGAAACTACTAAAAGAATTACACACGGAACATAATGTAACATTAATAGTAGTAACACATGATCCTACTGTAGCAAGTCAAGCTGATAGAATAGTGACTGTACAGGATGGACAAATAATAAATACTACATAAAATATATTAACTAAATTGTCTAATCATTCAGTATATGATGTAATAAATAGTTAAGTATATAAAGAGTTAATAAGAAAATAAAAATAAATATAATCTACTTAGTTAAATTACGAAAATAAACTGAATACTTATTCAAGTATTCTAATAATTACTTTTTTTGGGTGACTAGACTATCTTTATATAAAAAAATTAGAGTAAATTTTAGAAGTTTAACTTGTTTTCATCGATTAATTGATTCATTTTATCCACTTTCTTCTGGTCTTGTACTAATAGCATTTCTGAGTCATCACAGTTTCCATCATTATAGAATAGAAATAGTGATATGAAGTTTTCGGTGCATGTGAGGAATTTGTTTAGTTTTACGTGGCTGTTGGAGTACCATATGCTTATCTGGTTTTTGTCTTCTAGTTCTTTGAATAATGGTCCTAGGTCTGATTTCTGTATTTTTTTCATGATTAGCTTGGATGTTATTAAATCAAGATGTCCCTTATTGTTTTGTAGTGATTCGAGTATTGCATGTATATGGAATTGTGATAGTATTGGTAGTATTACTTTGATATTTTTTGATTCTAGGAGTAATTCCTTGTATTGGTGTGATGCCTAGTTGTAGTCTAAGTGGGTGGATTGAATTATTTCAGCTTCTTCCCATACATCCATATTTAGTGTTAAGTCTAGTGGTAGATTTGGCTCTATATGATTATCTATAAAGTCTATGTTATTGTTTATACTATTCCAGTTCTCAAAGAATTTATATAATTGTTTTGATATTATGTATCCATAGGATGTTAGGGAGTAGTAGTCATTGAATTTTTCTATTATTTCTTTTTCTTCTAAGTCTTTTAGGTAATGTAGGAGATTACTTTCTGATTTGTTTAAATCTGTTTTTAATTCTTTTATTGTCTTATTTGTGTCATATAACGACATTAAAATTTCGATTCTGAAGGTACTGTTTAAAAAGTATTTCAGTGATTCGAAGGAGTTTATATTGTCGCTGTTTAGCATTCCTAAAAACATTTTATATTTTTATCCTTATTAATAAAGATAATTCTTCTAATAATCTAATTCTAATAATCCAAAACTTATCATTTATATAGATTAAAACTTTGAAAATAACACTTATTTTTTATAAAAACGAGTTATATTCTAATATAAACCTATAAAAACTATATATAAATCTTTTTTTAAATAATAAAATAGAATTTGGGGGATAATCGGATATTATAAGGTAATTATCTGGTTATCTGTTTAGATTCACTAGAATTATCTTATTGTGGTGATTAAGATGAATATGGATATTAATTTAAAAGACAATTTAATAAACGCTTTAACAAATAAAGATACTGATATAACACCTGTAGGTTCATTTCCTGCAACATGCATGACAGAATTAATGGTTAAAGATGGAACTCCTGGCCAAAGGGACACAGAGATGCAGAACAAATGGCAAAAATAGCATCAAGTGCATACAGGTATGTAGGACTAGAAAGTATGATGCTACCATTTGACCTATGTTTTGAAGCAGAAGCAATGGGATGTGAAGTAGCACTAACAGACCATGATAACTCATCAAGCACAACACATGCACCATTCAAGGGTGTAAGTGATGTGGAAATGCCAGACGACTACATACACAATGCAAGATTCCCAGCTCTAATTGAAGCAACAAAAATACTACACGAAGAATATGATGATAAAGACGTGCCAATAGTAGGAGCAATGAGTGGACCAATAACAGTACTTGGACAATGCTTAGGAATAGAAGGAATACTTAAAAAAATAGCTACAGACTATTTTGACGTAGAAGATGCATTAGATGCTATAACAGATGGATTAATAGAACAAATACATCTATATAATGATTTAGACATGGATGCAATAGTACTATACGAGCCAAACGGAACACCTGAACTAATAGCCCCGGAAATCTACTATCAATTACTAACACCATTCCACGAAACATTAACTGAAGAATCAGATATACCAATAGTATTACACATATGTGGAGACACAAATGCTCAATTAGAAAATATGATGACATGTGGATATGATGGAATAAGTATAGCAGATGATGTGGATGTAAATTATGCAAAACAAGTAAGAGAAAAAATAGGAGCAGACACTGCAATCTGTGGAAACATATCAACAACAGACACACTATTTATGAAATCACCAGCTGTTGTAAAAGAAGAAGTAACCGAAGCATTAGAAAAAGGAGTAGATGTACTACTACCTAGCTGTATGATTGCACCACTTTCACCAGAAAAAAACATAAAAGCAATGGTGGAAGCAAGAAATGAATTCTTTGACATCCAATAAAAACATGAATATTAATGCTCTACACTTTCTATTTTTTTATAAGTGATAGAGCATTCAAAATGTTTAGAGAAATTGTTTTCTAATTCTTTTATCTTTTTTTTAGACATAGATTGCTTTTCCATCTGCTGTTTCATATCTATGTCCATAATCTGTAAATCCAGTATCCTTTGCTTTAACAGTTTTTCCATTAGAACCTGGAATAGGTACATCCTCGTACTCACTATCATCACTACTTGAGCTACTACCTATATCACTACTTGTTTTCGCGTTTTTTCTTGTATTAGTGGATGCTGTAGAGGTACTTTGACTGTTATCTGTATTATTAATTATTGTTGTATTGTTTGTCATGTTTTCTAGAGTTAAGTTTCCACCTACGGGGTTTATTCCAGTTTTATTAATACTTTTAGCTACATGTGTCACTTGGTCTATGTCGGTTCCTGTTATGAGGATTATGCATTCATTCTGTATATCTGCCTCATAATAGGAGTATGTTCCACTTTTATTTGACACTGATACATTATCATATGTTACATTTTGGCCTAGATTACTACCATACTGTGTTCCGATATCCCATCCTGCCTGTGCTGTTTCATTTAATTCATTCATATCACGATATGCCCATGTTTTTATTGATAGATTATTGTCCTTGTCATCATACGTATTATAGTTAGTTGATGTGTTATTTACTACTGCATTACTATTTGGTACTTCGAGTGTTATTCCACTCATTGTTATTGTTTTATATTGTGGTTGAAGTGTGTAATATGCTCCTACAGCTATAGCACATACTACTATGATTACTGCACATATTACCACAATACTCTTCGTTCTCATATACTGTTTTCCTCCATAATTTTTATTAATTTAGATGTTTAACTGTATATCTTGTTTAATTTATAAAATTAATGGGATTAAAATGAGGAAAAATAATTGGAAAATAACAATACCAAAACGATGTCTAAGAATATAATGAATACTTAAAAAAATTATATTGAATATTTGGTTATATGGTGGAAAAAATATCTAATTACTTTTCAGGCTATATAAATTTAAGTTAAATTACTCACTCTAAAAAAAGAAATTATGGTGAGTGGTGGTTATAATAACTACTTCTGGTTATTCTTATACGTATATAACTTAGTTTACGTAATGTATTTTATCTTTATCAATATCATCAAGAGTATGAGGCTCTGGCTGGTCCTTAGTAACACCGAGGGATAGTACTCCAACGATACGATAATTATCACCCATACCAAGTACTTCACATGCTGTGTCTTCAGCATCCTTACCGAGTAGTGAACTACGTAGGTGGAATTGACACCAACAACTACCAATACAAAGACTAGCAGCCATAAGGTCCATATATGTTAATGCAATAGATGAATCTTCAATCCATGTATCAGCCTTTTTTGTATCTGCAAAAACAGCTATGGCTACATTTGCATCTTTAAGCATATCTGATCCAGATTTTTTAGCTTTTGATAATTTTTTTAAGGTATCTTTATCTTTAACTACTATAAATTCACATGGTTTTCTATTACGACTGGTAGGTGCAAGTAAACCTGCTGTTAGTATCTTATTAAGATCTTCATCACTAATTTTATCATCAGTGTATTTTCTTATGCTTCGTCTTTTTAGCATAACATCAAGTAATGTCATAATATCAAAACTCCCTATTTATTTAATCTTTTTATTCTTTTAGAATATACGTATTGGTGGCTTAAATGATTCAACAACCTCACCATTATCAGTATATGTTAGTAATCTGTAATAATTAGTCCGTTTACTATTATTATATGTGTAGTAGTGGCCATACTCCATATATACTTCATCATTACTAGTATTATATGGATGTACACGTAATGTATGAGTTATAATACGACAGCCAATCTGTGGAGTATCACCAGTAAACTGGTAACTCATACATCCCTCCTCGTCTGTTAACTCTTCATATCTGTCAAAGTATCCAATTACCGGAATACTTTTAACTTCATCATGTAATGGGAAATTACAATCATATAACTCATAAAGATACTGTAACGTGTACACTTTGAATGCCTTATCATAATTCAAGTTAATAATATCAAGGTAGTTCTGCTTTTCTTTCCTGTACTCTTCTAACTTTTTCAATGTCTCATCAGTTACCATTTGACAGATTACTCCTACATGGAATTCATTCTATTTTATGAATATATCTATAACTATTAATATAAAAAAAGTGTGGTGGTGATGATTATTTATGATTCTACTCGTCTGAAAAATGATGCATTAATTGGATTATCATCAAGTAGGGTTGCCTGGCCAACAATATCACCTTCATCAACACGAATATCACGGCCCATGCTCACACACTCAAATTCATCAATACTAGAAGAGGTGATTTCACTGATAAATTTATCTATAACAGTAGATACATCATAATACTTCTCATGATCGTCCTGGCGTATAATAGCTTCGGGAACATAGCTTTCCACTATTCTTCTATGATTATCACGATACCATGACTGGTTAAACAGTAATTCAATGCCAAGTACAACACCATTAACCAGGATAACACAGCCAATCATACCATCTCTGTATGGGAAATGGTCCACATATTTATTTAATTTTTTCTTGTTAATGGTATACATATCTCTAAGAGCACTAGTCTCTGATTCAACGTTCATTTCCTTGTTAACATCATCAATAGTATCCCATACACGTGATTGATCAGAACATCTCCTACCACTATTTTTCAATGACTTACCAACATCCTCAGCCTTAGCACGTCTAACACGAGACTCTGCAAAATATCCTGAATGTCCGAAGTGCTTAGATGTATAATTCCATCTGCCAGCTTCAGTACAGGAAACCATGATATTCATACTACTTTTAGCCTCAATAATATAAGTAGAGTTAGAAATCCTGTTCTGTTTAGCACCAATAATTTCTTCACCATCAAAAATAATAAGGGGAGTAACAGCATTATTAGACACACACAACATGTTAACATTCTCGGGCTCAGTCTCATTAATCTCAACAAGACCTAGATCCAGGCCTTTTTCAAGGGGAAGAATATCAACACCACTAAAAGACTTAGAACTCTTAATACCAACGAGTGAAAGATTCATATAACTCTGCACTTCACAATACTCAAAACTATTGAAGATATCCGCTAAACTATTACTCAACAAAAACACCTCTAACATTACTTATAAATAATTGATATCACACTCAGGATTACTACGTAAAACCTCAATTTCATCATGGGTAAGTAATTTACAAATCACAACACTACCCAAGATGAACCTGACAATACCAAAGTCCTCATCTAATATTTTATCATACAAACGACCACTACTCATAGTACCTAAAGCCACAGTTCTAACACTATTAGCAACATAACCAGAAGGACCAGCATAACGAAGATCAACACGAATAGCCTCACTATCAAACTTATTACCAAAATCCTTCACAAGCTTAACAATACTACCAACTCGGAATGGCTTAATACCATGAAAAATATCAAGAGCCGTAACCGTGAAATAAATATCATCCTCAGAGACACTAGATTTATCATTAATTATCATATCAACTTCCACATTTTAATCAATTAAATAATAATATAACTTGATAACATATAAATATTACTACTATAAATAACTAAAAATCAATAATAAATTTGTATAAATTCAAATAATTCTAAAAAAGAAAATTAAGACGATTAAAAAGAGAAATTTAAATACAAAAGAAACATTAAATAAATTATATAATTAATCTTTTTATAAGACAATAAATAGTCCTCAGAAGTTGATGTCTTCTAGTTTTACAATAACACTTAATTTATTATTTATATGTTATATAACAATTTAATAATTATCTATCAGAATCTAAAAGAAAAATAATAAATAAACAAAATAGTAATAAATACAAATTTATATTAAATAACTACAAAATAAATTAAGAAATAAATAAATAAAATCTATTATAAAAGCAACATATGTATACAATATATAATTCTGATTCGTTTAACCTAAGTTTATCGAAGTAAAAAAATAAGACAATGAAATTAATATAATTCTTACATAATTCATTTAATAAAAAAAAATAGGATATTAAATATTTCATTAATAACTGTTAATTATGTTATTATTAAAGAAAATATTTAATATATTTAAGTTAATAGTTAATCAGCGATACTTACTACACCATATTCAGCAGTAGTATTTTCTTCTTTTTTCACTTCTCCATCTCTAATAATTTGAACTTTTAGGTCACGACTATTACCACCTTGTTTCTGTATAGTAGCACTTACAGTACTATAATCACTAGAGTTTGTAATGTTTATTGTTTCATTTCCATCACCACTATAAGAACTACTTGAACTGCCATTTAGTATAGAACCAGACCAACTACCATCATAGATAATTTTTACCTGTGTTCCAGTAGCCTTGTTAGTATTCTGGTCTGGAGTACCGACACCTGCTATCATACCTATAATGATACAGCCGATACAGCATACAACTAGGACAACTGCAATCTTCTTACCAGTACCCCATTCACTCCAATCTAATTTAAATCTCATCTTAATCATTACTCCTTACATTATATAGATAAAGTATTTGATTGCTTTGATGAAGATACAAAAACCTAATCCGCCACATAAACCTGTTATAAAGCGTAATGTATTATTACTTAGCCTATCTGTTAACAACTGGGTAGTTCCATCTATAACCATAGGTACTATTAGTAATGTTGCAAGAGTCAATAGAAGCATATTATAATCAACAAAGAAATAGAATGCATACATGATATATAAGCATAATCCAATATAAAAGCCTGTACATCTACTACATACAGGGAATTGGTGTCCTCTTATGAAAAAACTTCTCTCAGGTATCCTGTGACAAATCAAATCCATTATTTTCATCTTAATATATAATATATAAAAAAGTAGTATTTAATCTTTTCTTTTTCAATATAACATGATTAATACTAATTATAATTCTATCATATAGATACTAATAAATTAAATTAAAATCAATTGGATTATTTTCAATTTTTAATCTAAGCTGTGTGATAATATAAAAATATTTCTCTATTATCGAAAATAGAAAAAATAAATTACATAACATTTTATTAACAAATAAACTAATAAGGAAGGATATAAATGTATACAACAGAAGAACTAGGAACACTTGAAGAAGTACTATTAAGAGAAATATGGCCCCATGAAGCATCAAACTTTACAAATTGGCTAGCACAGGAAGAAAACATTGAATTATTAAGCAATGAATTAAATATGGATATAGAAGTAATAGATACAGAAGTTCCAGCAGGTAAATACAGACTAGATATCCTTGCAAGAAGCAGTGATGATGAAACAATAGTCATAGAAAATCAGTTAGAACACACTAATCATGACCACTTGGGAAAAATAATAACATATGCATCAGGACTAGATGCAACAACAATCATATGGATAGTTGAAGATGTAGAAGAAGAACATAGACAAGCAGTAAACTGGCTAAATGAACACTTGGATGATACAATAAATATATTCTTATGTAAACTAAGACTATTCAGAATAGGAGACTCACCAGCAGCACCTAAATTCCAGGTAATATGTGAACCAAACAACTGGTCAAAGGCAGTGAAAAAAGTAAACAATAACAATGATTCAGAAATGGATATGATAAAACTAGAATACTGGACAAAAATAGCAAAATATATTAGAGAACACCCTGAAATACACTTAAAAGAAAGAAAACCATTAAAACGCAATTACTATAATATAAAATTATCTAATGTAAAAAAATCATTAGCTCATCTTAGTTTAAAAATAAACACTCAGAAGAAACACCTCTTAACTCAAATATGGATTGAAAATAATAATGAATTATTTGAATACTTATTTACCAATAAAGAGACGATAGAAGAAGAGTTAGGTTTTGAATTATTTTGGAGGAATAAAGAAAACAATAAATCATCAACAATAGGTATTAGACGTAATATAGATTCAATAAAGAAAGATAACTGGGATGAATATATTAAATGGCACATAGATATGGGCGAAAAATTCAATAATGTATTTGCTCCTATAATTAAAGAATTTGAAAAGGAACACTGCTAATTGCAAGATACTTAATTGGGTAGAAACATGTTTATTAAGTAATAAGAAATGTTTACAAATAAATTAGATGATACCCTAATAAGAATAATATATTTTTAAAAAAAAAGAGAAAAGTAATGGAATACTATCAATTTACATCATTTTTTTGATTTTGGTGACAATATTTGTGACAGGTTTTTTTAGAAACATGTTTGATAAAAATGCTACAACTACACCTAAGATTATCAGAGTAATTAGATGGGTTCCGACGTAGTATTCATATAACTCTGCAGCAAATGAACCATATACAACTCCAAAGAGTGGACTTTCTAGAATACCTAAGAATAATCCGACAATGAATCCTGATATTGTTGCATTAATTTCATTATCAATAGGTGCTGCACAGAATCCTACAGATATTATAATAGCTATTATATATGCATACCATGATAGTTCCAGCCATACTCCTATTATAGATAATACTATTGACATTATTAAAGCTATAACAGCGGGTATTATTATGCTTACTAAATTAATTTTTTTTCCAATACTTGGATTTGATTCTTCTCTAGTTTTTATATTATCGTTTATATTGGTTGAGTATTCTCGAGAATATCCTGTATCCTTTTGATTATTTACTTTTGTTCCACATGTTGGACAAAAGAGTGTGTTTTCTGGGATTTGTGTTCCACATTTTTCACATTTTAGTTCTTCTTCCTCTTCATATTCTTCGTCGAGTCTATTGCCACATAATGGACAAATTATATTGTCTGAATATATTCTGGCACCACAGTTTTTACAGGTCCGGGTAAGGGTTTGTTCTGATGAATTCTGTTCTTCTTCAGTTTTAATCTCTTGACTTTCATTAGATTCAGCCTTTTGGTTTTCATCAGATTGGACTTCTTGATCTTCATCTGCTTTGATAGGGGTGGGTTTTCCGCAATTTGGACAACTTTCCATACCCTCTGGAATAGTTATTCCACAATTATCACATTTAACCATAATGTTTCACCTCCTATTCGAATAGTATTTTTTCTTTTATTTTATCAAATTCTTCTTGAGTAATAGAACCCATTTCTAGTAATTCCTGGTATTCCTTTATTTGCTGTGCTTTACTAGGTTCTGTGTTCTGGTTCTGGACAATGACTTGCTGTGGTCTGTCTCTTAATGATTCATATAATGCCACCAGGTCTTGACCGAATTCATAGCTTGGTAGTCTGATTTCATATGATGTGTTATCTACTAGTTTGATCATTAATCTGTCAAACATGTCTGCACTATCATTGTTTGCTATCATATCCTTGAATCTTGTTGCTTTAAGTGATTGGATTTTATTTTGAATGTTTCTCTTAATATCGTGGGGGGATGTGAACATTCTTTTAGTGATATCTTCATATCTACTTTCATCACCGAGTCTTTTAGTTACCCTCATGGATACTATCTTGTCAAAGTAGAAGTTATTAATACCAGCATTTACTTTTTCCCAGTCACGGTTGTCTATTTCCATGAAAACAAATTTATTATCCTTAATTAGGAAGAAACCATCATATCTGTTAGTATAATCAGGTCTGAGGTATATATTAAATGTTTTATGTTTAGCACGTATATCTTCTAATGCATTGAAACGTTTCATACTGGTAAGGAAGTAGTCTTCATCCTTGATTCCGAATTCCTCTGCAAGTTTATCATATCGTGCAAGAACTTCATTACGTTTAGCATTCCATTCTCTTTGTTTAGCAGAAATGGATGCACCATTTTCTAGTTTATAGCCACATTCACGACAGAAGTTTGTGTTTTTATCATTTTTTGCCCCGCATTTTGGACAAATGTCCGATGGGGTCTCCGTTTTATCTACTTTTTCTCCACAATTGAAACAGAAATTTGATCCAGTGACTTCTGCTCCACAGTTAGGACACTTTACCATAGTGAATCACTAGTTACCTTCAAAATCTTTCAATGTCTTTTTAATTCTGTTTTCCCAGGATTTTTCTTCCATATCTTTAACAGTAGAATCCAGGTTACTTGAAACATTAGAAATAGAACTATTCAATGCATTAATCTTATTATCCATAATATCTAATTCTAATTTCATGAATCCTTTTTCAATGTCCTTATATATTTGAGAATTATCCTCATTAATCATTTCAACATCTGACTGCTCATTAAGCATATCCATTAATCTTAAAAATACATGCTCCTGATGTTGTTTCTCATACTCCTTTATATCTGCACCACTATAGATCTTGTCTAATAACATCTTTATAACATTAATAAAATCCTGTCTATCAGAGTGGTCGTTAACATTATTTGGAAGAATATCTGTTTTAAGTAAAAATACAGAATCAACTTCTTCATTATTTTTTAAAACTAAGGAGTATCCCTTCTGTTGAATATAAACTAGAGCAATAGATTTATTATCATATATATCAAGTTCTACTTTACTAAATTCTTTTGGGATTGATAAATAATCCAAATTACGTACTAGCATTTTTATCATCTCTTTAACATAAACTTATAAAATTACTGCTGTTATGATTAAAATAATGATTTTAATTTAATCTTTTTAAAATCAAAAACATTTTACTAAGAATCATACATTTGTAGCTTCTATTTTTATTTTTATTACACACAAGATATAAACATTACCCTAAACATGCTAATATCCACCATATAATTACAGAATAGTCAAAAATAAAATCCTCAAACAAAAAACAAGAAAGATAACCTTAACATAAGTTCTTTACCAGCACATCCAAAAATAACGGATTAAAATTTAGAAAATCATTAAGAAAAATAAAATTCCTTTCACAAATTAATAAAGATATTTACAAGATCAATTATAACCAGCAGGATATATCCCTCCTAGAAAAAGAAATCGATGTACAATACCTACAAGAATTCAAGAATGAATGGTATATTAATTAAAAAATATAAATACTTAATTAGATTAATTAAAAAATTTTAAGGAGTATGCATTATGGCAGATGAGGAAAAACGGTTGGTTTCATATACTGAAATTAACTATGTTGATTTATATGAAACAAGAGCAGTAAGACATGGTACTGGAGTGAGTTATGGTAAAAAAGGTGCAAGAGTTTATGGAGGAAGAAGTAACTCCACTCAGGAATGGACTAATTTAGGACGAGGTACTTTAACTTTATCAGGAAATAAAGTATTTTTTGTAGGTGGGGGACAATCAAGAACAATACAGATTAATAAAATAAATCAAATACTCACAGATCCTAATAATTCAGTAATAGAAATTAGTGTAAGTAATCGTCAAAAAAGTATGAGATTTGCTTTTCCTGGAAGAACACCTAAAGATGCAGAGAACGTTGCAAATGCAATTTTATCAGGACAAACCTCTGTAGTTATTACAGAACTTACAAAAGCACCAAGTGGTTGTTATATTGCAACGTTTGTTTATGGGGATTATAATGCAAAACAAGTTTTATTTCTAAGAGATTACAGAGATAACGTATTATTACATAACACATTAGGTAAAATATTTGTAGATTTTTATTATAAAATAAGTCCCTTTTTAGTAAAACACTTTGGAAACAATATATTTAGAACCACTTCAAAAATTATATTAGATAAAATAATTAAAAGATTACAAAAATAAATGATTTCAGTTACTTATGCAGATAAGTTCTTTCAATACATTTCCTTTTTTTAAAAGTATACCTATAGTATATAATTAATATAATCTATTTATTCAAGATTAACATATTATAAATTAATTATAATCAATTCATGTTTTAACATTATTTTTTATCCTATCAATAATTAGTGAAGGTAAGTTATTTAGAAAAAATATAATTAAAAATTAACATTAAATTTATCTATTTAACTAATATAATCAAGAATATAATAAGTTAAAAAATAAATAAGAATAATAAATATTATCTCTATTCTGTGTTATTAGGATATATCCTATTTATTTTTTTGATTATCAGATTTTATAGCAACAAATCTTTCTTCTAAATAAGAAATAATTTTTTTACTTTTATTTGAATTTTTGTTACAATTGTTTTCTTTATTACTTTTTTTATTTGACTTTGACTTTTCATAAGACATATAAATAACCTCTTATAATAAATATGATAAATAATATTAAGAATAGGATACCTATAAGTAATATTTTCATACCTTTTCTTGAATAGTCTATTTTCTGATCCATAATTGTTTTATTTTCATTTATTACTTCATCATAGTTTTTAATAATTGTTATAATAACATTATCTATTATTTCATCATTATCTATTACTTTACATAGTCCTTTTAAATCAGGATATGATGAAAATTTGTTATAACTTAAAGATTTTAAGAATAATATAATCGCTATAAAATAAAATAATAATGAAAGTAAATACAATAATATAATAATTTGAATTGATAATTGACTCAGGGAGTTATTAAGATTAATTAAATTCGGAAGGAGTGTACCTTGTATGGAAATCATTACACCTAAGAATGCTACAAAAGTTTTATTTTTATTATCTATTAATTCATTTCTTCGTTCTTCTTCAAGATATCTTTCTAATGATAATTTTAATAAAATTTTGTCACGTTCTAATTCATTTTCATCACAGATAATAGTTCCTCCTTTATATGTATTTTCAGTTTTTATTAATTAGTTTTTTTTTAGAATTAATTTAATTGATAATAAACCCTCACTTACTTTTTTTTTATGAATAAAAATATTTATATTGTGACAATTATATTTTAATTACTATAGGGATCATACGTTAATTTATTTAAAGTTTAATCTTTTAATATATCTTTATATAATTTGCATTTAAGCCTATTTATTATATAAAATAATTTTTTTTGGTTTTCTACAAAGTTAAAAAAGTAAAGAGGAGTGTTTTACAAGTTATCTGCCATTAGTTCGCATTGTTGTATTACTGTTTTCATTGCTTCGTCTAATCCTTTTGGTGGGTAGTCATATTGTTTAAGTAGTCTTTTTACTTGTACTTTCATTTTTGCTCTTGCACTTTTCTTTTTTCTCCAGTCTATTGTTTTTGTTTCGTTTAGTTTTCGTGTTAGTTCGTGTGTCATTTTTATTAGTTCTTCGTTGTTGTAGAAGTCTTTTATTCCTTCGGGTTTTGTTATTGCATCGTAGAATGCTTGTTCTTCTGTTGTTAGCCCTAGTTTTTCTCCCTCGTTTTGTGCTTGTTTTATGTCTTTACCCATTTTTATTAGTTCAGTTATTACGTCTTCATTTGTTATGTGACCGTTGATGTAGTTGTTTATTGTGTCGTTGAGTAGTTGTGAGAACTGTTCTGATTTTACCACGTTTGTTTTTCTGTATATTCTTATTTGATCGTTCAGTATTTTTTCCAGCATTTTTCTTGCCAGGTTTACTTCGGGCATTGTTGCTATTTTTTCTAAGTATTTTGGGTCGAATAGTGATATTTCTTCTTGGCCCCCTTCGAAGAGGTTTATTATTCCATTACTTTTAATGGAGTGTTTTAGTAATTGGTTTATTTGGTTGTTTATTTCTTTTAGTGATATTTGTCCTTTTTTGGTTATTTGTGATAGTAGGCTTCGTACTGCTACAAAGTAAGCGGCATCCATTCTTTCATCTTCTGTTGCTTTACTTCTGCATAGGCTTAGGGCTTGTTTTAGTTTTAATGATTCTTTGAGGTATATGTCTTCTGCATCTTCTGAATTTTTGGATTCTATGAAATTCACTCCTCCTTTTATTGCATCTGCTCTTTTTAGGTTACTTTCTCCATAAAAATCTGAGAAATTATAGCCATAAAATAGGTCTTTACATATTTCTAATTGTTTCTGGAATTCAGGGTATGCCGTGTTTTCTATGCTTGTATCACCATAGTTTTTCTTATCATTTGCAGTGTAATCTTTCATTGCTTCTTTCAGTGCATTGGATAATCCTATGTAATCTACTATTAATCCTCCTTCTTTGTCTTTGTATACTCTGTTTACTCTTGCTATTGCCTGCATTAGTGTATGTCCTTTCATTGGCTTATATACATACATTGTTGCTAGGGAGGGCACGTCAAATCCAGTTAGCCACATATCCACTACTATTGCTATTTTAAATGGATCATTGTCATCTTTGAATTTTCTTGCTAATTCTGTTTTATGTTTCTTTGTTCCAATGATTTCATGCCATTCTTCTGGGTCCTTGTTAGATGAAGTCATTATTACATTTACTTTTTTCTGCCAATTGGGTCGTATTTCTAGTATTCTTCGGTATATTTTAATTGCTATGTCTCGTGAGTATGCTACTATCATAGCTTTACCTGTTAATAGATATTCGCGGTTTTCCTCATAATGTTTCAGGATATCATCAACAAGTGTGTTAATTGTTTCTTTTGAGCCCAGAATTACTTCCATTCTACTTAATTCTTTTTTACTTTTCTCGATATCTGAATTCTGGGCATTCATAGCCAGTTCATCATACTTATCATCAATTTCATGTAGAATATCATTATCTAATTTAAGATTTACAACTCTATCCTCATAGTATATAGGTACGGTTGCCTTATCTTCAACAGACTGAGTCATATCATAGATATCAATGTAATTTCCAAAAATTTCACGAGTACTTTTGTCTTTACTAGAAATAGGAGTACCAGTAAAGCCAATATAAGTAGCATTAGGTAAAGCATCACGTAGGCGTCTTGCATCACCTACAATAATCTTACCAGTACGTGTATCAACTTTTGTTTCAAGGCCATACTGGCTACGGTGAGCCTCATCAGTTATAACAATAACATCGTCTCTGTCAGTTAAGGACTCCTCAGAATCATCAAACTTCTGAATAGTAGTAAAAAAGATACCATTAGCTTGTCTATTATTTAACAATTCCTTCAAGTCATCCTTACTCTCAGCCTGCACAGGCTTTTGTCTTAAAAACTCGGAACAATGAGAAAACTGTGCAAATAACTGGTTATCTAAATCATTACGATCAGTAACAACAACAAAAGTAGGATTACTCATCAACTGTTCTAACAAGTGAACATAAAAAACCATGGATAAAGACTTACCACTACCCTGTGTATGCCAGAAAACACCTGCCTTATGATTACTCTTAATAGCTTCAAGAGTACTCATAACAGCTTTACGAACAGCAAAATACTGATGATAAGCCCCTAAAATCTTACTATAAGACTGACCGTCCTTAGAAAATAATAAAAAATTTCTTAAAATATCAATAAATCTATTCTTTTCAAAGATACCTTCAAAAAATGTATTATAATCAGCAAACTCTGTAGACTCATAACTTCCATCAGTACTCTTCCACTCCATGAATCTATCCTCGCTAGAAGTTAAAGTACCTGCCTTATTAATTTCCATGTTACTCATAACACAAAAAGCATTATAATAAAATAAACGAGGAATCTTATTCATCTGATTTTTAAGTTGAGTATAAGCATCACTAACATCAACTTCTTCCCTAGAAGGAGATTTAAGCTCCATAACAACAAGAGGTAAACCATTAACAAATACAACAACATCAGGACGCCTAGTCTCATCCTCAGAAACATTAGTAACAGTCCACTGATTAACAACCCTAAAATCATTACGGTCAACATCCTCAAAATCAATCAACTTAACAATAACATGACGTTCCTCACCATCACTAACATATGAAACATTAATACCATTCTGAAGATAAGAAGTAAACAAATTATTTTTAAACTCAAGATTACCTAAACCAAAATCCTGCAACCGACGAATAGCCTCACAAATAGCTTCACTAGGAACATCCCTATTAATACTTCTCAAACAATCCTCTAAAACAGGAATATACAAAGGATTCTCATAATCCCTATCAATATCATATCCACACTCAACATGATAACCTAACACATCTTGAAATAATTCCAAAATAGCCTTTTCATACTTCTCTTCACTAAAGTCAGAATTCATAACACATAGCCTCGTAAAAATATAATTAATTAACTATCTATAAGTAATAACTGATAAACTTTATTAAACAAACGAATAAAACAAATATAAAAAACAACAACAAACAATAATAAAAATAAAACAATAATATAACAATAATAGAAAAAGAATTAAAAAATACTCATAAAAATAGAACAATATATAATAAACTGAATAAAATATGAACATTAATAAAGAATAAATAAAAATTTTATAGTTCTACTTGTGATATATCTATTTCTCCTGACATTAATTTTGGTAATAAAGTATCTCGTAATTTTTCTAAGGACTTTATTTCTTTAAGATTATTATATATAACATCATATATTTTTGTGAAAATAGGATAATTTAATAAGTTATCTGGTGGTACAATTATAGGGAGATTTCCAATAATTTTCTTGTTTAAATTTTGTTGTACTGAACCATTAGCTATTTGTTCTATTTGTTTTTGTTTATTTAATAAAAATAAATAAAGATATACTGATTTGATATAGGACTCACATATCATTGCACAACATGCTTGATTAGTAGTAGCCTCAGTTTTCAATAATCCTACTCTTGCTGCAGTGCCTTTACCATATAATGCTATAATTACTGTATTTATAGGTAACAGTTTGGCTGAACTATTTATTAAACCTTCTTCTGTAATGAATTCTTCACTATCTAAAATCAAATTATTATTAATTTCACCAGTCTTTAACCAAGGAATTTTTCCATTATTCCAATATCTAGATTCTTTTCTTTTAGGTGTTCCACCATTCATAATAGATTTTACAAATTCATTGATAGTCATTATTTTCCAATTTTCTGGAATTTTTCCTATTTTTGAATCTATAAATTTCACATTGTTTAAAAGTTTAAAATCTATATATAGATAATTATATATAAGTTTTGCAAGTTGTTCTAAATTTTTATTTAATTTCACAGTATAGGGATATGATTATTAATTTTTTATTATATATTCTTTTTTATGAAATCTAAAATTATTTCACAGGTATATAAACAGATGAAACATCATCTGAATAATCAACAAGAAAGAATATTGTTGAAGACTTTGAAAACGTGTTTAGCTGGTTATAATATTATAGAATATCCTAAAATTGATACTTGTAATGTTAAAGAGGATAATGTACATTTTCTTAAATTATTTTTATCATCTAAAGAAGTTGAAGGATGTTCACCTAAAACAATAAATTACTATAAAAATACTATAGAAAGATTATTAGTTAATATAAGAAAAAATGTGATAGACATAACAACAGATGATATACGTGAGTATTTATTTAAATATAAACTTGAACAAAAAATATCAAAGACTACTATAGATAATCTTAGAAGAATCTTTTCTAGTTTTTTTTCATGGCTAGAAGAAGAGGATTATATTATTAAAAATCCGGTAAGAAGAATACATAAAGTAAAGAGAGGACGAGTTGTAAAGGAAACATTCACTGACGAAGAACTAGAAATGTTAAGAGATTCATGTAATACTAAAAGAGATCTTTCAATGCTAGAATTATTAATATCGACAGGAATAAGAGTTGGTGAATTAGTAAACTTAAATAAAAAAGATGTTAATTTCTATGAAAGAGAATGTAAAGTATTTGGTAAAGGAGAAAGTGAAAGAATAGTATATTTTGATGCAAGAACAAAAATACACTTAAAACAATACTTAACAGAAAGAACAGATAATAACCCTGCACTATTTGTAACACTAAAAAAACCATATGAAAGGTTAGGAATCACGGGAGTAGAAACACGAATTAAAAAATTAGGGGACAAAGCAGGAATACGAAAAGTACATCCCCACAAATTCAGAAGAACACTAGCAACAAGAGCAATAGATAAGGGAATGCCCATAGAACATGTACAAAAATTATTAGGACACATACAAATAGACACAACAATGCAATACGCAATGGTCAATCAGATAAATGTGAAAAACGCACATAAACGATACATAGCTTAAATTAATTTATTAATAATATTCATATTATACATAGTCTTATATAACAATGTTAATAGCAATTTAATAAATAATAAAAATTATATCCTATTATCTTAAAAAAAATAATTATGGAAACGAGATTCTATAATTTAAAGAATTTATTAGAAATTAAATATGGTAAAAGTCAAAAAAATATTGAAGAACCGTGCGGTAAATATCCTATTTTAGGTACTGGAGGTGTTATAGGCCATACAAATCAATTTTTATATGATAAACCATCAGTATTAATAGGACGTAAAGGAACTATCGATAAAATA
Source organism: Candidatus Methanosphaera massiliense (assembly GCF_028890305.1). NCBI lineage: Archaea > Methanobacteriati > Methanobacteriota > Methanobacteria > Methanobacteriales > Methanobacteriaceae > Methanosphaera > Candidatus Methanosphaera massiliense. Next base: position 1,101,208 of record NZ_JARBXM010000001.1, read on the forward strand.
CAATATATAGAACAACCATTTTGGACGATAGATACTTTATTTTACACAATTATCAATGAAAAACTTATAATTCCTAAATTTTTGTATTATCGTCTTTTATTAGTTGATTTAACGTTATATAATGAAGGAACATCTATTCCCAGTCTAACAACCAAAACATTATATAAACTTGAAATAGATATTCCTACAGTTAATATTCAAAAAAAGATTTTGAAAATATTGAATAATCTAGATAAAAAAATAGAAATTAATAAAAAAATAAATAAAAATTTAGACAAAATATTAGATTTATTCTTTAAAAAATATTATTTAGATAATTTTGTAAATAAAGTACCTGATAACTGGAATATAACTAAAATTAAAGATTTACCTTTAATTATTACAGACTATGTTGCTAATGGTAGTTTTGCTTCTTTAAAAAATAATGTTACAATATTAGACCATGAAGATTATTCTTATTTTATCAGAAATACTGATTTAAAAAATAAAAGATTTAAAAAATATGTAAATAAACATTCTTATGATTATCTTAATAAATCTTCGTTATATGGAAATGAATTGTTAATTTCAAATGTGGGAGATGTTGGTTCTGTATATTTATGTCCTTTTTTAGATAAACCTATGACTTTAGGAAATAATATGATATTAGTTAAAAGCAAAAAAGAAGCAGTAGCTAATTTAAATTATTATCTTTTCTTATTATTTAGATCCAAATATGGGCAATTTTTATTAAATAGTATTACAACAGGATCAGTTCAATTAAAATTCAATAAAACCGAATTTAGGTCACTGAAAGTTATTATTCCTGATGATGATAATATAATAAAGTTTAATAAACAAATTAAACCTTTGTTTGAATATAAAAGGGTAATTTCTAAAGAAATAGAGTCATTAAGTAAATTACGAGATACATTATTACCAAAATTAATGTCTGGAGAATTAGATGTTTCAGGAGTTGATATATAAAATTTTTATTTATTTTTTTGTTAACTTCAATTTTATTATCTATATTTGAAAAGATTGCACTTATTTTTTTTTGTATTGTTAAAGGAGGTATTTTTATTTCTAATGATTTTAAAGAATCAATTTGAACTCTTTGTCTACCTGACGTTCCAGTCATAGATTTTATAGCTTGATTTCTAAAAATATTACTTATTGCTAAATAATAGATATAAGAAATGTCACTAATATTGTCTTTATTTCGAAGAATAATAAATTCAGTTGATCCAAAACCAATTTCATTTTCTTCTAAAAAATTTATTTGTGATGTCTTACCATTCTCTAAACAAGGTGTTATTCTTGCAAAAAGAACATCATTATTTCTAAATTTACTTCCGCCATTATATTTATCTATCGTGTAAGAATTAACATATTTTTGATGAGGTAGGACATTTTCCATCGCTACTTTTTTTGAAATAGTACCTTTTTTTAATGTTTCTTTAGGATTAAAATCAATGAATTCATCACATCTAACCCATTTCCATTCAGAATTCATATCCTATCTCCTTCAGTGATTTTTTGATTTCTTTTTCTAGTTTATGTGATTCTTCAAATAGTTCTCCTAGTTCTGTTGTTAATGTTTTCATTTTTACTTCGAATGGTATTCCATCGTCTTCTTCTGGTTTGAATCCCACGTATCTGCCAGGTGTTAGAATGTAATCTTGTTCTTTGATATCATCGAGTGTTGCTATTTTACTGTATCCTTTTTCTTCTTCTAGTGTTCCTTCTTGATATTGGTGGTATGTTTGTGCTAGTTGTTGTATGTCTTCTTGTGTTAGTTCTCTGAGTTTTCGTGAGACCATTGTTCCTAGTTCTCTTGCATCAATGAATAGTGTTTTTCCTTTTTGTTTTTTGTTTCTATCTATAAACCATAGACTTACTGGTATTCCTGTTGTGTAGAATAATTGTCCGGGTAGTGCTATGATACAGTCTACTAAATCATCTTCAATTATTGCTTGTCTGATTTTTCCTTCTCCACTTGTTGTTGATGATAATGCTCCATTTGCTAGTACTAGACCTAATTTTCCTGTTGGTGCTAAATGGTATATCATGTGTTGTATCCATGCGAAGTTTGCGTTTCCCTTTGGAGGTATTCCATATTTCCATCGTTGATCTTCTTTTAATTGTTCTTGTCCCCATTTTTTGAGGTTAAATGGTGGATTTGCCATTATATAATCTGCTTTTAGTGTTGGATGTAAATCATTTAGGAATGTATCTGCATTGTGTTTTCCTAGATCTGCTTCTATTGTTCTTATTGCTAAATTCATTTTAGCCATTTTCCATGTTGTTGGATTTGATTCTTGTCCATATACTGATATGTTATCTATATTTCCACTATGGTTTTCAATGAATTTTTGTGATTGAACAAACATTCCACCACTTCCACAGCATGGATCGTAGATTCTGCCTTTGTATGGTTCTAGTATTTCAACTATTGTTTTTACTATACAGGAGGGTGTGTAAAATTCTCCTGCCTTTTTACCTTCACTTTCTGCAAATTTTCCAAGACAGTATTCATAGGTTCTTCCAAGAATATCTTTTTTATCTCCTTTCTCAGCCATTTTAATATTAGTGAAAATATCTATTACTGCTCCTAGTTTTTGTTTATCTAAATCATTTGATGAAAATGTTTTTGGTAGTACGTCCTTTAGTGTACTGTTTTCTTTTTCTATTGATCTCATTGCATTATCTATCGTTATTCCATTATCTTCTTTATGTGCATGTTCTGATATAACATTCCATCTTGCTTCTGGAGGTACGTAGAATATATTTTTTTCTTCATAAAAGTCTTTATCTTCTTCAAAGCCTTCTCCTTCATCTATTAATTCCTGATGTCTTTCTTCAAATTTATCTGATATGTATTTTAGGAAAATTAATCCTAATACTACATGTTTATATTCTGAAGCATCCATACTACCTCTTAATTCTTCTGCAGCTTGCCATATTTCTTGTTCGAAACCTATCTCGCTATTATTATCTTTTTTTACCATAAGTTGCACCTATTATTATATTACTTATTCTCTTTTGTTATTTTTTGTTATATTTCTTATTTTAATGTAATAATCCTTCTATTTTAAGTTTTTTACTCTGTTTTTCTATTTTTTCATCTAATTCATCTAATTTTTTATTAGCTTCGATTAGTTTTTCAGATATTTCTTTAAGATCTATTAAATCTCCTTCTTCGAAGGTATCTACGTATCGTGGTATGTTTAGGTTGTAGTCATTTTCTTTTATTTCTTCTTGTGTTGCTTTGTGTGAGTATTTATCGATTTCTTTTCTATTTTGGTATGTGTTTACTATTTTATCTATGTCTTGTTCTCTTAGTTTGTTTTGTCTTCTGACTTTCATGTATTCCTGTGATGCGTCTATGAATAATATGCTGTCATCTTCTTTTCTATCTTTTTTTAATACCATGATTATTGTTGGTATTCCAGTTCCATAGAATAGGTTGGAGGGTAGTCCTATTATTGCGTCTATGTAGTTTTTCTCTTCTATTAAGTGTTTTCTTATTTTTTCTTCTGCTGCTCCTCTGAAGAGTACTCCGTGTGGTAGTACTACCGCCATTGTTCCATTATCTTTTAGGTGGTATATCATGTGTAGTACAAATGCGTAGTCTGCTTTGCTTTTTGGAGGTAGTTTTCCATATTCTGCAAATCGAGGATCTTCCTGAAATTTCTTGGAGCTACTCCATTTTGCACTGAATGGAGGATTTGCTACTATTGCATTGAATTGTTGGTTTTTGAATGCTTTGTCTTCTAGACTGTCTCCCAGTTTAATGTCAAAATCTTCAGATTTTATATTGTGCATAATCATATTCATTAGTGACATGTTATATGTTGTGCTGTTTAATTCTTCTCCATAGAATTTTAACTCATCAGTATATTTATTTAATTCTAACAATGATGAACCAGATCCACATGTTGGGTCATATACTGTACTGATTTCTGTTTCAGTATGTGTTACTATTTTTGCAAGTATTTCTGACACTGAATGTGGTGTGTAGAATTCACCTGCTTTTTTGCCTGCTATTTGTGAATATTTGCTAATAATGTATTCGAAGATGTCACCAGCATTATTTGATGTTAATTGAATAGTAGACATTCTTAGGATTATTTCTGAAATAGTTTTATTTTTTTCTTCTAATGTTTTTCCTAATCTTGAAGAGTTAAAGTTTAAATCTTCCAGAATATTGGTTATTGATTTATTTTGGTTGTTTTTATTTAATGAATTTTTTAAATTAAATATTGTGAGTTCTAAAGTCTCTATTGTTAGCTCATCTTTTTTTGCTTTGTTAACTAATTCGTTAAATAAATAATCGGGATTAATGAAATATCCGTTCACATGTTCTGATTCAATTTTGATGTCCTGATAATCTTCAGATTCATTGTATGCTTTTTTGAGATTTATGGGTTCATTGTTAAATTTTTCTCTTAGAAATTTTTCTTCTTTTTTTGATAGATATTTATAAACTATTAAACATAATACATAATTTTTTATATCATAGGGGCGAGAATATCTAATTAATCTATCTATTGTTTCTTTTTGTTTTATATATTCTTTATTTACCATCTTTTCACCATTTTTTTTTAGTATATTATTTTTATTCTTTCATATCTGAGAGTGTTTTCTTTATGATATGATGTGTGGCTTCTACCAAATTCTGATGTTATTGCATATATTTCGTCTCCTTTTTCTAATGTTATTTCTTGGGTTTGACTAAATATACTGAGGTGTTCGGATATGTATTTTGATTTTATGGAATATGTTTTATCTTCTTCTAATATTATTTTAAAGAAGTCTTTTTCTTTTATTTCTTCTGTTTCTAGTTCATGTTCTGTATTTGTTAACATATTTAGTGAAAAATTATCTGTAATATATATCATCTGATTCACGACCTTAGTTTATTATTATTCTTTGATATTCGTATTGATTTATGGAGTTACCGTAACCCTGTACTACGTATAATATGTCATTTTTTTCTAGTTGTATATTTATTCTGTTTTTTTCTATTCCTAATATATTTGCTATTTGTTGATGACCTATAGCAGATACTAATTCTAATTTTTCTTCTTGTATTTCTCTGTAGGATGATGGTTCTATTTTTATTCTTTGTTTTGTATTTGATTTTAGCATTTTTGGACTGAATGCATTTGATATATATTTCATATTTTTCAACTCCTGTATGTTGTAATACATACGTTTCTTTTCTACACTATAATTTATACTTAGTAGTATATAAAGGTTTTGTATGTTTAACTACATACATTTAATTTCATATTAAATAATTTATATTTAGTAGTATATAAAGGTTTTGTATGTAAAATTACATACTTAACTAATTTTACTCATGTAATTTAAAATAAATTGATTAAAGATGTTATTTCAACATTTAAAAACTTAAAACAAATAAAATAAAATTTATTACTATCCATTAGTCCTGTAAATTAAATAACATACATGATTAAATAAATTAATCAGTATATGTAAATTAGGTAACATACATTAAAAAAAATATAATTTATTTATAAAATTTTATATGTAAATATTGTATTATAAAATACATACATTTATATTGGATGAAAATAATAATATGTAATAGAAGAAAAAAGCTATTGTAATAAAGGTGAATAAATTTGAATAAAAAAGTTAAATTAGGCGATATAGCCCAGATAAAAAGTGGATTTCATATAGACAGAAAAAATAGACAATTGGAAGGTATAGACAACAAAGCTGTAAAGACAAAAATACTAGCCCCAACTCAAAATGATAGTGTCATATGTGAAGTAACAACTAAAGATATTTTTGAACCAGAATCAATAAACAAAGAATTCTTTACTAAAAAAGACGACATTGTTTTCAATATAATAAAAGAAGGAGAAGCAAAAATTATCCGAGAAGAGGACACAGGAATATTAGTACCACTTAACTTTTTAATCATCAGAATAATGGATATAACTAAATATGATCCTACATTCCTAGCATTCCTATTAAATTACAAAAAAACAAAAAATCAAATTTCTAGGTTAAGTGAAAGCTCATCCATGTTACCTAGAGTAACAAGAAAAGATTTAAGTAATCTCAAGTTAAATATTCCTGATTACAATACACAGAAAGAATATGGACTTTTAATGAAAATGATTGAAGAAAAGATAAAAATAAAAGAAAAAACTATTCAATACAATAAAGATTCCATCACAGGATTACTTGATAAAATAGAAGGATAATTAATACAGATTTAAAATACAATATTTAATATTATTAAATAGGTTATAATTTAATAGAATCTATTTATTCAACGATTAACATATTATAAATTAATTATTACTAAATTCACATTTTTAAATAGGATTTTTGTATAATAATGATTAAAGGGATGTGTTTAGTATAGAAAGAAAGTCAATGATTATAATAGGTGTTACAGCGATTATAATAGTATTAATAATAAGTGTATCTGTTGCTGTCATTACTCATAATTCAACAGTGAATAATACTACTAATAATACAACGGTTAATACTACTACTAACAATACTACTGTGAATGCTACTAATAATACTACAAGTAATAATACAAATAGTACTACAAGTAAAAGTAGTAGTAGTAGTAGTAGTAAGAAGTCTAAAACTTCTAAGAGTAGTGATGATGGTTATCATTATTCTGATGAGTATGGTACATATATTAAGGAGTGGGATGATGGTCATGGTAATTCTTACATGAGATCTAAGAATGGGGAATTCTATGAACATTATAATGAGAAAACAGGTTTTTATGAAACTAATTATCCTGGAGAAGGTTATGTTCATAATTAGTTCTTTCTCAATTTTTTCTTTTTTTATTATTTTATCATTTCACACATGTTTCATGTATATGTATTAATTGATTTTCAGTATTTTTGAGTATTTTCAAAGATATGGATAATATAATCTATTTTCAATATTTTTTTTTCATTGTAAATAATAATATAGAATTTTTCGCCGATGGCTTTTTTTCATATAATCTATTTATTCAAGAATTAACATATTATTAATTAGTTATAATCAAATTCACATTTTTAAATTTGATTTTGTATAAAATATTATTATAAATAAATGGGAGGTGTTTGGTATAAGAAGAAATTCATTAATCATGATTAGTGTTATTGTTGTTGTAATATTAGTGATTGTTGGCATAACTGCTGTTACTATTACTCATAATTCAACAGCGAATAATACTACTAATAATACAACGGTTAATACTACTGTTAATAATACTACCGTGAATGCTACTAATAATACTACATCTAACAGTACTAATACAAGCAGTACTAAGAGTAGTAGTGCTAAGAGTAGTAGTAATTCTAAAGCTTCTAAAGGCAGTGGTGACAGTGGGTATTATTATTCTCCACAATATGACGGGTATATTAAAGACTGGTATGACTCTGATGGTAATTACCATGTAAGAGGAAGAGACAATGGTTTAAGAGAAGATTATAATACGCATACTGGTGAATATGTGAGTTATTCTAATGACTATGGTTATGAATATGATTATAGGCCATGATAATAGATACTACATATTTTTTATTTTTTTATACCTTTTTTTTATTTTCTTATTATATTACTATTTTTCACATGTTTCATGTATATGTATCGGTTGATTTCAGTGTTTTTGAATGTTATATTTTTGGTTTATGTTTATTTTTTCATTAGTGTTATTAGTCTTGTTGTACATATATTTTATTAGTAGTTTTTGTATTACTTTTATGGTTTTGGCGGTTTTTATGAATTTTTGTGAAATTGGTCTGTTATCGGCTGATAGGTACTTTTCACGGTCTATAGCTCAACGTCCTCTTTTTTCTAACATTAAAGTTTTACTTCGTAATATATGTCTATAACGAAGTAAAAATTTGGCACGATAAAAAAAAAATTATAAAAAAAATAATTAAAATAAATACGCCCCCTTTTTTACATTATATCATGAAAAATCCAACATCACGAAAATACTAAAAATACACCACGAACCCTATATCAAGAATGTAAAAATATAATAAAAAACATGATTTAAAAAAAGATACTCCAAAAAAGTAAAAATAAAAAATAAATATTTTAAATTATTTTATTATTATCTAGTAAAAGAAAGTTAGAAATAAAACTATATAAAAGACTATTTGTATTATAATAGCACTTTCAACAAAATGTCCTTTGTCTGTTCTAACATCCCATGGTAATATTTTATTCATATAATCAGGGAATAAGAAAACATGCATGGTTATTAATAATAATATTAAACCATAAATGATAGATGTTTTATGGAATATAAAATACATTACTAAAATAAATGTACCAAACAGAGATATCCAAAATGTCCAAGTCATACTATACATTGGATAAGTTCCTAGAAGTCTTTTTTCACTTGCATACTTATCTCCCTCATAATAGAAAAACTTTATACGAAGAAATATTATAATATCACAATATGTAAATAGACCACATAAAACTAAGCCTATATGGAAAAAGAAATAATTTTCTAGAAGGTATGATATTAAATAAGAAGTAAAGCCAAAAATCCAATAACCCATTAATAACACAGAGATTATAGTTATAGAATCTATAAAGTCTCGTGATCCATTTTCTTTAATATAATATAGTTTACGTCCTGTTTTATTATAAAAATAATCACTTACTAGGAATTTACGAGTTAAAAGAAAAATGGGTAATGGGAGAATCATACTAGCAATTAATAGCCAGCCAGGAGCTATATATATAGTCATGTCCATCCTCCTATTGGTTTAGTTCCATTTAAATAGGGTAATATATTATCATGAAGTGGTTTTGATACTATCTTGTCTCTTGCTTCTTGATATAATGTATTTTGAGCTTCATCAAAGCCCTTAAGAGTAACTTCTGCAGTTTTTCCTATTCTTCCAGCATGTTCGAATATTTCTTTATTTTTTGTTGCTACTCTGAACACTCCTAATGATGTTTTACTTAATAATGGGGAAGGTATAAAACTTAAACCAATACTTACTACAGAATCAAAAGCTTTATTAATATTGGTCATATCTGTAGTCCAGCCATTAGCATCTGCACATAATAATGCTCCAACACCCAAGACTATCCCACTAACTACACATCCAGCACCTCCAGTAGCAATTCCTGCAATGAATACTGGTGCACTTAAATCGATTAATATTCCTCCTATCATGTCTTCCACATCAGCCCATCCACTATCTAATGGTATATTGAAGAAGTTTCTTGTTTTATCCTTGAAGTTTAGGCATAATCCATCTTCAAAACAATATTTCACGGGTAATTTTTGTATGTTTTGATTTGTATTATTTTCTGTGTCTTCTGTTATGTTTTCTGTTATTGCTCCTGTATAGTTAAATCCATTTACACATAGTATAGATGTTATTATTCCTGTTTTTAAGTCTAATATTATTGAAACATTTTCTGTTCTTGTAATGAGTTCCGCTTCTTCTAGTTCTCTTAATCTTTTTGTTAGAATCTTGTTTGTTATATCCTTATTTTTCTTGAATTCTTTAAATCTTGTTTTACCAAAGAACATGTCTCTTATTAGTAAAATGGTCCATTTCTTTGTTATTAAATTCAGTGATAATTCTACTGGGCAATTGTTTATTGCTGATTCAATTTTTGTCATCTATATATTACTTCCCATTTTATTTATTGCATTTCTATTATTAGATTATATTTGATTTTATTTATTTAAGTATTGGTTTCTATTTAGATACCATTTTTGGTTTCTGTTTGGATATCAAAACATTTATATTAAATAAAATTATATATTATTAATTTTTAATACTTAATATAACTATACATGTTATATAGTATCTGTTTAGATACTTTAACTTTATATACTATCCTGTTTAATCTATTAATAACAAGAATTAACATTTTTAGAAAAAGACAATGATTCTTATTTAGAATATAAATATTAAGGTGAATAAAAATGGCAGTAAAAGCATATTTACAAGTCATAATGACAATTAATAATGAAAACAGAGAGGCAGCAGCAAAAGTATATAATGATTACCGTCAACCATTCCTAGATGATATTGAAGGTGCATTAACTAAAGAATTATTAATAAGAGATGAAGATGTTCAGGTAGTTCATGGCTTTGATAGCATGGAACATGCTAAAGCATATCTTGATTCAGAATTATTTACTAAGAAAGTTGCTCCAGGTCTTAAGCCTACATGGGCTGCTGATCCAGATATAAGATTTTATGAAGTAGCATAAGTAATATAATTAGAATTATTTTTCCACTTAAGGAAAAAATATTATAAAACATATGTTTAATATACTTTTTTTGTTTTTATAGTATTTTACCAAATGTTTATACCTAAATATTCATTAACCCAATTTGTGTAAAATGATGTTAAATCAACTATTTTATAGAATTCACGTTCAAATATTTCTATTAATTTGTTTAAATTTTCATACATTGATTTATATATTTTAGATTTAATTTTACGCCATACATCTTCAATTGGATTTAAATCAGGGCAATATGGTTTTAAAAAGATTAAATTTATGTTCAATATTTCACAGGCTTTTTCAACAATTTTAGCATGATGTATTCTTGCGTTATCTAAAATAATATTTATTCTTTTTTCTTTTGAGTTTATTTCCATTATTTTTGGATTTGATAGGTTATTCAGTAATCTTAATCTTTTTTCATACCCTATTTTTCTTGAATTGTTGTTGTCTTCTTTCCTGCAAATCTTTTGAATTTTTTCTATGGAAATTTGTTTGGAATTGTCATTATATAGTTCATCATTGATTTTATTTATCAAATCCATTTCATTTAGTGATTTAGAGGATAGATATTTTTTTATTTTTTCATCAGATAAGTTTTCATTGTTTATTGCATCTTTGATTAATTGTTTACCTAATCTATTAGTCATGTTTTCAATACGGTAATGGCATAAGGTAATTACAAAGTGAAATGCATTGTTTTTTGTATTTACCTCCATATATGAGTTGCAATTGATTCCTTGAAATCCAGTTACATTTATTCCAAATTTTACTGGATGTTTTGTTTGTATATTTTTTTCTCCAGGAGCATATAATATTCTTGTAACATTTGGAACATTTTGACAAGATGTTTCATCTAAAAAAGCAAAATATTCTGTTTGTATGTCTGTTGTCTTTAGTTTTTTTTAAGATCTTCTTCAGGATTCTTAGGACGTGTGTTGTATTTAATGAATGGTTTTCCATAGTTTAAATTTAATTTTTGTCTTGTAATAACCCATACTTGCTTCTCACTATATGTTATACCATATTTTTCTTTAATTAAGTTTCGTACATCTTTTAAATTATATTTCTCTTCATTTCCAGTTATGATTTCATTCAATTCTTTTAATTGTTGATCAGTTAAATATGATTTTCTTCCACAATTGGAATAATTTGAAAATAAACCATCAACGCCATTTTCATTATATTGTTTGACCCAACGTTCGCCTGTTTTTCTTGAAATATTAATGTTTTTTGAGGCTTTAGCAATACTTTCACCATTTGCAACCATGTTAATTAACAAAAGACGCCTATAAACAGTGTAATATTCCTTGTACTCTTTCAGCATGTCTGAAATTTCTGAAAGTTCTAAATGTTTTTCAATTTTATTATTAAATTTTTCCATGAATATACATTTATAATCCATTAGGTATAAACTTTTAGTAAAAAACTATAAATTAGAAAAAATATAATCTAATACAACTAATATTTAATTAATTTATTTTAATATATTAGTTATAAATTATAGGAGTGGAAGACTATTAAAAATCAATATAGAGTATTATTCTTTGTAATGGTTATCTTCATGGTTTTAATAGGAGTATCAGCTTTATCTGCTGCTGATAATTCAACTGTAAATAGTAATGAAGTAACAGCAGCTACTAATGATGTTATAGCTACATCTGATGTTGATACAAGTATAACTAGTAATGATGAAGTTATTTTAGAATCTAGTTCAAAGACTATTTCAACTGTGAATGATAATTCAAAAATTAGTACTAATAAGATTAGAAGTAATTCCAAATCTCTAAAAAATGATGCTAATACTACTAGAAATACATATTATGTATCATTAAATGGTTCCTCAACAAATGATGGATTAACACCAAGTACAGCTTATGATTTTAAATCAGTATTTGGATCATTTCCTAACGGTGAAACAAAATTCAATAATTCAATCATAATTGTTCAAGAAGGAGTTTATAATATAAATGGGTCAGTAGCACCTCAAGGATTAATATACACATCCGGTGATAATTGTGGTAATTTTGTATTAAATGTTAAAGGAAATGGAACTGTAGTATTTAATGGACAAACTGGTTCAACTATATGGTACAATATAGCATCATCTAGCAGTGGATCAAGTATAACATTAAATAACATTAAATTTACTAATGGAACAGCATTCTTAAATTCTGGTTGGTTTACAAAAAATTATAAGTATGGTGGAGCATTATATAATAGAAGAGGAGATTTGACTGTCATTAATTGTACATTTGAAAATAACTCTGCAAATGGTACAGCATACAGTTTAGGTGGTGCAATAACAAATTATCAAGGAAAATTAGCAATTATTGATTCTATATTCCAAAATAACTTTGTGAACGGTACCGTAACTTATGGTGGAGCAGTAGCAAACATGGAAGGAACATGTACAATTGAAAATTCAACATTTAAAAATAACAGTGCAAAAGCTACAACCAAAGTTAATGATGCTCAGAGTATTAGTCCAATAGAAGCAGCTTATGCTGGAGCTGTAGGTACTTACTCTTATGGAACAACATATGTAACTGGTAGTACTTTTATAAACAACACCGCTGGTAGTGGTGGAGCTGTAGGTAATGTAAACTCTATAACTATAGTATCCAACAGTACATTTATTGAAAATAATGCTGAAAATGGTGGAGCTATAGGAAGTTATACTAGTAGTTATGTTTTAGATAATCAGTATACCATTATTGATAATAACACTATTATTAACAATACTGGTGTAAATGGTGGAGGTATTTCTGTATTAAGTGGAAATTCCACAGTAAACAGTAATGTTATAGTTAATAACACTGCGGTAAGTGGTGGAGCTATTGCAGTAGAAACAGGTAATGTAACTATTACTAAAAACATTATTGTAAATAACACCGCTGTAAATGGTGGAGGTATTGGAAGCTATGAAGGTAATACTGTAGTTACTGAAAATACTATAGCAAATAACAAAGCAACATCATTAGCTGGAGCAATAGGTACAAGTAATGGAATAATAACAATAAATAATAACACTATAGCAAACAACACAGCAGCACAAGGTGGAGCAGTATACAATAATCAAACAACAGGTATGTTAAATAACATATTCTTTAATAACACAGTAACATCTGAGAATGGCTATGTAATATTTAATGAACCTAGAAAAAGTATTACTATAGTTGACAACAAATTCTACAACAACACAGATTTCAAACGTGACATGTTATTCAATGATTTAACATCAGAAAGAACAACAGGAAACATTTACATAAGTAACTTCTTAGAAACTAACACAGACACAAAACTTGAAAATGTAACAATACCATCTGATTATACTACAACAATAACTATTGATATCAGAGATGTATACAATGACACAGTTAGAAATGGTAACATAACTGTATACATTAATGGTAAAAAATATAATACATACGAAGTAAAAGATGGTGAAAGTGCATTAATCACAATTCCAAAAAGTGATTTAGGCGCTTTAAATAAATTAGTATTTGAATACACATCACCAGACCTTAGTTATCAACCATTAAATCTTACAGCAACAATTATTTCAATTAGAAATACAAAAGTTACTGTAACAGCTAAGGATACTAACTATGGTAATAAAACAAGCATAGTTACAAAATTAGTAGATGAAGATGGTAATCCTGTAGCAAATGCTAACGTAGTATTATATATCAATGGCAAAGCTATGGAGGTAACAACTGATAATGAAGGTTCATACACTTATGAACTAGTAACTGATAATCTTGATGTAAACACTGTAGTAGCTATATATAATGGTGATGCATATTATAGGTCATCTTATAATGTGGATACATTCAAGGTATATAGATTAAACACAACTACAAGTGTAACTATACCAAGAATAACAGTAGGTGACGATGCTACAATAAAAGGTAATTTAGTAGACCAATTTAGTACACCAATAGCAAATGCTGACATGGTATTAATTATTAACGGTACACACTACGCTGTTAAAACTGATGAAAATGGTTCATTCACATACAATATACAGGGTATAACAAATAATACTGTTATAACAGCAGTATACTCTGGTAATAAAACATATGCTGAATCATTAACTTCAGAAGTAGCACAATTAGTAAAAAGAGCTACAATAGTTACAATAGACCCAATAAAAGGTATTATTGGAGAAAAAATAACATTAACTGCTCATGTAATTGATGAAAAAGGTAACAGTGTAAGTGGAGGAAATCTTGTATTCAAACTTAATGGTAAAACTTTAAGAATTGATGGTTCTTTCAATAGTACTGCAAGTCCATTAAAATTCAAAGTAGTAAATGGAACAGTTGAATACACTATGATAGCAGATCTTTATTTAAGAAATGCTAAAAACATTACAGCAACATATAGTGGATCAAGTGCCTGTGAAAGTAATACATCCAACGTAGCAGAAGCTCAAATAGCAAAACGTAGTGCAACAATAAAAGTAACTACAATCAACAATACACTTGCAGATAAAGACATAGTGTTCACAGCAAATATTACAGATGTAACACCACATGCTGAAAATATTACAGCTGTTGACAATGGTGGATATGTCATATTTAAAATTAATGGTAAAACATTAAAAGATGAAAACGATTCACCAATAAAAGTTGCTGTAGAAAACAATATTGCATCTTATGTATATCATGTACCTGTAGGTACAGCCTCTGTTGATGCTAATGGTAACCTAAGAAGCTATACTGTAACAGCTGTATATGCAAATGATATATTCTATCCAGATACTAGAAATATAACAGCATTCTCCGTTGAAAAATCACCAATCAACATACAATTTGGAGAAGTAGTTATTAATAATGCTACTAAAACATTATCTATAAAAGGTAATATCACAGATTACAATAATAACTTACTTGTTGGAACTAACAAAGTTTGCGTAAAAGTAAATGGTGTAACAATTAAAGATGAAAACAATAAAACTATATACTACACAGTAAATAATGGTAATATTGATTTATCTAACATAAACGTATCCAACTTCAAAAAATACAATAATGTTATGATTGTTACCGGAGACAGACAAGCATATTTAGAAGGTAGAAATTCAACATCTAATATAACAATAGAAGATTAAATTCTTCAATTTAATCTCTTTTTCTTTTTTTTTAGAAAATATCTATTTTTGCACAGAATTGAATAAGATATAAATATAATAAAAATATATTTTTTTGAGTTTTATTTATTTTATTTATTGTTTCACTTTTATTTTATTCCATTAAATTTTCTTCTTTGTACTCTTTTTGAGTTAATTTTTTTTTGAATAATGTTAAGAACTATGTTTTAAACTTTATTTTATTAGTTTTTAATATTTTTAATAATAGATTACTTTTTTTGGGAATTTTTTTTAAATCAAAAAGTTTTTTTAAACGTCATATATACCTATATATATGTTTATTTTTTTTGTAAACATTTATTTATTATTTAATTGATAGGAGGCGAAAATATAATGAAAAATTTAAGATCTTGTATGTTATTTTTAGTTTTATGCACAGTATTACTAATGTTAACCTCGGTTAATGCGGATAATGTTAATAATACGGGTATACATACTGAAGATAATATTATTCAGACAGATAATGCTTCAATGGTTCATGTAACTAGTAATATTTCTAAAAATAATGTTACAAGAGATCATACCGTAACTGTTAATAAGAATAAACATCTTAATAAAAATTTAAAGCAAGAATCACATGAGGGTTATGTTTATGTTAATAGTAATGGTATTGGTGATGGTAGTGATAGTACAACACCTGCTAATATAACATATGCATTAACCAAGGTGACAAATGGAGGAACAATATACTTAGTAACAGACGAGGATAATGATACATATTATTTTAACACTAGAATAAACATAAACTCAAATACTCTAAGAAATTTTAATATAACAGCACAACAAGGAAAAACAATAACATTCATAGGAAATAGTACTATATGGATATACCAGGGACATACCATTAATATCACAGGAATAACATTTACTGATGGAAAAGGTGGTAATGGTGGAGTAATAATGAATGGTGGTAATTTAACAATTAATAATTCAACATTCATTAATAACACAGCTGATAATGGTGGAGCAATATACAATGATAGAGGAAATCTAACTATTACAAATAGTATTTTCATTAATAACACAGCAACTAATGGAACAATTTATAGTAATGTAGGTAATATTATTCTAAATAATAATACATTCACTAATAACATAGTAAGAACTGGTGGAGTAATATCAGGTAATAAATGTAATACTACTATAATAAATAATTTATTTATGAATAATTCTGCAGAGTATGGTGGAGCTATATGCTTAACACATAATTACAATAGTGCATACACATATTACTCAATAAACAAAGTAATTAACAACACATTCACCAGTAACAAGGCAACATACGGAGGAGCAATATACAGTTTTGGTACAGATGACACAATAAACAATAACATATTCATAAACAATACAGCAGATAATCATGGTGGAGCAATACTAAATAGTATAAGTAATCAAACGATAAAAAACAATACTTTCACAAATAACAATGCAGAACAAGGTGGAGCAATATATTCAATACAAGGAAATCAAAATATTACAGGTAACACATTCACTAATAATATTGCAATAGATAATAGTAATTCTTTATACAGTTATTACACTAATCAAGCATTAATAAATAATACATTACCAAGTAACACTGTAATTATCAAAGGAAATATAATTGAAGAAAACAAGGATAGAATAGTATATAATCAGAGAGATGTAGTACCGACAAATACTTCTGAAAAGAATTATACAGTAGAAAATAACCCAAATCTATATACAGCCATAGTATTCCCATTAAGAGATGGACAACCAGTACCATTTAATGATAACAGTACCTCTTTTTGTACAGAACTACATGATAAAATACCTGTTTTTCATGCCATATATGAAAGACAAATTATTACTAATCAAACAGTCATTAATACTAGGATGAATAAAAATGTTATAGAATATGTAAAAGCATTCCTTGTATTATTCTGGAATGACAGTTCAGTCTTTGAAGATGCATCAAATCATAATGTTAACCGAGTAGTAATAGATTTTTTAACAGCTTATAATATTTATGATCCTGTTACTTTAGCATATACACCAAATGGACTTAAAAAACCTTTACAGTATTTTTTAACTAGTATTGAAGAAGCATTAGAACAAAATAATGGAACAATATCTAACAGGGGTTTACTCCGTGATAATGTAACAACATATCAATTATATTACTATAAAGCATTAGATGCTTATAATGGTGGAATACATTATCAGAATATGATTGGAATTAATTTAAATAAAACTCCATTGGAAATGTCATGGGCATGGAAACTAGTAAATCAGACAACAACAGAAAACATAACAGAAAATTACACAGTAAATACAACAGTACAAGAACCATATAATGCAACTGAAGAGTATCAGGAAAACATAACAGTACAAGAACCATACAACGTCACTGAAACATACAATGTAAACATTACAAGACAGGTTCCTTATACTATTACTGAGAATTATACGAGAAATATAACTAAGAACACCTCACATAGTACAGGAAGAGCTAGTGTAATAAGACCATACATACCTATTAAAACAGTGGGTATTGGAAGAAACACTATAATAAATAATAATGTAAAACAAAACATTAAAACACAACCAGTAAAGGTAACAACACATCAAACAGGAACAAGAACAGTTATTGCTTATAGAAATGTTACAGTACAAGAACCAAGAACCAGAATAATAACAAAATACAAAAACACAATAAAAACCGTGACAAAAACAAGAATAGTGACAAAATATAGGCCAGTAACACACGAAGAACAAAGAAGCAGAATAATAACAAAAATAAACTATAATTACAAACTATACATCTACTTATTATACCTGGAAGGTAAAATAAGTTACAAAGACCTAGTAGCAATAGTAGGAGCAGAAAACATCCAATTCAACGAACAAGGACAAATAGAACTAACATTTAATAACATAGAAGACATACCAGCAGACATAACAGTAAAAAGCTCTGACAATAGTGATATTCCAACAACAAGTGATAACATAGACACATCAAACCCAGACGGACTAGAAGAACCAGTAATGGACGCAGGAATAATAACCACAGAAATATAAAAAAATATATTCCATTTTTTTATATTTTTTTTATAGTTTTTATAGAAATCCAATAAAGTGTTATATTTTACTGAACTAGTCTAATAAATATTATATTAAAACTTTGCTTCTAACCTTTTTCATTGTAATTCAATTGTTATTTGTCAATTAATTCCTGAACAAAACTAATTTTTTTTAACAAATAAAATTAATAATTTCTGTATTAACTAATATTTTTTTAACAATATAAATTCTTTTAAAATTTCTAATTAGTGTATTCATATTTAAATTCACTTATTTTCTTATTTTTTTCTATATTTTCTATGCTGAAACTAATTTCAAACAATATATAGTTCGTATAAACTTATTATTTTTATTAACTTCTTAAAAATTATTAAAATAAATTTTAATATACTTATTAAATATATATTTTCTAAAGAGCCAATTTTTAATAAAAATCTAATATATCCAATAAAAGAAAGAATAAAAGGAAAAAAATAGATGAATAGAAATTTAAATATGTATTTTATTTTAACAATATTATTCATACTAATAATAAGTATCACTTCAATCAATACAGCAAATAACACAATAACAGAAGATACACAAACATTAAATTATAGCAAATAATTATCAAACAATATAAGACAACATAACTCATCATACAGAAAATAATACAAAACAAATGCCAAAAAATAAATAAACTTAAAGCAATTAAATCGAATAATAATAAAACAATAAAAACATCAACAATAGAAAAGAATGTAAACCATTTCACAGAATTATCTACAACATTAAATAAAATAAACAGTAATACAAATGAATCTAAGTATATTATACGATTAAATGAAGGAAAATATTCTTTAAAATAATAATTTAATTTTACAAGGTTCATATAAAAAATATAGTTATAGAAGGAAACGATCAAATAATAACGAATAATGCATTAAACATAAGAGGAAGTAAGAATAGTACTGTGATATTTACTGTTCACCTTTTTGATTACCCCTTATATTTATCGATATATGTATAATTACGTAAACCTCACTTTAGATAACACTATTTTAGGTATTAATGCATGCTTAATAAAGGTGAAAAGTCTACTGTTTATATTAATGGTACAGATAGAATTTATCAAATATTACAATATGCTCGGTAATTATACCTTCAAAAATAAAACTCTAACAAAACTCACGGCTAATTTTGGTAACTTAATATTGATAAATTTTACACTCAACGACCTGTCAAATCAGGGTAATTTGACTTTGAAAAATTTTACAGTCAATAAAAGAATAAATAATCATAATAATTTAACTATTGATGATAATACTATCTTTACAGAAAATACATTTATAAATAATGATTGTAACGGCTTGATTAATATTAATACTTCAGATAGAATAACTGTTTATATGATTTCTTTAAATGGTAATTATACTTTTAAAAATATTACATTTAATCATGAGATAATTAATAATAGAACTTTAACATTAATATAGTAATCTTTAATACAAATGAGGATAATTTACATATTGCTTGTTCATTTGAGAATATTAACAAAACACTTTCTAATTATGAAGTCTATGTATAACTAATAAAGTTAATTCTTCATTGTTTTTAAATAATACAACATTTAATATGGGTATAATCAAAAACATGAATAATTGTACTTTCATAAATAATACTATTTCATGTTGTATTGGATTAAATGAATATTATTATTCTGGTAATATAAATGCAAATTCATTCCAAGTTAAATGTAAATAATTGTCTTTTTGAAAACAATTCATATGGTGCATTAACAGAAGTAAATATTACATTAATAAACACTACTTTCATAAATAATATTAAATATTACCAATGAACTAGTTATAATGGTGATGAGGGGCTATGTGGAGGAGTTATAGAAATCTATTTCCGTGGTAATTAACTGTAGATAATAGTATTTTTATAAACAATTATGTTAAAGCTAATTCTTCATATGGAAATGACGGTTCTCAATGAGGAGCTATATTCATTGATAAGAATTCTGAGAGTTATATTAAAAATTCATTATTTCATAATAATAATTATGCTATTAACGCAATCAGTTATTATGAAATAGCAACAGGAGGAGCAATTGTCGAAGATAGAAATACTATAATAAAAGGCTGTACTTTCATGAATAATAGCGTAAATGGTTCAAAATATGCTATTCAAATATGTATAAGAATCATTTAGGTAATGGTTTTGGAGGAGTTCTTTTTGTACTGTATCCTTTCAGTATTCTTTGAACATTAATAAAACTATAACAATATTCAATAACACTTTCATAAATAATTATGCAAATAATGAAGCAGGAACAATATACCTAAACCATACTAGAGTTATCAAAATCAAATAGGTTCTTATAATATTACTGTAATTAATAATACATTTATTAATAATACTTTACCTAAAGAAACAATCTTAATTGATTCAAATAACACTACTATATAACAAATAACAATTATATAAATACGAGTATAGGATATAAACTTATTGATCCTGAAACACAAATAAACTTCCAATGAACTTCACAAACTTAAATAATATAATTATTAATATAAACATTATATTTAAATGGATAGAATGCAACCTTTACTAATATACCCCATTTACACTAGAATCAGAAAACATAACCATAAAAATATGAGAATAAACAACACAATCACAGGAAACAACATAACAAGTAACACAGAAACAAGTGGATCAGCAATTGATACTAAACACAACACAACAACAATAAAGAACAACAACATTAAAAATAATACAGCACATTCTATAAAATCTATTTTTTCATAACTTCTAATTTTAATTATATATATAAATTTTCACAATGTTTTTAAAAATATATTATCACTCATAAATTAAATATTCCATCTATTAAATAATAATGTTTTTTTTTATTTGATAAACTTTTTTGGTAATGTGTGAATACTTCTAATCATTTATGGATTGTGAGTTATTATATATTAAATTAGGGAATTATTTTTGAAATAATGCTTTATTTTGTTAATTTTATGTTAAGTTATGAATAATTAAAAATATTGTTTTTATCTAAAAATTATTATTGAAATTTCTTCTTGGAAAGTAGTGCGGAGGATAATGTTCAAAGTATGTTAATATGAAAAAAGATAAAAAGGATGGAGGTTAAATTAAACTTAGAGAGATATAAACGGTTTGTTTATATTAAGTTTTCTCCTAATGTTTTTGCTTCTGTTAGTTGATCTTCTTTACCTTCAATTGCTTTTAGGTCGTTGTTATCAGGTAGGTCAATAACATCTCCTTTTTGGAAACCAAGCATTCCAAATGCTTCAAGTACAGCGTTTAATGCTGGAATACATGCTTCTTTTGGAGCTACTCCGTTAGTACCGATTATTGATACTTTTTTGTTTGAGAATAATTTTTGGTGTTTTTCAGACATGAAATATGAGTATAATCTGTCTAATACTAATTTTCCTTGTCCTGTAATGTTTCCAAAGTATATTGGAGAACCAAAGATTATTGCATCTGCTTCTTCGATTGCTGAGTATATTTTTGTCATGTCGTCGTCGATTGCACATTTTCCTTCATGTGCTTTGCAGTAATTGTCTCCTTGACATCCTGTTATGTTCATTTTGCATGTGTCGAATATTTCTGTTTCTGCTCCTTTTGCTGCTGCTGCATCAAGTGCTGTTTGTATTGCTATTTTGTTGTTACTTCCGTCACGTGGACTTGTGTTTATTCCTATTACTTTCATTTTAAATCACCTATACAATCTACTTGAATATTCAAGTAGTTCTAATTATTACTTATAACATAATGACTATATAAATGTAACTGTAAAAAAATACTAAAACAAGTAATTTAAACACGATAAAATGAAATACTCTTAATAAAATAATGATAAAATAATAAAAAAAGTATAATACTAAGAATTTTGAAGATATTCCGCTGATTTAAGACATAAATCAAATAATAATTGTTTAAATATTTTTAAAGTTTCTTCTGAAAGATCTTCCGTAATATCTTCTTCCCAATTGCTACTTATGTCTAATAGATTACCTGTAATCTCAGAACCATATTCAGTTAAAAAGACAAGATTTCTATTCTTTTTATTTGGATCAACCTTTCTTTCTACAATATTCTTTTTCTCAAGACGTTTCAGAAGTTTAGCAACATTAGATTCTGTTATATATGAAGATTTAACAATTGAACGTTGAGTACATCCAGGATGTGTATATAATTGTATAAGAACAGGTAATTCTGCAGGAGTAACATCAACATCTCTTAATTTTTCATGATAAAACTTCTCTTGACTCTTAAGAATAATAGTCATACAAATATTTATTGGAATTGAATCGGGATTCTCGAAATCATAATCAATTGAAGTCATTTTAATCACTAATTTATATATAGAATTATATCTTTTAATTAATATAAATAAGTTATCAAGAAATTATTATTCTAATAATATAACACGCATCTTGATAGAATAAATAAGCCTATTTTTCACATTTTATACTTAGTTTGTTTAATTATTTATCATATTATTCTATTTTTATTAATTAATTTAAAATATCTTAGATTACAAACATTTATTTATACACTTAATTTTTTTTATTCTTTAATGAAATATATTAGGGGTATTTGAATAAACAATTGGAAACATGGAGATTTTTTATGGATAAGAAATTCATGGCAATCCTGGCACTTGTTATACTAGTTGTAATAATACTATGTGTAGCATTTTCAGGAGTGTTTACTGATAATGATTATACAACATCTGTTTCTAATGATGAGAATGTATTAGTTCTTGGATTTGATCCAAATTTTCCTCCTTATGGTTACAAAGATGATAATGGAGAATACATAGGATTTGACTTAGATCTTGCCCAAGAAGTATGTAACAGGAATAACTGGACACTCGTCAAACAACCTATTGATTGGAACAGTAAAGACAGTGAATTAAATTCAGGTACTATTGATTGTATATGGAATGGTTTCACAATCAACGGTAGAGAAGACGATTACACATGGTCAAAACCATACGTTGATAATAAACAGGTAATTGTAGTTAAAAAAACATCAAATATCAGTAGCTTAGCAGACCTAAAAAATAAAAATGTAGAAACACAAGAAGATTCATCAGCATTATATGCGTTAGAAGATAATGAAACATTAACAAGTACTTTTAAAGATCTAGTACAAGTTACAGATTACAACACAGCATTCATGGACTTAGACTGTGGTGCAGCAGATGCTATAGCAATGGATATGGGAGTTGCAAAATACCAAATTCATAATAAAAAGAATTCAGGGGATTATAAAATATTAGATGAACAAATATCCTCCGAGCAATATGGAATTGGATTTAAAAAAGGTAACACACAACTAAGAGATAAAGTACAGAAAACTCTAGATGAAATGGCAGCTGATGGTACCATAGATAAAATTGCAAGTAAATATGAGGACTATGGTGTTCCTGAATCTGTTAGTTTAGGTAAAAATAATACAACAAATAACACAACAATAGGTGAATAAAACATGTTATTAAGCATAATACTAAGTGAGCTAGCATGGGGAATGCTCACTTCTATTGAAATATTTCTACTCACACTATTATTCTCACTACCATTAGGATTAGTAATAGCATGGGGTAGAATGAGTAAATTCGCTCCACTACAATGGCTTATGAGAATATACATCTCAATTATGAGGGGAACACCATTAATGCTACAGTTAATAGTAGTATTCTTTGGACCATACTATTTATTTGGATTACAGGTATCAAGTGATTTCAGGATAGTATCAGTTATCATAGCATTCGTATTAAACTATGCTGCATACTTTGCAGAGATATATCGTGGTGGAATAGAATCAATTCCAAAAGGACAATACGAGGCAGCACAAATACTAGGATACAGTAAATATGAAACATTCTTCATAATCATACTACCACAAGTATTCAAGGCAGTATTACCAGCAATAACAAATGAAGTAATAACACTAGTAAAAGATACATCATTATCATTTGTAATAGCAGTACCAGAAATGTTCACAGTAGCAAAGGAAATAGCAGCATCAGAAGCATCAATAATGTCCCTATTTGCAGCCGGTGTATTCTACTACGTATTCAACATAATAGTTGCAGCAGTAATGGAATATATAGAGAAAAAATTAGATTATTACGATTAGACAAAAGACAGAATATATGAGGAAGTATCATGAAACTATTAGAAATAAAGAATCTTAGAAAGAGTTTTGATGATAATGAAGTATTGAAAGATATTTCTCTTAGTGTTGATAAAGGGGAAGTACTAGCAATTATAGGACCATCAGGTTCTGGTAAATCAACACTTCTAAGATGTCTAACAGACCTTGAACAGGAAGATAGTGGGGAAATAATATTTGAAGGTAGATTTGGATTAGTATTCCAGGATTTCAATCTATTCCCACATCATACTGTTATGAAAAACATTACAAATGCACCAATCCGTGTTCAGAAAAGAAATAAAGACGAAGTATATAAAGAAGCTCGTGAATTACTAAAGAAGATGGGCTTAGAGGACAAGGAAGAAGCATATCCCTGTGAATTATCTGGTGGTCAACAACAGAGAGTATCAATTGCAAGAGCACTTGCAATGAATCCGGATATACTCTTTTTTGATGAGCCAACATCAGCATTAGACCCAGAACTCACCGGTGAAATATTAAATGTAATCAGAAACCTAGCAGCAGATAATATGACAATGGTTATTGTAACCCATGAAATGAGCTTTGCAAAAAAAGTAGCTGATAAGGTTATATTCATGGATGATGGATACATCGTGGAAGAGGGAACACCAGAAGAGGTATTCTCCACAGAAAACGAGAGATTGAAATCATTCCTCGGTAAATTCTATGATTAAATTATCATAGAATTAATACCAATTCACCTCCACTTATTTTAGATTATTTTAGTATTGATTTTAGTTTATTCTTAACTTTAAACAGGGTACTCTTCGATTCTTCTAGTTTTTTAAATTCATATTCAACATCACAATTATTATAGTGTTCCTGTTTATTAAAATAATCCTCAAAGAATTTTGAATTCATAACTGCTAAGTAATTAGCTGCAAATTGATGAGGCAGTAACTTGAATTCTTTTTCAGTTAGATTCATTGACTGGAATTCCTGTTTAACTCTGCTATGAAATTCATCACCAATTCGTGTTTCATTCTTGTTTATGGTTGATAAATGATATGTGAGATGGTCTATTTTCATCTGTGTGAATTCATTTTTCAGTATTTGGTCAAGACCATGATCTTCCAAGTAGTGTTGTTCATGTTCTATTATCTTAAAAAAATCAAATATCTTCCTATTTGTATGTGATTTTTCGGTTATGGAGTATGGATTATCTAACCTGTAACTATATAATACTTCATCTACAAAGGATATTCTATTAGCTGTGAGTACTGATTCTACGTGTAGTGGTACATCATTAAATGATAATTTTTCTGGAAAGTAGAAGTTATTATCAAGCAGGAATTGTCTTCTGTATATCCTTGACCATATATTGACGAACCTATTGAATACTAGTGATGGTATTGTATTCCATGTGAAGGTATAGTTATCATAATTTGTATTGTCAGGTATTTCTGTTTTTAGGTTGAATTTACCAGGATATGTTATTCTAGACTTATCTGTTGTAAAGTATTTTACTCTGAAAAAGGTCATATCTGCATGATTATGGGAAGCATTCCCATAAGATAATTCACAGTAATTCTTATCTAATATGTCATCAGCATCAACAAAGGCTACGTATTCACCCCTAGTTATATCAAGTCCTTTTTTTCTTGATATTCCAGCACCACAGTTTTTCTCATTTAATACTATCACACGATTATCCTTACCTGCATATTCCTGTAATAACTTCAATGAGTTATCAGTGGATCCATCATTAACACATATTACCTCTATATCAGGCAATGTCTGATTCAGTACACTATCCAGGCATTCTCCTAGAAATTTCTCAGCATTATATACTGGTATAATTACTGATACTTTGATTTTATCATCCATCATAATTTCTATATTTATTGCTTTTGTAATATTACTGTTAACATAATAAATGAATTGGAATAATGTAATTAATAACAAATAATATATAGATTTAACAGACAAGAACAGGAGAATATAAACTAAAATGAATTATGATTTTGATACTATACTAGACCGTAAAAATACAAGCTCAGTAAAATGGGACTACTTTGACACAGAGTTACCAATGTGGGTAGCAGATATGGACTTTAAAGCAGCCCCTGAGATAACAAAAGCAATAATAGATATGACAGAAATGGGAGTATATGGATATACCATGATACAGGATAAATGGTATGAAGTATACATTGACTGGTGGAAACAGTATGACACTAAACTAGAAAAGGATTGGCTAAAATATACAACTGGAGTAATACCAGCAATATCAACAGTTATCAGAAAACTAACAAGTAAAGGTGATAAAGTACTGATACAAACACCTGTATATCACGTGTTCTTCTATATAATAGATGATAATGAAAGAGAAGTAATAGAAAATAAGCTAATATACAAGGATAAACAGTATTCAATAGACTTTGATGACTTAGAAGAAAAAATAGCAAGGGATGATGTGAAGTTAATGTTACTATGTAATCCCCATAATCCTATAGGAAAAATATGGTCAAAAGAGGAACTAGAAAGAATAGGACAATTATGTAGGAAACATGATGTTGTAGTAGTAGCTGATGAAATACATGGAGATTTAACTGACCCTGGAAGAAAATATAATCCATTTATAAATATATCCGAGGAATGTCGTGATAATACTATTATGATAATAGCTCCCACAAAGACTTTTAACATAGCCGGATTAAAAACAGCAGCAGTATGTATACCAAATATTAATCTAAGAGAAAAGATATTCAAGGTTATTGATGTGGACTGTATAAATGACCCTAATATCTTTGCAATAAAGGGTACTATAGCAGCATATACTAAAGGGGATGAATGGCTTAATCAATTAAGGCAATACCTCTATGATAACAAGCAATTACTGAAAGATTACTTAAAAAATAATATACCTGAGATTGAATTAGTACCATCAGATGCAACTTATCTATTATGGATAGATTGCAGTAGATTAGGTATACATGGGGAGGATTTCTGTGATTTTCTGAACAAGAAAACTGGCCTACTATTATCACCGGGAGTACAGTTTGGAAAAGTTGGAGAACAATTTGTAAGGATAAATATTGCTTGTCCACGAAAGATTTTACTTGATGGACTAGATAGATTAAAAAGAGGAGTAGAACTATACAAGAATAGATAAAACTATAATGAGATGTGATTATAATGAAGATTGAGGTAGATACTAGTAATTATATTCAACCAGAACCATGTGTAATAGTATCATGTAGAGATAAGAAGGGTAAAGATAATGCATTACCTATAGGCTTTGCTGCTAATGTAAGTTTTGAGCCAAGAATAATCATGATAGCAATAATTGACATAAGATACTCTCATAGTATTATAACTGAAAGTGGAGAGTTTGTTGTTAATATTGCAAGAGAAGATTATAGGGATACTATGAATTACTTTGGAGGTACATCTGGTAGAGATATTGATAAACTAGAGAATATTCCAACTGTTGATGGTGACGTAGTTGATGCTCCATTACTTGTTGATTGTCCTGTGAACTTTGAATGTACTGTTATTGAATCTGTAACGCCAGGTACTCATACAGTATTCTTTGGGCGTGTTGATAAGGTTCATTGTGATGAGGAGTATGTTGATGAGGATGGACTTATCATGTGGGATAAGATTGATGTTTTACAAAATTAATTAAATAATATAGGAGTGTTTTTTTTTTATGAATATAACAGTTATTGTTTATAGGTTTGATGCTGCTTTTGAGGATGTTGGTCCATGTGAAGGCTGTGATACTTGTATAACTAATAGTAAATGTGTTAAAAGAGATAGTATGGATAAGTTAACCTCATCTACTTAGGGCTGATCTTATAGTTTTTGTTACTCCCTTGTATTACTTTGGGGTTGATGCACAGTTAATTGGTTATTGACCGTTTTCATGCTAATAATCATAGGATTATGAATAATGAGAATAAATCTATTTTAATGGCTACTAGTGCTGATGCTAATGACTGGACAATGACTACATTGGAGGTTTATTATAATACTCTTGTGAAGTATCTTGGTTTTGAGGATGTTGGTAGAATTATAGTTACTGGCTGTTATGTTAGAATGGATATTGAGAATTCTGATTATCCAAAGCTGGCTTACTTGTTGGGTAAGAGTTTATGATATTCGATACATTTATATAGAAGGAATACATAATATTATTATATGAATATATATTGATATATTCATATAAGGTATGTATTGAATATAACAAAATTACAATAAAATAATTAAAAATATCTTTGAAAGCATAATGGAGGCCTTAAAATGTCGAGTCATTCGGGCAAGTGTCCCAAGTTAGGACAAAAGACAAAATGGAAGATATATTAATTACTGAAAGATAAAAATAAAAATACGGAATATTACCTCTAAAACATAAATTATCCAAAAAAAGAGCTTTCAGTAATTCTACTTCCATATTATACAAAACAAGAAAAAATACTATTTTTAAAGCATTAAACTACACTAATTTTATAAAATAAATCAAATTAAGTATAATTAATCATCTATTTAAATATTTTCGAAAACTATATATATAATTTTATTATAATATTACACAATCATAAATTTAAGTAGGTTTAAATATGATTGATTGGGATATAGATTCAATAAAAAAAGTAGAAAGTCACTATAACAATATATTTAATCCAAAACTAGATCTAATATATTTTACAAAGACTTTTGAATCAATGTATAAATTTATAACAAATGAAGGTGAAGTATTACCAGATTTACTAAACGATCTAACATACTACACAAAAGATGGAATAAACGCAAAATACAAATTAATAATGCCGACAATAGATGATGATAAAACAAAATCAGAACTAGCAAGGCACAGACTAAAACAAAAAATCTTCCGTAAAGAAGCACTTGAAAAAAGCGTAGACAGCTACTTCAACTATCTACTAGAAGATATTGAGGAATTCACAGATAAATATCCACAATATCAAAATATACTAAGACAATAAAAAAAGTAAATACATAACCTCCATAACTTATTCTTTTTTTTACTAAAACTACCCATTTTTACTAATACAATGATACAAATAATATAATATAATATAATATAACAAATAATTGTAGGATGTAACAATGGTCAATCAAACCAACACATATGCGAATTCAGTAAATGAATTACTAAACAAATTCAATAAAATAATAGATAGAATCATAGAAGGAATAAAAGAAGGAAATTTAGATGAACAAAAATTTAACAAGCTACATGTAGCAATAAAAGAATTCATCAAATTCTCAAAAGACATAACATTTCCCATAATATTTTCATTTGTAAACAGTAATGACTATATACGAGATAAATTATCCAATGACTTCTCAGAAATAAAATTCATGGTACTAAAACTATTAGATAAACTACTAGAATCAATGGACAATATAAAAGACAATACCCATGGAACATATAACCTTACAATACTACTAGAATACCTAGAATTCATAAGTGTAATAATGAACAACTTCGCATACATAATCTATGATACAATAAAATACTCACAAGGACAAGTAACAGAGGAAGACTACCAAAAACACTACGATGAATTCAAAATTAATCTTAAAGAAAATAAAAAGAATTTTGATGAAAAATTCAGATAAAACATATTAAACGCCTTCTTTTCTTTTTTTTGAATAATTTTATTAATAAATGGATTAACTAACAACAACTCAATAAATAGTACAAAAATAGTGAGTTAAGTCTGCTTCTTATTTTTTTTTTAGATTCAGATAGTAACTGAAAATTCTATTATTTTATCATAGTTATATAGTGTAAGCCTAGACTTTGTTAAATCTGTATTATTAATTTCCATGTTTTTTATTGAAAAATTAGTTAATTCTATTCTATAGTATGATATGAATAGTTATAATTAGATAATAACTGAATAATTGAGAGAATAATAACAATTTATCTAATTAAATGCAGTATTTTATTATTCATTTATTTAATTTAAAAATAGTAGTTTATAATTAAAAAGTTTAAAAAGAAAGTCATGTAGATCATGGAGTTGATATTGTAATACTTCTTATGATAGTATAAAACTGTCGTAAAGAAAATAAATATACAAATTTTATACAACTAGGTCAACATAACTATTTTAAAATATTATTTTATTTTTTATTGTATCTATATTCCAAGTGCTTCTAACATGGATTGAATACCTAATATAAATATTACAAGACCACCTATAAATTCAATAGCTCTTGAATATTTAATAGCAATCTTTGTTCCATATGTTCCTAGTAATAACCATATTATTACAACTATTAAACTTAAGCCACCTAATATAAATGGATTTACGTGTGCTACTGTTCCTTGACATGCAAGAACTAAGTTTTCTATGTTACCAAATATTAGTAATCCCCAAAACTCTTTATAATCATCGATAAAAGACATTATATCACCCTTATTCTAATTCTGGATCTTTGTTATATCTAATTGCTTCAATCATTGATTGAAGACCTAATATGAATATTGCAAGTCCACCAATGAAATCAATTATATTTGCATAATCAATGAATATTGAAGTTCCTATAGTACCTATAACTAACCAAATTATTACACATATGATACTTACAATTCCTAGTTTTAATGGATTTGCGCCTTTTACTACTCCTTGTGAAGCTAAAATTAAGTTTTCTATGTTACCAAAGATAATTAACCATATAAATGGTAAATAAGCATCTAAAAACATGTTTTCACCTATTTTTATATTTTGTTTTATAATCACGTATTAATTATTTTTTATAAATAAAGTTAAGAGTTATTATAATTAATTCAAATAAAAAAAATTAATTATTGTTTAAATTACCGTAATTTAAACTTTAATAGCTTATCATGTTTTTTATGATAAGTCTACATATAGTATATAGTAATTAATTCTATTTATGGCTTTGTAGAAATCCTATTTTTGCAAAATTTGAATAGATCTATAAATATTATAAAACACATTTTTTAATTTTGTTTCTTTTATTTGTAATTTCGTAGATCTACTATTGTTTATTCCATTAAATCTTCTTTTTTGAATACTATTCACACATTCTACTTGATTTCTGAAGTTATATACTGGTTTTAAGAAGATAGTTCTACATTTACTCCTATATTTTCCTGATTTTTGTCTAGTTTTCACAGGTATTTGTGGTAATGCTGTTGTTTCTTCTACTATTGTTTTTTTAATTATTTCTGAGTCATATGCTCTATCTGCTAATATATACCGTGGTTTGTACTTCTTTATTGCTCTAATTGCACTTATTGCAAATACTGTATCGAATTTTGGTCCTTTTAAAGCATTGTAATGTCTTATTAACATATATTTTGAATCGATTGTGATATGGTTTTTTATGTATTGTCGTCTTGTTTTATTTGTTCTATTGTTGTAATAGATGTCTGAATAGGAATTAGTGTATCCTGTTCCATCTAAACTGAAATAACACTCTTTCACAGGGAAATATTGTAATAATAGTCTGTTAATATTGTTTATTTGTTTTGTTTCTATTCTTTTGAAGAATTTCTGAATTGTTGTGTGATGTGGTATCGTTTTTAGTCTTAAAGCTTTCTGTAATTTAGTTGATACGTTTAGATTATCAATTGTTGTTCTGTAATCGTATTTATTGTATATTTTATAAGCTATTATTGCAAATAATTGTGGTTGTGTGTATTTTTTCTTTGAATAGTGTGATGAATATTTGTTAAAAGTTAATTTAGCATAATTATATGCTGTTAATACGAAATCTAACATCATATTGTGTGTTAAATTTATTTTTTCATTTTTGGATATTTCTGATAAATAATTATTATTTTGTCTTTGAATTCCAAAATCGAAAAGTTTAAGTTGTTTAGAATTCAAATACTTATTTGTAGAATAGATATTTTCGTTTAGCATATTTATATCTATTCTACTCTTTAAATAAATACTTATTCTTATTGTATTACTTTTAAACTTATTATTATTCTTTGATTTTATAATTTAGATTAATTTCAAGTGTAATTTTTTTATTTAATTATCTATTTTCTATTATAATTTAATTTTAAAAGATCTGATAATGTTTTCATAAAGATTTTTATTATAAAATTATATGTTTTCTACAAAGCCCTATTTATATTATAGTTTTCACGATATCCTGCTTGATTATGTATATTTATTATTAAAAGCTTATTTCTTTATCATAATTAATCATTATATACTATGTTATGTTATATTATTCAAAAAAAGTTAATTTATACCTAGAAACATATTTGTATGTAAATATATTAGATTAATATTCTCTATAAAATAATTAAATTAATTGGTGGAGTATGAGAACTTCTAATAACAATGTACAATGAGGAATATATTTAAAATGTTGGAATTCATATCTTTTCATAAATTAAAAAAAACATTATTATCTTTAATTAAAAAATAGACTATTAATCCTTAAATTCTATAATTTCTTTGATTTCCTGTAATTTTGAGGGTACTAGTCTTATGTCTACGCCGTGATATGTTTTGTAGATGTTTATATATTTTTGTTTACGTAGTGATTTAATGCCTTTCTTTATTTCCTTGCATGAGTATTGATTTAGATTTTTACATATATTAATAATAGGTGTATGATGTTTACCTATACATCCATGTTTAAATAGTGTGGATAGTATGTCTTTTTCTAAATCAGGATTGCTTTTCATATAATATAAATATAGTGTATAACATATATAACTATATGTATAATATTTGTACATAAATATTGATTATATGTTTAAAAAATAAACATAGGTGAATTGTGTATGTATGATAAAATATTTGGAAAATATCCACAGGTAAAAGTAATAAATTACATACTTATCAATCCTAAAAGAGAATACACAAAAAAAGAAATAGCATATGGAGCAAAAATATCACGGGTAACTCTGGATTCATTTATAGATAATTTGGAAGACCTTAAAATACTTATAAAAGATAAAACAACATATAAAGTAAATCTCGAATCAAGATTAGTTAAAACATTGATAAATACACAAATAACATTAGCTGAAATAATGATGAATGATTACTTAGAACAGACTAAAGAACAGAAAGGAAGAGAATTAACTGATGAAGAATTAGATAACTTCATGGATAGTATAGATTATGAAGTAGATATTGATGATGAACTAGAACGGATTGAAGAAAATAAGAATATAATAATAGAACCACCAATTCCTGGACAAGTTACTAATATTAATAAAGCAGTATTCACACCAGAAACAGAGAATAAAGTATCAATAAACAGCTATTTTAATAATAATGATAAGACTAGGAGAATGATTAATTATGGATAATTTAAATAATGATTTAAATAATGGACAAATGCCAAAAATAGTATTCAAAGATAGTGAAACAAAATCAGTAAATGGAGCTGTATGTGTAGGCTCAAAAGATCAAATAAGATTAGCATTTATTGAGGAAAAACTTTCAAGTGATGATTTTGGTAATGTTGAAATGATACAGGAATGTAACACACAAGTAGTTATGACACCAGAAGTAGCTAGAAATATTATACAGGTACTTCAAGATAATCTTGCATCAAATAATTATTAAATTATTTTCTTCTCCTATCTTTTAATCTTTTTTTTGAATTATTATGTGAAAATTAGTATTTAAGTAAAAAATATTCATGTAAAAGAAGGTTATTGTAAAGAAGAGAATTAGTAGAAGTGTTTTAAAGCTAATTCTACGTCTTCTGCTTGTATTGTTTTACGATCTGCATGTTTTGCTAAATCAATAACAGCACTTGCTAGTTTTTCTGTGTATGCTTCTACAGCTTCAACGATTTTTTCTTCTGCGTCTTTACTTATTCTTTCTGCACCTGCGTTTTTAACAATTCTAGTTACTGGTGCTTTTGGTATTTCTGTCATTTTTTAACATCTCCTTTAAAATTAATTTGTTGATAGTTTTATTTAAGTATTTCTTAAATCTACTTAATTAACGTAGACAAATGTGGTATTTCCACTATTTTCTAATAAAAAATAAAATTATTAGAATTCTAATTTAGAAATTCTGTTCATAGCTTCAATAGTATTTTCATAAGTATTAAATGCTGTTAATCTAATGTAACCTTCACCACTAGGACCAAATCCAGCACCTGGAGTACTTACAACATGAGCCTCTTTTAATAAAATATCAAAGAAACTCCAGGAATCAATATCATTAGGAGTTTTAAACCAGATATATGGAGAATCTACACCACCATAAACATCTAAACCTATTTTTTCAAGACTTTCACGAATAACCCCAGCATTTTTAGAATAATAATCCAGATTTTCCTGAATCTCTTTTTTACCTTCACTAGTATAAATTGCCTGAGCTGCACGTTGAACTGGATAGGATACTCCATTGAATTTAGTAGATTGTCTTCTATTCCATAATGGATTTAATTGTACGTCATTACCTTTAGAATCTTTAAGATATACTTCCTCTGGAACAACACAGTAAGCACAACGTGTACCAGTAAATCCTGCTACTTTTGAATAACTTCTGAATTCTACTGCAACATCTCTTGCTCCTTCTACCTCATAGATACTGTGTGGTACATTAGGAGTTTTGATAAATGATTCATAAGCTGCATCAAATAATATTAATGCATCATGTTCATGTGCATAATCCACCCATTCTTTTAGTTGACTTTTAGTAAGAGTTGTACCAGTAGGATTATTAGGATAACATAAGTATATTATATCAACTTCTTCCTCTGGAAGGCTAGGAACAAAGTTATTTTCAGCAGTTGCTGGAAGATATGTGATATTTTCATAGAATCCATCATCACCCATTTTACCACTACGTCCTGCCATAACATTACTATCCACGTATACAGGATAAACAGGGTCTGTCACTGCTATTTTATTATCTTTAGAGAATAATTCCTGGAAGTTACCAGTATCACATTTTGCTCCATCACTTATGAATACTTCAGAGTTTTTAAGTTCAACGCCTAATGGTTTGTAATCATGTTCAATAATTTCATTTATCAGAAAATCATATCCCTGTTCTGGTCCGTATCCTCTGAATGTCTCAGGTTGTCCTAGTTCATCCACAGCTTCTTTAAATGCTTTTACTACTGATTTAGCTAATGGTCTTGT
The DNA here is from genome assembly GCF_028890305.1 of Candidatus Methanosphaera massiliense. Taxonomy (NCBI): domain Archaea; kingdom Methanobacteriati; phylum Methanobacteriota; class Methanobacteria; order Methanobacteriales; family Methanobacteriaceae; genus Methanosphaera; species Candidatus Methanosphaera massiliense. The sequence goes on from NZ_JARBXM010000001.1 coordinate 1,136,965, forward strand.
TACATCACCAATACCCATTTTTATTAAATCAACATCTGGATTTTCTTTCTGGTATTCATCTACTCTTCTTGCTATTTCTACAAATAAGTAATTATTTTGTATTAAACTATAATATTCATTTACATTTGCTGTCATATTTATCACCATTAAAAATTTTTATTATTTTAGTTATGTGTATAATAGAATGTTATTTCATCATCTTCTACTTCATCTACACGTGCAAATCCGAATCTTTCTAATTGTACTATATCATCAACTTTAACATCAGAACTGTCTTTTTCGATAAATCCATCTACAATGGTATTATCCGGCATTACTACTTTTGCTTTAATTGAATCTTCTACAGGTACCCATTGGATGATACTTGCATGTTTACTTTGTGCTTCTTCTAGTGATTCACTATCATATGTTACATCACTACTAGTAACATCAATGTTGATTAAATCCATTAATCTTAATGGTTTTTTATCTAATGCTTTTTCATAATCATCTTTTGGTATGTAAGCTGATCCATTGAAGTTAAGATTTCTTAATCCTTTCTCTGGCTTGTTATAATGTAATTCTCTTGTTACACTCATTGATTGTTTATCTTCTGGTAAATCCTTGACATCTACTTTTACTGGGTTTGGTATGAAGAAGTACCTGTTAGTGTTTTCTTCTATGATTTTACGGTTTAATCCATAGATTTTCTTCCAACTTATTGTTGCATCAGCCTGTTTTGTTCCTATTTCTTCGATTAATTCGTATAATGCTTCTTTTTTAATTCCACGTCTTGCTATTGCTCTTATTGTTCCAAGTCTAGGATCATCCCATCCAGTGTATTTACCATTAGCTATTCCTTCACGTGCCTTGGATGTGCTTAGTAGTACATCATCCATTTTTAATCTTCCATAATGGATGAATTCTGGTATTTTCCATCCGAAGTGTTTGTAAAGGTAGGATTGTTTTTCACTGTTTGCTAGGTGGTCTTTTCCTCTTAGTACGTGTGTCATTCCCATCAGATGGTCATCTACTGTTACTGAGAAGTTCATCATTGGATATATTCTGTACTTGTTTCCTAGTCTTGGGTGTTCTTGATCTACTATTCTCATTGCAACCCAGTCACGGATAGCTGGATTTTTGTGTTTTATATCAGTTTTTACGCGTAGTACAGCTTCTCCTTCTTCCATGTCCTCGAATTTATCCCATAATTCCATGTTTTCTTCTATTGTATGACTTCTACATGGGCATGGTTGACAGTTGTCTTTGAGCTTCTTGAATTCACCAGCATCACAGGTACACATATATGCTGCTCCTATTTCTATTGCTTTTCTTGCATATTCATAGTAGATTTCTAGTCTATCACTCTGTATGTATACTTCATCTGGTTTGATTCCTAGCCATTCTACATCTTCTGGTATTGCTGTGTATGCATCAGGCTCTACTCTTTTTGGGTCAGTGTCTTCAATTCTTAGTATGAGTTTTCCGTCATATTTCTTCTGGTATAGCATGTTTAATAATGCTGCACGTGCATGTCCTATGTGTAATGGTCCTGATGGGTTTGGTGCAAAACGAAGTGTTACTTTTCCTTTTTCTGCATTTTCTAGTTCTGGTAGTCCTTTAGGTTTTTCCTGTGTTCTTTTATGTTCTTCTAATCCACCATATTTTTCTAGTTCTGATTGTTGTTCCTCTGGACTTAGACCATTTACTTTAGCACTCAGTTTTCCTGCTAATTGTGAAACTGTTTTTGGGTCTTTTCTCATCTCAGGATGTTTTGACATAACCATTCCTATGACAGATCCTGTCTGGCATTTATTTCCATGTTCTACTGCGTTTGTTAGTGCATATTTATATATTGTTTCCTCAATATCCAAGCTACTGCATCCTCCAAAAAATTATAATTATGTTAAAATTAATGAATATTTAAGTAATTTAATTCTATTTTTAAAAAAAAATATTTAACAACTTATTTTTTAGTATATTTATATATTTGTATAACACGTTATAAAAAAATTTAGAATATATTATTATCTCTCTTATATTATGCAATGTTAATAGTTGATTATCATTAACTGTGATACCCTCTTGTTTTGTCATATATTTATTATTAGATTTTCCATTATTAGATTTCTCTGAATACTATAAGGAGTTGTAATAGTAATAATTTCCATTAATTGCATGAAAAGATTATTAGATGCTTTTAATAAATACTATTAATAGAATTTATTAGAGAATAAGCAGATTATATTTTAGAATATGATGATAATCTAAAAAGGAGTTGATAAAAATTACGAAATCGTCTTTATCAAATAACTTAAAAAAGAAAATAGGTATATTGATAGTTCTTATTGTTATCCTATTAGCTCTCTTAGTAGTATTTCATCCATTTTCAGGTGCTGATGCTATGGGAGGTATATGTGAATCAGTAGAGAAGGGTAATCTATCCGTTACGGTTACAGGGGATGTTATGTTTGGCCGTAAAATGCCAGGTGTATTATCTACTAGTGAAAGTCCTTACAGGTATGTTAGTAATGTAACAGGACCCTCTGATATCCTACTAGTAAATACTGAGAATCCTTTTACAACCTCTGGGGATGCAGTAAAACCTGATGTACCATTAAAGGCTGATCCAAAGTATATTAATCTAGTTAATGGAACTAATCATACTGTTATTGCAGCTAATGCTAATAACCATGAGTTTGATTATGGTGTTAATGGTATGAGGGATTCTATTAAGAACTTTGATAGTGCAGGTATTAAGCATATAGGTGCCGGTGAAAACAAACAAGAGGCAACAAGTCCCGCTACAATTGAAGAAAATGGTCATAAGGTAACTATATTTAACTATATGGATAGTAGTAATTTCCAGGAGTATAGTAGTGAGGTAATGCCAGTAGCTGGAGATTCAAATCCGGGTTATTCTGCATGGGATGATAATGAATCACCTAAACAGATTAGTGAAGCTAGAAATAATGGTTCTGACTTTATAATTGTATACATGCATTATGGTAATGAATATAGTAGAACACCTAATGATTCACAGAAAAACATTTCACATAAGGCAATTGATGCTGGTGCAGATACAGTTCTTGGTGCCCATACTCATGTAACTCAGGGTATTGAAATGTATAATGGTAAACCTATATTCTATAATCTTGGTAATTTCATGTTTGATCAGAGTAACACTGCTACACATAGAGCTTACTTTGTAAACTTTAATTTGACTGGTGATAATGTCACAGCAACAGTTTACACAGTAGACCTTGTTAATTACTTACCACATTTCATGTCTGCATCAGATGGCCGAGCTCTTCTTGAAGAGTTAAATCCACAGTGCTCTGATTTATCAATTACGGACAGTGGAACTGGAAAGTTATCATTCAAATTGGGAAATAATACTACTAGTAACCAGTAGTACATGTTTCTCTATTACATCTTCCCCATTCTCTTTTTTTAATAACTTGGAAAATAGGTTAATACGACTACTTCATACATATTTTCCAGATTCTTTTCATAACTTTATAAAACTATTATAATAATATTCACATTTCCCCTATAATATAATAATAAAAATTAGCTCTACTACTGTTCTGGTATTACTCAAATCCCATTATTCTTTTAGCAATTCATGTGATGTGAAATTAATCATGGATATAAATACATTATAAGTGATAACCTATACCACAAGAATAGAAGAAATGTGGCAACTATTAGATTTTTATTCTATTTCGAAAATAGTATTAAACAATTGATTATATAAGTTAATATAGCAAATTTACTTTTTTCAATAATAATCTTATTTTTTGTAAATAAATTATTTTCAGATAAAATTTTAAATATTTTGAGATATTTGTTCTTTAAAGAGGATTGTAGGTGATATTATGATAGATATAGAAAGAACAATCGCAAGGGAATTAAATATAAAGCCATGGCAGGCAAATGCAGCAATATCCCTAATCAATGAGGATAATACTATTCCATTCATTGCCAGATATAGGAAAGAAGCAACAGGTGGGTTGGATGATGAATTACTAAGACAATTAAATGAACGACTAGAATACCTACAAAAGTTAGAAGAACGTAAACGACACATTCTAAATAACATAGAAAAACAGGGAAAACTAACCAGTGACCTTGAAAAAGAGATAGAGAATACTACCACACTAGTAGAGTTAGAGGATTTATATAGACCATACAAACAAAAAAAGACAACACGTGCAGGAAAAGCTAGAGAAAAAGGATTAGAGCCATTAGCACTAACAATATTAGACCAGAAGATGGACCATCCAATAGATGAAGAAGCTGAAAAATACCTGACTGATGATGTGCCGACAATTGAGGATGCAAAAAAGGGAGCAAATGATATAATTGCTGATATAATATCTGACAAGGCTAGTTTCAGGAGATTTATCCGAGATATAACAATTAAGAAAGGAAAAATTGTTGTTGAACCAAAAGACAAAGAGAAATCATCAGAGTATGAGATGTACTATAATTATTCAGAGAATATATCTGATATTGTACAGCATAGGATACTAGCAATAAATAGGGGTGAAAAAGAAAAGATACTCCGAGTAAAAATAGAAGCTCCTATAAAAAATATTGAATTTTTCCTAGAGGATGAAGTATTAATTAACTATTCAAGTGTACCGGAAGAATTAGATTATAATAAATATACTGAAACATTCATTAAAAAGGCTATTAAGGATTCCTACAAACGATTGATTGCACCTGCTATTGAAAGGGAAATAAGAACAATTCTAACCGATGTAGCAGAGGATAAATCAATCAAGGTATTCAAGAAAAATCTGGAACAGTTATTAATGCAGCCACCAATAAGAGGTCATACAGTACTTGGATGGGACCCTGCATTCAGAACTGGATGTAAGCTAGCAGTGATAGATAAATATGGTAAAGTACTGGATACAGCAGTAGTATATCCAACAGAACCACAAAATAAGGTTGAGGAAACAAGAATTATTGTAAGAGATTTAATAAATAAGTATGATATTGATTTAATAGCATTAGGTAATGGAACAGCTTCAAGGGAATCTGAACAAATAATATCCGACATCATAAAGGGAACCGATGTTAAATATGCTATTGTAAATGAGGCTGGTGCATCAGTATATTCTGCTAGTGACCTGGCAAGAAAGGAGTTTCCGGATTATGATGTAACAGAACGTGGAGCAATATCTATAGCACGTAGATTAGAAGATCCATTAGCAGAACTAGTTAAAATTGATCCAAAATCAATTGGTGTAGGACAATATCAGCATGACATGGACCCTAAAAAGCTGGATGAATCACTTGATGGTGTAATAGAAAAAAGTGTGAACAATGTAGGAGTTGACTTAAACACAGCATCTGCCACACTAATGGAACATGTTGCAGGAATATCTAGTAAAATTGCTAATAATATAGTAGCATACAGGGAGGAGCATGGTTCCTTTGTTGATAGAAATCAGTTACTGAAAGTACCTGGTATTGGTGCTAAGACATTTGAGCAATGTGCAGGTTTCATGAGAATATACGAGCCTAAAAATGTGTTAGACAGTACATGTGTACATCCAGAATCATATGATACAGCATTATCATTATTATCTCTTTACGGATATAATCTGGAGGATGTTAAAAATGGTGGAGTAACAATTAATGTTGATGATATGAAGAAGATATCCGAGGAGTTAGGTGTTGGTGAATGGACACTAGCGGACATTATTGATGAATTAAAAAAACCTGGACGTGATCCTAGAGAAGAACTTGATACCCCACAGTTACGTACTGATGTTCTTGATATTGAGGATTTAGAGGAAGGTATGATACTAGAGGGTGTTGTACGTAATGTTGTAGACTTCGGAGCTTTTGTTGATATTGGTGTTCATCAGGATGGCCTTGTACATATTTCTGAATTAGTTGAGAACCAGTATGTCAGACATCCTATGGATATTGTCAATGTAGGTGATATTGTTGAAGTTAGAGTATTGAGTGTTGATTTAGAAAGAAATAGGATTAGTTTATCAATGATTATCTAATCTTCTATAACTTTTTTCAATATCTCTTTTTTCCATGTTATTGGGAAATTATAAGCAAGTTTATATAATTAGTACAAATAAAATATTAATATCTAGAACATGAATTAATTTATAATGATAATTCATGAATAATAATGTTTTTTGGAAGTAATATATATTTTCACACATGACATCATGAAGAAAAAAGTATTAACAATAAAAAACATATCACAATTAATTCATGTTTAATGAATTTTTTTGAGAAAGTAGCTAGTAGTTTGAATATACTTTTTGAAATTTAACTACTTCTATTTTTATTTTTTTAGTTTAAAAAAAATATTAAATAAGTGGAGTAAGTAATATGAAAGATCTTACTGGATTATTCAATCCAAAGTCTGTGGCCGTAGTAGGCGCATCAAGTCAAGAAGAGAAAGTAGGGTATATAATAACAGATAACCTCAAAAAATGTGGTTTTAAAGGAGATATATATCCAATTAACACGAAAGCAGATGGAGAGTTACTAGGATTACCAGCTTACAAATCAGTCTTGGATATTCCAGGAGACGTTGATTTAGCTGTAATGTCTATACCTGCAAAATTTATGAATTCTGCATTAGAAGAATGTGGACAAAAAGGAATTAAAAATGTTATTGTAATTACTGCAGGATTTAAAGAAGTAGGCGGAGAAGGAGTAAAACTTGAACAAGAAATGGCAGAAATTGCTAATAAGTATGATATGAATGTTCAAGGTCCTAACTGTTTAGGAAGTATAGACACTCACACACCTATGAACGCTTCATTTGCTCAAATGATGCCTAAACCAGGTAACATTGCATTTGTATCCCAGAGTGGAGCAATGACTGTAGCAATCCTTGATTGGAGTATATCCGAGGGAATTGGTTTCAGTAAAGTAGTAAGTTTAGGAAACAAAGTGGATATATCTGAAATAGATGTGATTGAGCAGTTAGCTGATGATGAAAACACTGATGTAATATTATGTTACCTTGAAGGTATCAGTGATGGGGAAAGATTCCTAGAAGTAATGAAAAGAGTAACAAAAATAAAACCTGTAGTAATTCTAAAATCTGGTTCAAGCTCAGCAGGAGCAAGAGCAGTATCCTCACACACAGGTGCACTAGCAGGAAATGATTCAACCTTCGATGCAGCATTTGAAAACTGTGGAGTAATGAGGGCACGTTCAATGCAAGACTTATTCGATTATGGATCAGCATTCTCAAACTCAGACCTACCAAAAGGTAAAAGAATAGCAGTAATCACAAATGCTGGTGGTGGGGGAGTACTCACCGCAGATAAAATTGAAGATATAGGCTTAGAATTAGCTGATTTATCTGATGAAACAATTGAGAAATTACAGGAAGTAATACCATCAGAGGGAAGTGTACAGAACCCAATAGATGTGTTAGGAGATGCAGCTCCTCAAAGATATGAAGATACATTAGACATAGTATTAGCTGAAGATGACATTGACAGTGTAATAATCATGGCATGTCCAACAGCATCATATAAACCACATGAAGTAGGAGAAGCAATAGTACAGGCTAAGAAAAAATCTGATAAACCAATAATGGTTGTAAACATGGGTGGACCATCATTTGTAGAAGAGAACAAAGTACTAAGAGACAATCATATATCTACATTTGTATTCCCAGAAACAGCAGTAAAAGCACTTGGTGCATTAGAAAGATATGAAACAATAAGATCCGAAGATCAAGAATCATGCATAGATAAAATCACCGATGTAGACAAAGACAAAGCAGCAAGAATAATAGCAGATGCAAAAGCAAAAGGAAGAGATGCATTACTAGGAAGTGAAGCATACCAAGTAGCAGATGCATATGGAATATCCGCAGCACCAATAGTACTAGCAACAACAAAAGAAGAAGCTGGAGAAGCTGCAGAACAAATGGGATTCCCAGTAGTACTAAAAATTGCATCCGATAAAATATTACACAAAACAGATATTGGTGGAGTAGTAGTAAACGTTACAACAAAAGAAGAAGCAGAACAGACATTTGAAAAAATAATGGCTAATGCTAAGAAAGCTCACCCTGACGTTGTACCTGATGGTGTAGAAGTACAGAAAATGATGCCGAACGGTCATGAAGTATTAATAGGAATGTTACGTGATGATCAATTTGGTCCAATCATAGGATTTGGTATGGGTGGAGTATACGTAAACCTAATCAATGATGTATGCTTCAAACTTGGTTCCGGTATCAGTGATGAAGTAATTGATGACCAAATAAACAGTACTAAAATAAGTAAATTACTCAAAGGATATCGTGGTGAAAAACCTAGTGATATAGATTCAGTTAAAGATACATTAAAACGTGTAACTAAATTAACATTAGACTTCCCAGAAATAAAAGAGTTAGATATTAACCCTGTATTTGTATATGAAGAAGGATCTAGTGCATTAGATATAAAAATTAAATTATAAACACCACTCCTAACCTTTTTTTATTTTAATAATTATTGTTCCTGATTTTTAACAACTATAATTAATTTTATATTAAAAAAAGATAGTATTATTTCTAGTATTAAACTAATTTTATAAAAAAAAGTAACTTTTTTAAAAAAAAAGATTAAAGGGGTAGATTTTCTGGTTTTATTAAAGTCATTTATCCTGAGTGTCTGTAGATAAATCTTACAAATACGTCAAGATACTTTTTCAATGGTCCTGTTCTGTTTACGATATGTTCTATAAATACAATATCTTCCTGTTTAATAGCTTTAAGTAATAGTACTACACCTATGTATACTATAGAACCTATAATACCACCAATAATCATTCCAAGAATGGTTTTTGGTATTAGGTACATCACTACAATCATAGCAGCTGTAGATATTACAACTTTTGATATGTCCATAAGCGGTGGACGTACCCCTGATATTTTAGCTAATTCTATTGATGTAAGTAACATTAATGATAATGTTCCCAGTGTTGTTGCAAATGCTGCACCAGCTATACCATATCTTGGTGTGAGTATGAAGCTGAATACAATGTTAATAATTGAACCAATTACTAATGCATACATTGGAAATTGCGGTTTTCCAAGTCCCTGACACATACTACTTGCAATAAGATATACTGAGAAGAAGAACATTCCTGTTACAAGTATCCATAATGCTTCTGCACCCTGTGCATAGGCATTTCCGAATAATAATGACATTATAGGAGCTGCATAGACCATGATAAATGCTGATATTGGTAGTGTTGTTAGTGTTGTGTATCTGTATGACTGGTGTATGTACATCCTAAGTAATTCTTTATCATTTAAACTATCTGCTTCACTTAATGCCGGTAGTACTGATGTAGATACTGAATTTGCTATTATTAAAGGTATTCTTGCTGTTGCACTAGCATTAGTGTATAATCCTGCAAATGCTGCTGGTAGAAATACTCCTATAAAGAAGGTACCTGTATCATAGATGAATATCTCTGCTATTCCTGATATCACTACTGGTATTGAGAATTTAAATATTGTTGTTAGTATTTCAAATTCTTCCTTTCTTGAAAGTGTTCTGTATTCATCATTAAGGTACGGGTCAATTATATCTTTCTTATATAAGTAGTATGATCCTAGCAGTGCCATTAAGAATCCTAGTGCTGTACCAAGTACTGCTCCTGATGCGTACCATCCTAGTAAAACTAATGATATTGCAAATACTAATGTGAATATCTGTTCTATAAGTTTTGAGTAGAAGATATGTGTCATCTTATAGAAGCCCTGGAATACTCCTCTTAATGCTCCAACTATTACACTGAATGGTACGATTACTGACACTAATCTTAGTGGTAGTAATGCTTCTGGTTTATGCCACATGCCTATTGCTACCGGCTCTGATATTATGTACATTATCACTGCTGCTAATATGGCCATGAATATCATTAATTTCATGGATGTCTTGATGATTTGATGTACCATGTCCTTGTCGTCTACAGCTTTGTACTGTGATACATATTTTGCAATTGCAGGTGGTACTCCTCCACTAGCTGCTGTTATCAGTGCATTCTGAAATGGCAGGGTTAATCCTACTATACCATATCCAGTGGTTGTTAATAGTCTACTTAAAATAAATCGATATATAAATCCGCCTAGTCTTAGGATTATTGAACCTAATAATATGATTATACTACCCGATGCTAGTTTAGATTTTTTATCGGTCAAATATCTACCTCCTATGGTAATGTCCTTAGAAGAATAATGCTATTTTCCAAAAAATCTCTTTTTATATTTTATTTTTATTAATTTCTTCTAGAATAGACTGTATTAAAATATATATTCTATATTATATGAATATATTTATTGAAATGGAGGTTAAACAATAATACTTCTAGTGATACTATAATTGTATGGTACAGTAGTTGTGAATTTTTTAAGGAAGTTTACATTTCAGGTAAGAAATGTTTCATGGTATAATAATTTTTGTAAATCATTATTAAGATAATATTAAATTAGACTATAATTAAAGGATTAGTTATACTATATGTTTAACACGTGAATTGTATCATTAATATAAAATATAAGTAACATAAATGATATACTATATATTTAAATAGGAACAAGGAGGGGTACTATTGACAGATAATGTAGACAGACTAGGAACAAGAATGGTTGAACTAAACAATGCTCTACAAGACAAGAGAACAAATCCGGATTTTGCATTTGAAGATATTAATTCTGTTGACATGTTAGTGAAAATAATTGTTAACCTAGAATCTAATGAAAAGGGAATAGAGGATGGAATATACATATATATCAATGAAGAAGGAGACATTGTAAACGCTGAATATTTTGTAAAAGAACATGGGGAAATTACCATCTTTAGTTTTGATGATGCGCAATTAGATCTTATACGTGAATTATTCGGAGATGTCTTCGCAGTAAATGTAGAATAGTAAGGTTTTTATCCTTTATGCTTTTATCACCACCCCTTAATTAATTCTATTTTTTTTGGAAATTATCATCTAATTTTATCATGTACTTATATTATTTTATACAAATATTAAACCAAGAGTATTAACTCCCACATATATGAGATAATTATTATAATTTAATATAGAGATGAAATAAATGGAAATAACATTAAATGAAGTAAAAAGAAGAGAAAAAGGACTAAAAATAATCAATCAAAAAATAAAAGATGATGGTGTAGATAGTTTAATTGATTTAACAGGATTAGCTGGCGGATTTGACTTAACACCAGAGGACATATCCTTACTTGAAACATATGCTGGTCCGGCAGTATTTGATGAAAGAATACAGGAACTAGGAAGAGAACACTTAGGCGGAGAAAAAATATTACCATTAAACCGTACAACTAGTGGAATAGTAGGTATGATAATAGCACTAGTAAAACCAGGAACAAAAATAGTACATTACCTGGCAAAAAAACCGGGACATCCATCAATACCAAGAACAGCAAAACTAGTTGGGGCAGATTATGTTGAATACACTAATCTAGATGACTTTAAAATTGATGATAACACATCCCTTGTAGTAATAACTGGTACAACAATGGATTTAGAGGTAATAAGTGTAGATGACTTTAAAACAGTTATAGACCAGGCAAAAGCAAAGAATATTCCAGTATTCGTGGATGATGCATCTGGTGCTAGAATTAGAAGAGCAGTATATGACCAGCCAAGAGCTATAGATTTAGGTGCAGACCTCTCAGTTACCAGTACTGATAAATTAATGGAAGGTCCTCGTGGCGGATTAATGGCTGGAAGCACTGAGTTAATTGATCAAATAAAATTAGTTGTCAACCAGTATGGATTAGAAGGACAGGCACCACTAGTAGCTGGTATGATTAAAGGATTAGAGAAATATTCACCAGACAGAATTAAAGAAGCATTCAAACAAAAAGATGAATTATACCAGAAATTACAGGATAAAGGACTAAATCCACAGACAACACCAACCGGGTTCATGTTTAAGGAAGATGAAATTAAGAATGAGGTAGATAAGAGAACTTCCACTGGTGATGTTAGTGCTGATGTTGTAGCTACAGTATATTCAATGTTATTAATTGATAATTATAATATTATAACAATACCAGCTGTGGGAATGCCTGGTGCATCCAAGACTGTTCGTATAGACTGGTCTGCTAAGGATTCCGAGAAATTAAGCATGGATGAACTTGTTGATGCTATTGTTGATACTTTTGATAAGGTTGCAAGTGTATTTAGCAGTGACAGTGTAGAACAGGTATTATATGAATAATATTTTTTTCATGGAAAACATTTAGTATAATGGTTTCCACTCTCTTTTTTTTAATTCTTTTTTTAAGTAAAATTTTTTAAGAAATAGTAAAAGGGGGAGAATTTTATAATTCTTTTTCTAGTTATCCAATATTTTTACTTCGCCGGATGTTATTTTTTCTAATGATCCATCTTCCAGTTCTACAATTAATGCACCATTATTATCAATTCCCACTGCATCAGCAAATATAGCTTTTCCATGTTTATATACTTTCACATGGTGTCCGGCTGTTGATGATAATCTTCTCCATTCAGCGACTATATGTTTGAAGTTACCGTTCTTGAATTCTTCATACAAATCTTCAAAGATTTTGAAGAATACTCTTAATATATCAGCTCTATTATATTCAACATGATATTCTTCTTTAACAGAGGTTGCTTTATCCCGTAGGCTCTTTGGAATATCAGATTCATTAATATTTACATCTATACCAACACCAACAAGAACTGCTTTTAGTTTATCATAATCAGCAACAGCCTCTGTTAGTATACCACAAATTTTCTTCTTACCAATTAATATGTCATTTGGCCATTTGATTCCCACATTTAGATTAAATTCATCATGTAATGTTTCTGCAATTGCTACACCTGTTACAATGGTAAGTTTTGATGCCTCTTCTAGTGAAACATCAGGCTTAAGTATCATTGTCATATATACTCCACCCTCAGGTGACACCCAGCCATCATGTTTACGTGTTCTTCCAGCTGTCTGCTTTGTTGCTATAACAATTGTTCCATCTTTAACATCCTGTTCCACAAATTTCTTTGCTGTATTATTAGTAGATTCCACTTCTTCATAGAAATGAATTGTATGACCAATGTATTTTGTTTTCAGTCCTCTTGATACTTCAAATGGTTCTACAATGTCAGGTATACCCTTTAATTTGTAACCCTTATCCTTGTCATATGCTATCTTATAACCTTTATCTTTCAGGCTCTGTAAATTTTGTCTTAATTTATCATGGGTAATATCTATTTTTTTTAATAATTCAGTTTCTGTTATATATTCATCTTCCATATTTTTCAAAATATTTTTTCTTATCATCTTAAAACCCAAATAATATCAATAAATATAAACAATATTACAATGTAATATCAAGTGATTTTATTATATATTATTATACTATTTATATTATATTAATTCTCTTTTTATATTAAAAATGAAATCAGTCAAGAAATCCTGTTAAAAGGGATATAAAGTATTATAAACATGATTTATTGATAAATAAATAATTAGGCCTCTTATAAGTCATATCTTAAAAGTGATGTAACAATAACATAACATACTATTATGACAGTACTAAACCGAATCATTAAATTTTAGAAAATTGTATATTAGTTAATAAATATAATATAATAAAGATACTAGGGTAATGAAAGAAAATCATTAAAACCATAATAAACGAATACAAACTAATAAAGGGGTAATTAACAAAATGTTTGATAAAATATTAATTGCAAACCGTGGTGAAATAGCAATACGTGTCATGAGAGCATGTAAAGAGCTAGACATACAATCAGTTGCTATACATTCAGACGTCGATTCACAGGCATTATTCACAAAATATGCAGATGAATCAGTATCACTAAACACAGACATTCTAACACAATCATACCTAGATATAGATAAAATAATAGACATAGCTCTAGACACAGGCGCAGATGCAATTCACCCAGGATACGGTTTTCTCTCTGAAAATCCGGAACTAGGAAGAAAATGTAAAGAAAACAATATAACCCTAATAGGACCAAATGAAAATGCAATCAGAACAATGGGGGATAAAATCACATCAAAACAGTTAATGGTAAAAAAAGGTGTGCCAACAGTTCCTGGAGATAAAGAAGAAATTACAGATATCGAAGAAGCAAAGAAAAGAGCAAGAGAAATTGGATACCCAGTAATTATTAAATCATCCGCAGGAGGTGGAGGAATAGGTATGAGAGTAGTCTACGAGGATGATGAATTAACTCGTGCAATAGAATCTACTCAAAACCTGGCAAAAGCAACCTTTGGTGACGGTACAGTATACCTTGAAAAATACATAGAAAAACCAAGACACATAGAATTCCAGGTACTAGGAGATAATCACGGAAACACAATACACGTCTGTGACCGTGAATGCTCAATACAGAGAAGACACCAGAAACTGATAGAGGAAGCACCTTCACCAATCATGACTGAGGAACTCAGAGAAAGAATGGGAGAATCTGCAATAAGAGCAGCTAAAAGTGTAGATTATAATAGTGCAGGAACAGTTGAATTCATGTATTCCAATGGTGAATACTACTTCCTGGAAATGAACACAAGAATACAGGTAGAACACCCGATAACAGAGGCAATCACAGGAGTAGACCTTGTAAAACAACAGATAAAGGTAGCTGCTGGAGAAAAATTAGACTATTCTCAGGATGATATTCAGGTAAATGGTCATGCTATTGAATGTCGTATTAATGCAGAAAACCCATTAAAGGATTTTAAACCAAACCCTGGTAAAATTGTTGGATACAGATCACCTGGAGGAATAGGTGTAAGGATGGATAGTGGTGTATACACCGGTTATACAATTCCATCAATATATGATTCAATGATTGCAAAACTAATTGTACATGGAAATGACCGTAATGAAGCAATAGCACGTATGACAAGAGCATTAAACGAGTTTATTGTTGTCGGAGTAAATACAACAATACCCTTCCATAAGGCATTAATGAAGAATGAGAACTTCAGACAGGCTAACCTTGATACTAATTTCATCATGGATAATAAACAGGATTTAATCACAGAAATTGAACGTGTTATGAAGGAAGATGAGAAAAGAGTTTTACAATTAAAATCCACATTCCTTCCATCAAAGAAAGTTGCTGCAATATCTACTAGTGTAAATACTTACATGAATAGAATAATTGAAGACCAGAAGAAAAAGTCTAGAGATATGAGATAATTTTCATGTACTCCTTTCTTTTTGATATTTTTTTCAATTAAAGTATAATATTTAAGTATTGTATGAAAAAATACTACAAATAATACTCATTACTTAAATACTTTATTGAAATTATCATGATTTCATATTAATCTTTGAAAAATAATTCATAACCCATAAGCTATACTAATACTCTTTTTCTACCCTATATAATAGGTAAGTTTATATATAGTTAAAAAGTAATATATAAAATAGTATTCCAACTATAGAATACTTCCTAAAACTTTTATATGTTTTCAGACAAAAATTTCTTTATGGAAAAATTGTCAATATTCGTGCCAAATAGTTATTTGGCCGAATCAAAAGATTCAAAAATTAGAACATATAAAGTTGGATTAATTGGAAGATATGCTGCTCTATTTAGGGCTAATAACATAGTTATTTATAATGATAATTCAGACGGAGGTAGTAGGGATGATGCTCTCTATATGAAAACTATCCTAGAATACATGGATACACCTCAATACTTGCGTAAACAAGTATTTCCGATTACACCGGAGCTGAAAAACGTAGGAATACTCCCACCACTTAGGACACCACATCATCCAGCAACTGATGACGCCCAAGTTGGTGACTTCAGACAAGGATTAACAAAAAAACGTGTCAGAAAAGGCACAATGGTCGATATTGGTGTAGGCCGCCTTGCCTTATGTAAGGAGAAACTAAGTGTAAATAAAGTACTAAGTTTTCGTATTGAAAAATTTGGTAAGGAAATTTTAATAGAACCTGATGAACCTACCAATGTTTATTGGGGATATAATACAATTACTAGTGACAGTAACCTCTATGACAGCATAACCATGATGAAAGATAAACCGGATCTGGTTATTGGTACATCAAAATATGCTCCTAACATTACTTCTATTCTCGATGAGGTTCAGACAAGTATAACACAAGCAAATCATGTTGCAATTCTTTTCGGAGGACCATACTCTGGAATCAACACCATGATTAATGAACGTAAATTAGATTATGTGATTAACACTGTTCCTAAACAGGGTACTGAAACCGTTAGGACAGAGGAAGCTTTAATTAGTACATTAGCAATATTAAACATCTTACTGAACAAGTAGTATTTTATTTAAAACAAAAAAAAATTCATATAAATAACGAAAATTAATACAAATTATAAAATTAACTAAGGAGAAAATAACATGACTAGACATCACCAACCAAGAAAAGGATCGGTTGCATTCAGTCCACGTAAAAGAGTGGCTAGAGAAACACCTCGTGTAAGTACCTGGCCAAAATCTGACGAGACTGGACTGCTCGGATTCGCAGGATACAAGGTGGGCATGACCCACGTGACGGCTCTGGACTCTAGAAAAGATTCTCCAACAGAAAACATGGAACTTTCAGTTCCAGTTACAATATTAGAGGCACCACCTTTAGTAGTGTTGGGAATTAGAGCTTACACAAAAACAACATACGGATTAAAAACACTAACAGATGTACTTGCAAATGATAATTTAGACGATGAATTATCAAGAAAAATATCAATTCCAAAATTCGAAGATGTTGAATCAAAATTAGATGATTTAAGAAACAGAATTGATGAAATTGATGAAGTAAGAGTTCTAGTTCACACAAAACCAAAATTAACAAGTGTGCCTAAGAAAAAACCAGAAGTACTTGAATTCGGATTAGGTGGAAAATCTGTAGAAGACAAACTAGAATATGCAATAAGCATACTAGGAAAAGAAATGAATGCAAAAGATGTATTCCAAGAAGGAGAATACACTGATGCAATAGCAACCACCAAAGGTAAAGGAGTTCAAGGACCTGTAAAAAGATTCGGTGTAAGAATCCAATATGGTAAAGCAGCACGTAGTGGTATAGAAAGACACGTAGGTTCTATTGGACCATGGACACCAAATAGAACAATGTGGACCGTTGCAATGCAAGGTCAAATGGGTTACCATAAAAGAACAGAATATAACAAAAAACTCCTAAAAATAGGAGATGAATCTGAGGTTGACTTAATAAACCCAGATGGTGGATTTGTAAAATATGGTTTCGTAAAAAACAACTACATACTAGTTAAAGGTTCATTACCAGGACCATCAAAAAGATTAGTTGTTTTAAGAAAAGGAGTAAGAAACGGTAAGAAAGAAGTAATTGCTCCAGAAATATCTTACATAAGCACAACTTCAAAACAGGGAGTCTAAATATAGAGAGTGATTGATATGGCAAAAGTTAACGTTTATTCATTAAAAGGCGACGTCACCGAAGAAATTGAGCTCCCATCAATATTTGAGGAAGAATACAGACCAGATGTAATTAAAAGAGCTGTAATCTCAACTCAAACTGCTAGAATTCAACCATGGGGAACAGACCCAATGGCTGGTAAAAGAACAACAGCAGAATCATTTGGTTCCGGTAGAGGAGCAGCAATGGTACCTCGTGTAAAAGGATCATCAAAAGCAGCATTTGTACCTCAAGCAATTGGAGGAAGAAAAGCACATCCACCACGAGTAAACACAATTTATCATGAAAAAATCAACAAAAAAGAAAGAATATTAGCAATCAGATCTGCAATAGCAGCAACAGCTAATAAAGAATTAGTAGAACAAAGAGGACATCAAATCTCAAACTTAGAACAAGTCCCATTTGTTGTAGATGATGAATTAGAAACCATAAAAACAACAAAAGAAACCAGAGAAATCTTCAAAGACTTAGGAATCATGGACGATATCGTAAGAGCTAAAAAAGGAAGAAAAATCAAATCTGGTAAAGGAAAACTACGAGGAAGAAAATACAGAACCCCAAAAGGACCTCTAGTAGTTGTTGGTAACGATCGTGGAATCAGCTTAGGAGCAAGAAACCATGCAGGTGTAGATGTAGTAGAAGTAAACAACGTCAATGCAGAATTACTTGCACCAGGAACACACGCAGGAAGATTAACAATATACACAAAATCTGCTATAGAAAAATTAGGAGATTTATTCCAACAAAATAGGAGTTAGTTATTATGGATCCATATTCAGTAATAATAAAACCACAATTATCAGAAAAAACAATGAATCAAATTTATGATGAAAACAAAATCACATTTGTGGTTCATAGATCTGCTAATAAAAGAGTAATCAAAGATGCTTTCCAAGACTTATACGAAACAAAAGTATTATCTGTAAATACTCATATTACTCCTAGAGGAGAAAAAATTGCATCAATTGAATTAGAAGAACCAGAAGCTGCAGAAGATATTGCAGTAAGATTAGGTGTATTCTAAGCATAACAATAGGAGGATTGATTATGGGAAAAAGATTGATTATTCAAAGAAGAGGTCGAGGAACTCCAACATACCGTAGTTCATCACACAGATTCAGAGGAAAAGTATCATACCGTTCATACGACAAACTCGAAAGAGAAGGAAGTTTAAAAGGTATAGTTACGGACATTATCCATGACCCTGGAAGATCAGCACCAGTTGCAATAGTAAAATTCGAAACAGGTGAAGAAAAATTAGTTCTAGCACCAGAAAGTATTGCAATTGATGACGAAATAGAATGTGGAATATCTGCACCTATCGAACCAGGAAACACATTACCATTAAGTGAAATTCCAGAAGGAACTCCAGTTTTCAACATAGAAAACAACCCAGGAGATGGGGGAAAATTCGTCAGATCATCTGGAACTTACGCAGCATTAATTACTCATGATGTAGGAAAATCCATGGTAGAATTACCATCCGGAGAACTCAAAGCATTCAACCCAAGAAGCAGAGCTACAATAGGAGTAGTTGCTGGTGGAGGAAGAAAAGATAAACCATTCCTCAAAGCAGGTAACAGATATCATGCATTAAAAGCAAAGGGTAAGAAAATGATGACTGTTAGAGGTGTTGCAATGAACGCAGTAGACCACCCACACGGTGGAGGTAACAGACAACATCCAGGAAGACCTACTACTATCTCAAGAAATGCACCTGCAGGTAGAAAAGTTGGTTCAATAGCATCTAAACGTACAGGTAGAAGACGATAGAAGGAGGCACTTAATTGGCTCGAAAGATATTTAAATATAGAGGATACACTCTTGAAGAGCTTCAGGACATGTCATTAGATGAAGTAATAGAATTATTACCATCAAGACAAAGAAGATCTCTAAAGAGAGGATTTTTACCAAGACAAGAAAAAGTTCTTGAAAAAATGGAAAAAGTTAAAGACATTAAAAATGATAGTGGAAAACCAATAGTTATTAAAACACATTGTCGTGATATGATTGTACTTCCAAACATGGTAGGATACACATTTGGTATCTACAATGGACAAGAATTTGTAGAAGTAGAAATAAAACCAGAAATGATTGGATGCTACTTCGGAGAATTCGCACAAACAAGAGGAAGAGTACAACACGGAGACCCAGGTATGGGTGCAACAAGATCATCAATGTTTGTACCACTTAAATAGATAAGGAGAAGGTTATTTATGGCAAAGAAAAATACTTACTCATACCAAGCTAAACCAGATGAAAAAATAGCAAAAGCATCAGGTCATAGTTTAAAAATTTCTCCTAAACATTCAGTGGAAATATGCAGAACTATTCGTAACATGTATTTAGAAGATGCAAAAGCATTTTTAGAAGACGTAATAGCTAAAAAAACAGTAGTACCATTCAAAAGACACAACAAAAAAGTAGGTCACAGAGGAGACTTACAAGGATGGCCATCAGGAAGATACCCTGTAAAAGCTGCAAAAGCAATACTAAAAGTATTAGAAAATGCAGAAGCTAACGCAGAAAATGCAGACTTAGATGTAGAAAATCTCAAACTAGTACATGCATCTGCTAACAGAGGGGTAATTATAAGAGGTTGGACTCCAAGAGCATTTGGAAGAGCAAGCCCTTCAAACACACCTACCACACATATACAAATCGTATTAGGGGAGGCTTAAATACCAATGATTGAAAAAGATTTCGTTAAAGAAGGATTAAATAGAACACGAATAGACGAATACCTAGAGAAAAAACTCGAAAGAGCAGGATACGGTGGAATGGATATTCACGTAACACCAGTAGGAACAATGGTAGTAGTCTACGCTGAAAAACCTGGTATGGTTATCGGTAGAGGTGGAAAAACAGTAAGAGCAATTACAAAAACTCTTAAAAATAATTTTGACCTAGAAAATCCACAAGTTGAAGTTAAAGAAGTAGATGTACCTGAATTAAACCCAAGAATCATGGCACACAAAATAGTATCCATGTTACAAAGAGGAATGCAATTCAGAAGAGTAGCATACTCAATAATCAGAAGAATAATGTCTGCTGGAGCACAGGGAGTAGAAGTTACAATTTCCGGAAAAATAAGAGGTTCCAGATCAGCATGTGCAAAATTCAATGATGGATACATCAAAAAATGTGGAGAACCTTCAATAAAACACGTAAAAGAAGGATTTGCTACTGTACAATTAAAACCTGGTGTACTTGGAATATATGTTAGAATCATGCCACCTGAAGTAGTTTTACCAGACAATATAGAAATCAGTGAACCAGAAATCGAAGAAGTTACAGAAACAGAAGCTGCACCAGCACCTGAAGTTGAAGAAACAGAAATCGAAGAAGAAATCACTGGTGAAGATATATTAGAAGAACTTTCAGAAGAATCTGAAGTAGAAGAAATTACTGAAGAAGCAGAAGATACTGAAACATTAGAAGAATAAGGGGAAATAGTAATGGTTATTTTAAGAAGCAGAGAATTAAGAGAACTCAGTGCATCAGATCTTGAAGCAAAACTCAATGAACTTCATGCAGAATATGATACATTAGTAAGTAAAGGATCTGTAGCTGGAGTAGATAATCCTGGAAAAATAAGAGAAACTAGAAGAACTATTGCCCGTGTTCTTACTATAATGAATGAAAACAAACAACAGGGAGAATAAAATAGAGATGAAAATCTGTGAAATATGCGGTCTTCCAGAAGATTTATGTGTCTGCGAAGAAATAGCACGTGAAGTACAAAAAGTTAAAGTATACACTGTTCGTCGTCGATTTGGTAAACTCATGACTATAGTTGAAGGAATAGATGAACATGATATTGATATAAGAGAATTAACAAAAACACTCAAATCAAAATGTGCTTGCGGAGGTACTGCTAAAAAAGGTCAAATTGAACTTCAAGGAGACCACAAGAAAAAAGTAAAAGAAGTACTTGCAGAAATGGGATTTTCTTCAGATACTATAGAAATCAAATAGATAAACTCTATTTAGTGAAGATTAAAAATGAAATCAATAATTCTAACAATTATTGAACAGGGAAAAAATATAAAAGATGTGAAGTTTTTAAAATGATAACTCCACAGAACATATTTCGACATGAATTTATTGGTCTAACTGTTGAAATCACAGACAGTAACCATAAAGAATTCATAGGAATAAAAGGGAAAATTATCGATGAAACTCGTAATATAATCACAATTGATACGAGTACAGGCGAAAAAAAAATACCTAAAAAAGAGGTAACATTTTTATTCACATTACCTCAAGGTGAAAAAGTTTCTATTAAAGGAGAAATTATTGTAGCCCGCCCTGAAGACCGGATAAAGAAAAAATATAAGAAAATTAGGTGAAAATATGGTAGGCATTAATGTAAAGCAACCTGAAAAAGAATGTCACGATCCTAACTGTCCATTTCACGGTGAACTCTCTGTAAGAGGTCAAGTTATAGAAGGAACAGTTACTAGTGATAAGGCAGATCGTACAATTACCGTAGAAAGAAGTTTCTATGAGTATATTGACAAATATGAAAGATACGAAAAAAGAAATTCTAAAATAAAAGCACATAAACCAGATTGTCTTGACGTTAAAGTTGGAGATTCTGTAAAAATTGCTGAATGCAGACAACTTAGTAAAACTAAACATTTTGTGCTAGTAGAAGTTAAAGAAGGAGAATAAATAAAATGAAAGCAATTACATCAAAAGTCTCCAAATCTCTTCCTATCGGTGCTAATCTAAAATGTATAGACAATACCGGAGCACGTGAAGTAGAAATTATTTCAGTAAAAGGATTTAAAGGAGTAAGAAGAAGACTTGCTGCAGCTGGAGTAGGTGACATGGTAGTAGTTTCAGTTAAAAAAGGAACAGCTGACATGAGAAGAGAAGTTACAACAGCAGTAGTAGTACGTCAAAAGAAAGAATACAGACGTGCAGATGGTCTAAGAGTTAAATTTGAAGACAATGCAGCTGTAATCATTACCGAAGATGGCGTATTAAAAGGTTCAGAAATCAGAGGTCCTATTGCTAAGGAAGCAGCAGATCTTTGGCCAGCAATTGGTAGTGCTGCAAGTATAATAGTATAGGTGGAATTATGTCAAAACAACCAAGAAAACAACGTAAAGCATTATATACAGCACCACTACACAAACGTCACAATTCAATGAGTGTACATCTTTCCGATGAACTCAGAGAAGAATTCAACAGAAGATCCTTCCCTGTAAGAAAAGGAGACGATGTTGAAATAGTACGTGGTGACTTTAAAGGAACTGAAGGAAAAGTTGAAGGTGTAGATCTTAAAAATTACCGTGTTCTTGTTGACGGTGCATCCAGTCAGAAACAAGATGGATCAAAATTATACCAACCAATTCACCCATCAAACTTAGTTCTAATAGATGTATACTTAGATGATGAAAGAAGAAATGAAGCATTAAATAGGAAGGTATAATCATGGCAAATATGGGATCAAGAAAACACTTAAAAAGATTCAAAGCACCAAAAACATGGCCTATCCACACTAAAGAAGAAGTATGGACTACAAAAACAAGTGCAGGACCACACGCTATAACTGAATCAATACCTCTTGTAATGGTTTTAAGAGAAATTTTAGGATTAGCAGAAAATACACGTGAAGCTAAAATTATCTTAAACAATGGTGACGTATTAGTTGATGGTGTACCAAGAAAAGACCACAGATTCCCTGTAGGTTTCATGGATGTTATATCAATACCAAAAATCAACAAATACTACAGAATCTTACAAGATAACAAAGGAGCATTAGTACTACACGAAATTGAAGAAAAAGATTCAACTTTCAAATTAGTAACTATTAAAAACAAAACCACAGTTAAAGGTGGAAAAACTCAGTTAAACTTAGAAGATGGTAGAAACGTTATCACTGAAGAAGATTACAAAACTGGTGATGTTTTATTATTAAACATACCTGACCAAACAGTATCTGATTCAATTAAATTTGAAGAAGGAGCAATTGGTTTAATCACTGGTGGTAAACACATTGGTGAAACAGGTAAAATTGATAGTATTAATATAACCAAATCTTCTAAATCAAATACAGTACTAATGGAAACAGAAGAAGGTTCATTCTTAACCTTAACAAAATATGTTTTCGTAATAGGTCAAGATAAACCAGTCATATCATTATTAGGAGATGACTAAACATGAATGTAATGGAAAAACCTTACATTGCAAAAGCTACTGTAAATATTGGTGTAGGTGAAGGTGGAGAAAAATTAACAAGAGCAGAAAAATTAATCGAATCTCTTGTTGATCAAAAACCTGTAAGAACATACTCAAAAGTTACAAACCCTGAATTTGGAATTAGGAAAAAACAACCTATTGCATGTAAAGTAACTTTAAGAGGAGAAAAAGCTGATAAAATCATATCTATGGTATTAGCAGGATTAGAAAACAAAATCAAAGCTTCTCAATTTGACCAAGAAGGTAACGTATCCTTCGGTATCAGAGAACACATTGATATTCCTGGAGTAAGATATGACCCAGATATAGGAATTTTTGGTATGGATGTTTCTGTAACATTCCAAAAACCAGGTCACAGAATCAAAGAAAGAAGATTAAGACCTAAAAAATTACCACAAGCACAAAGAGTTACAAAAGAAGAATCTATGGAATTAATGAAAGAAAAATTCCAAGTTACAATAGAATAGAAGGTGAATATTGTGGCAAAAAAATACGGGAAAGCAGCAAGAAAATGTAGTCGATGTGGAGATCATTCTGCTATTGTAAGAAGATACGGTTTAAATCTTTGCCGTCAATGCTTTAGAGAAATAGCTCCAAAAATCGGATTTAAAAAATATAATTAAAAGGAGTGTTTAAAGAATGTCTCTTATGGATCCTCTTGCAGATGCATTAACAAACATTAGAAACAATGAGTTACAAGGTAATGACAAATGTGTCATTTCACCTGCATCAAAACTTATTGGTCATGTATTAAGCACAATGCAGAAGGAAGATTATATAGGAAATTTTGAATTAGTTGATGATGGAAAAGCTGGAAAATTCAATGTTGAATTAGTTGGTAACATAAACAAATGTGGAGTTATCAAACCACGTCACGCTGTAAAAAATACAGAATTTGAAGATTATGAAAAAAGATACTTACCAGCAAAAAACTTTGGTATATTAATTGTAACAACACCTCAAGGTGTAATGACTCACCATGAAGCTAAAGAAGCTGGACTTGGTGGAAGATTATTAGTATACGTATATTAAAATTAGGTGAAAAAATGGTTAAATTAGCAAATATAACAGAGACAATCCCTATTCCTGAAGATGTTACTGTTAACGTAGAAAATTCTGAAGTAACAGTTAAAGGAAATGGTGGAGAAATTAAGAGAAACTTCAACCATAATAACATTACCATATCTAATGATGATGAAAATGTTACAATAAGTGTAGCATTTCCAAATAAAAAAGATAAAGCTATGGTTGGAACTATAAAATCACATGTATCAAACATGATTTATGGTGTAAAACATGGTTTTACTTACAAAATGAAAATAGTATACGCACACTTTCCAATGACTGTGAAAGTAAAAGGAAATATTGTATCAATAGACAACTTCCTTGGAGAAAGAAGTCCACGTACAGCTAAAATCATTGGTGATGTAAAAGTGTCAGTAAAAGGTGACGATGTAACAATCACTGGTATTAACAAAGAACATGTTGGTCAAACAATGGCAAACATTGAACAAGCAACCAAGATTAAAGGTAGGGACCCTCGTATATTCCAAGATGGAATTTACTTAGTGGACAAAACTCAGGAAGAATTAGAAGAATAAAAATTTTATTAAGAGGAAGTTATCATGACAAAAAAACCATCCTTCAAAAGACAAGAACATTGGAGATACAAAAAACTTGGTGATAGTTACCGTAGACCTAGAGGTAAACTAAGTAAAAGACGACGATACCAAGCAAGAAAACCTGCAATGGCAAGAGTTGGATTCCGTAGTCCTAAAGCAACCAGAGGATTACATCCATCAGGTTTCAAAGACATATTAGTAGAAAATGTCGAACAAATCAAAGCTTTAAATCCAGAAACTGATGCAGCAAGAATTAGTGCAACAGTTGGAAAAAGAAAAAGACAGTTAATTGAAGCAGAAGCTAAAGAAATAGGGGTAAAACTATTAAATTAAGATTGCCTGATGTAATGATTCGTTTTTGAATACATTATACAATAATCTTAATAATGATATAACTAGGAGGATTTTTATGAATCTTACCACACAGAAAAAATTAGCTGCAAAAATCCTAAAAGTAGGAGTAAACAGGGTATGGATTGATCCAGAACACATGGAAGAAGTATCCAGAGCAATAACAAGAAATAGTGTAAAAGCTTTGATTAATGATGGCGTTATCAAAGCAAAACCTGTTAAAGGAATAAGCAGTTACAGAAGCAAAAAGAACGCTCAACAAAAAGGTAAAGGAAAAAGAAAAGGTCAAGGTAGTAGAAAAGGGGCAAAAAGAGCAAGAACTCCTAAAAAACAAGCATGGATGAGTACAATCCGTTCTTTAAGAGTTGTTCTTAAAGATATGCGTGCTAACGATGAAATTGATAGAACTACCTACCGTAAATTATATAACATGGCAAAAGGTGGATCATTCAGAAGTAAATCATACATGAAAACTTATGCTAAAGACCACGGAATGCTTAAAGAAACGGGGGAATAGAAAGTGGCACGAGGAGCAACATATAAAGTACAATTCAAAAGAAGACGTGAAGGAAAAACTAATTACAACAAAAGATATAAATTAGTTGATCTAGACAAAACAAGAATGGTTGTTAGAATTACTTCAAATCATACCATAACTCAATTAGTTAAAATTGGAGAAAACGGTGATGAAACATTAGTTTCAGCTACTTCCAAACAATTAAAAGATTATGGATGGTTAGGAAACGGTAAAAACACATCTGCTGCTTACCTTACTGGTTATTTATTCGGTAAAAAAGCATTAAATGAAGATTACACCGAAACAATCTTAGACATAGGACTTCAACATTCCATCGCAGGTACAAAAATCTACGCTGTATTAAAAGGAGCATTAGATGCAGGTTTAGAAATACCTCATAACGATTCTGTATTACCTGATGAATCAAGAATCAGAGGAGAACACATAGCACAATATGCTGAAAGTATGGATGAAGATGAGAAAAACACTAAATTCTCAAACTATATAAGATGTGGATTATCTCCTGAAGAATTACCAGATCATTTCGAAAGCGTTAAAAATAAAATAGATGAGGCAACACAATGAGCAAAAGATCAAATAGATCAAACAACAAGAACAATTCTAACAAGTTCAACATAGAAAACTGGGAACCTAAAACTGAACTTGGAAGAAAAGTTAAAGAAGGCGAAATAACTGATATTGACCAAATATTAGATAAAGGTCTTCCAATTATGGAATTAGAAATTGTTGACGCACTATTACCAGATCTTGAAGAAGAAGTTATGGATGTTAACCTTGTTCAAAGAATGCATAAATCTGGTAGAAAAGTTAACTTTAGAGTAATTGTAGCAGTAGGAAATAGAAACGGATATGTAGGACTAGGACAAGGTAAATCCCAAGAAGTAGGACCTGCAATCAGAAAAGCTGTAGACCAAGCAAAATACAATCTCATAAAAGTTCGAAGAGGCTGTGGAGATTGGGGTTGTGGTTGTGGAAGACAACACACAGTACCTTACAAAGTAGAAGGTAAAATGAGCAGTGTAAAAGTAACACTCATCCCGGCACCAGCTGGAGTAAACCTTGCTATTGGTAACGTAGGCAAAACCATTCTCTCATTAGCAGGTATTGATGATGTATGGTCAATGACTAGTGGACAAACACAAACTACATTAAATTTTGCAGGTGCAGTATTTGATGCACTTAAAGCATTATCTAGTGTAAAATCAAGTGAAAAAGACCTTAAAGCTCTTGGAGTTATAGATTAAACATAGAGGTGTAATTATGTATGCAGTTATAAGAATTCGAGGAAGAACTGGAATTAAAAGAAACCTTGCAGATACACTTGACATGCTTAATCTCACAAGAATTAGTCATGCTGTAGTAATTCCAGAAACACCAAGTTACAAAGGAATGTTACAAAAAGCTAAAGATTACATAACCTGGGGAGAAATCTCAGAAGATACCTTCAAAGAATTAGTATCTGAAAGAGGAAGATTACCAGGAAATAAAAGAGTAACTGATGAATACGTTAAAGAAAACACAGACTATGATTCAGTTGACGCATTAGCAGTAGCAATATACAACCAAGAAACAACTCTAAAAGAAGTTGGATTAAAACCAATATTCCGTTTAAACCCACCTAGAAAAGGATATGAAAGCACTAAAAAACCATATCATGAAGGAGGATCTCTTGGTTACAGATCTGAAAAAATTAATGAATTACTTGAAAAAATGATTTAAATAAGGTGTCATGAATGATTAGAAAAACTAAAAAAATCAGAAAACAAAGAGGTTCAAGATCTGTTGGTGGAGGTTGTACTAAAAAACGAAGAGGTGCAGGACACCGCGGAGGACGTGGACAAGCTGGAGGAAATAAACACCACTGGACTTGGATGGTAATCAACGATCCAAAACACTTTGGTAAATATGGATTCAAACGTCCACAAAAAACCATACAACAGTTTAAGCCAATCAATCTCTCTGTTATCGATGATAAAATTGATAAATTTTTAGATGAAGAAATAGCTGTTAAAGAAGATGGACAAATTGTATTAGATGTAACTGACTTAGGTTACAACAAAGTATTAGGAAAAGGAAAATTATCCACTGCAATGACTATCAAAGCACCTAAATTCTCACAAAGTGCCATTGCTAAAATCGAAGATGCTGGCGGTATTGCTGAAATTATATAAATTTAATTTCAGAGGGCGTAATTTTATAAATAGAATTATGTCAGGAGAATAAAATATGTCATCACTAGATAGTATTAAACCATTTTATTCTCTTTTACCACAAGTTGTTAACCCTGATAAACAACTAGGATTTAGAGAGAAAATTAAATGGACAGGAATAATCTTAATATTATACTTCATATTAACAGAAGTATCTTTATATGGTCTTAGTCCAACAGCTATAGACCAATTTGCTCAGTTAAGATCAGTAATGGCAGGAAGTTTTGGTTCAATATTAACCTTAGGTATTGGTCCAATCGTAACTGCTTCAATCGTAATGCAATTATTAGTCGGTGGTAAGCTGATTGATCTAGACTTGTCAAAGCCAGAAGATAAGTCTGCATTCCAAGGAACACAGAAACTATTAGCTATAATATTTACACTATTTGAAGGAGCGGTACTTGTAATAACAGGTTCATTACCTCCAATTAGTGGTGATTACACATTAGTACTTATATTACAAATGGTTCTTGGTGGTATATTAATAATCTATATGGATGAAGTTGTAAGTAAATGGGGATTCGGTAGTGGTATTGGTTTATTCATTGCTGCAGGTGTAGCTCAGCAGATACTTGTAGGAGCATTTAACTTTTTACCATCAGCAGGATCATCAGAACCTGCAGGTAAAATACCAGCATTCATATATTCATTAACAAGTGGACAACCAAACTTTGGTTTACTACTTCCAGTAATAGCAACTATAATTGTATTCTTAGTTGTTGTATATGCTGAATGTATGAGAGTTGAAATACCATTATCATATGGTGGAGTAAAAGGAGCTCGTTCCAAATACCCATTAAAATTTGTATATGCTAGTAACATGCCTGTTATATTAGTAAGTGCATTATTCTTAAATGTACAATTATTTGCAGGTATCTTCCAAAGTGCTGGATTCCCAATACTTGGTGAAGTATCACAGGGTCAAGCAATAAGTGGTATAGCTTATTACTTAACAACACCTACTAGTATATCAGTATTATTTACAGATCCATTAAAAGTAATAATTTATGCAATAGTATTCATAGGACTTGCAGTTGTATTTGCATTACTATGGGTTGAAATCAGTGGTATAGGCTCAAAACAAGTTTCAAAACAACTCTCAAATATGGGAGTTCAAGTACCTGGTTTCAGAAGTAGTAAAGTACAATTCAAAAGAATCATGGATAAATACATTCCAACAATCACAGTATTAGGTGGTGCATTTGTAGGATTACTTGCATTTGCAGCTGATTTAACCGGTGCACTCGGTGGAGGTACTGGTGTACTATTGACTGTTGGTGTTGTATACAGATTATATGAAGAAATGGCTAAAGAACAATTAATGGATATGCATCCAATGATGAGAAGATTCTTAGGTGAAGAATAATAAAATATTAAATTGATAATATCTATCTATTCAATTTATTATTTTTTAAAATAAAGTAGAAAATAAAGTAAATAAATAAAGTGATTATTATGAATATAGTAGTACTTGCAGGAATCCCTGGTACTGGTAGTACAACAGTATTAAACAAAGTATTAGAAGAAGTTGATTATGTAAATATTAACTATGGAAATGTAATGTTTGATATTGCCCATGAAAGAGGATTAGTAGATTCACGTGATGAAATGCGTAAATTAAATCCTGAAATACAAAAAGATGTACAAAAAAAAGCAGCTGAAAGAATTCATGAAATGGCACAAGATGACGATGTAATCATTGATACTCACTGTACTATTAAAACTCCTAAAGGATTTTTACCAGGATTACCAAAATGGGTTTTAGAAGAGTTACAACCAACTCAATTTATATTAATTGAAGCTAAACCTAGTGAAATTATATACAGAAGAATGAATGATGATACTCGTGAACGTGATGCAGAACATGCTGATGCAATAGACTTACATCAAAGAATGTCAAGAGCAACAGCAATGAGTTATGCAGTATTAACTGGTTGTACCGTAGCAACAGTACAAAATAATGATGATGGTTTAGATAAAGCAGTATCTGAAATAGTTGATATCTTATCCTAGAATGAGGATTAGTTATGAGTTATTTAGATTTTCTATTAGATCCATTGATAAGCATGGATCCAACACCATCTAATCCAGTATTCACAATATTTTTTATAGCTGCACTAATAGCATTATTTATTGTGGTTTTACAAAAATGGTTGATTGATTACGATAAGATGCATGAGCTTCAAGCTGAAATGAAGGAATTACAAAACGATATGAGAGCAGCTCAACAATCAGGTGATCCAAAAGCTTTAGCAAAAGTTCAGAAAAGACAAAAAGAACTTTTACCTAAAAACAATGAACTAATGAAAATGCAAATGAAACCAACAATCATTACCATGATACCTATTATGATTATTTATTATGGTATGATTGGAAACCATGCGATTAGTCATGTAATAATCAATATTACATCATCACAATATTTCCTATTATTAATACCAATATGGAATATATTTTGGACTCAATCAAATCCATTGACAATAAACTTCTTTGGATGGTATATTTTATGTTCATTTGCAATGAGCTTTTTATTCCGTAGAATATTCGGATTAAATTCAATGTAATTTCAATCGATAATAATTTAAATTATCATATATAAAGTAAATATATAACTTAAATATTTTATTAAGTTCAAAGGGAAATTTAATATAAACTTAATAAAAACCAATAAAATGAAAAGGAGGATACACAATGTCTGCACCTAGATTTAGAACAAAAACATTCAAAAGATCTTTGAAAACAGTTCCAGGTGGAAGAAAAGTAGAACACTATAAGAAGAAAAAACCTTCTAAACATGTATGTGCAAAATGTGGAAAAGTATTAGATGCTGTACCACGAGGAAGACCATACGAAATTAGAAAACTATCTAAAAACCAGAGAAGGCCAAACAGACCTTATGGTGGAAAATATTGTACAAACTGTACTAAAAAATTAATCAAAGAAGAGGCAAGATCATTATGATTATTACTATTGGTGGGCTCGCAGGTACTGGTACAACAACCGCTACCAAAAAGCTATCACAATATTTAGATATCCCCTATATATCAGCGGGTGATGTATTTAGACAGATGGCTATAGAAAACAATATGGATTTATTGGAATTCAGTGAGCTTGCTGAGGGTAATGATGATATTGATAAAGCATTAGATAAACGACAAGCTGAAATAGCTAATGAAGCTGAAAATTTAATTGTTGAAGGTAGAATTTCCGCATTCTTTGTTAATGCTGATTACAGAATCTGGCTTATGGCTCCAGATAACATAAGAGCAGAACGCATCAGTTACAGAGAAGGCAAAAGTTTAGATACTGTAAACTATGAAATCAAGGAAAGAACAGCAAGTGAAAGAAAAAGATATCAGGAAATTCATGATATAGATATTGATGATTTAAGTATCTATGACTTAGTTATCAATACTGGTACCTTCGATACTGAAACTACAGTTAACATTATATTAAATTGTATAGAAGAAAAAAATAAATAGGTGAAAAATATGCCAGCAATAGAAAAAGGAAGAGTATGTGTTAAAATCGCAGGAAGAGAAACTGGGAAAAAATGTGTAATAGTTGATGTTATTGATGAAAACTTTGTTGAAATCGTAGGAAACGAAGTTAAAAACAAAAGATGTAATATTAAACACTTAGAACCAGTGGATGAAACTGTTGAAGTATCTGATGATATAGAAGCAGTTAAAGAAGCTTTAGCAAATTTATAAGTTAAAGTTTTTTTTTATCACTTACTTATTTTTTAACCTCCCAAATTAACTTTTTTTTTATTTTTCTTAACTTTGAATTTTTATCTTATTTTATCTAGAATTATTATTTATTTTAATTATACTTATTATCTAAATAAAAAAAGAATTATATTATATAATAAATTAATATAGGTGATTATTATGAAGATAGTAGGTATAAATACAAGTCCTAGAAAGGGAAGTAATTCTAGAATAGCACTTGTTAAAGCATTAGAAACAGCAAAGTCTAAGGGTGCTGATACTGTTATTTATGATTTGAATGATATGAATATTAGAACTTGTCAAGCTGATAATTATTGTGTTGATAATAATGGTAAATGTATTCTTGATGATGATTTACAGGATGTATATAAGAGTATTGATGAAGCATATGGTGTTATATTAGCTACTCCTATTTATATGGGTAATATATCTTCTCTTGCTAAGATATTTATTGATAGATTACATTGTTTACTTAGAGTTGATAATCTTCGTGATAAAAAATTTTCCATAATAGCAAGTCAAGCTGCTATTGAGCCACCACTGTATGAATATATAAAAAATAATCTGGATATAACATCTGATATATTTCAGGGTATAGGCTTTGAGTTAGAAGATGTTGTATTACTTATTGGTAATGAGAATGAGGAAGCTATTCTTAATAAAAAAGATCAATTAGATAAAGCTGTTATGGTTGGTAATAAAATAACTCGATAGAATAAATTTTATACTAAAAAAAGAGAAGGAATTGGAGATTAGAAATCAATTTGATTTAATTGTTCTATTTGATTAAATTGATTATTTTGGTCTTCATCATTTCTATATATTAATCCTATACTCCTAGCAAAGAATATTAATAATAATGATTGTATTACTAGTGCTTCTATTAAAGAACCAACTACCGGGATCATTAGAATTATTCCTCCAATTATACCGATTCCAATACTTGTTAATATTAGAAGTATAATAAATGAGAGATATCTTCCCCATCCAATGCTATTAATTTTTTCTATTACAGCTTTCAGATTTAATGCTGCTGATATACTGTCTGTTTCTGCTAGACGAGCATTACCAATTACTTCGAATATACTAAATATTATAAGTAATATTATTCCTATGAGTATAGTTATCATTAAACTTGACATGAATGATGATACTATATTAGATGGAATTACTGTTGAATTTCCAGATATTACACTTATAAATGCATCAACGTTACTAGTTCCATTAGCTACTAATGTTGAATAATTTGCATCATATGCGTTGATTAAATTATATGTATTACTGTATAATCCTAATGGATATGCTATTATTAGTGTTATAATCAGTGGTATGATAGTATATACTATTGTTACAAAAATAGTTTTTACTCCATCCACCAGATTTTTTGTAAAGTTCAGTTTTGGTAATTCATTTATTCCATGAATAGTATTTCTTTTAATGTCTAATGAGTATCCATATATCATTATGAATATTATCATGGATATTATTCCGAATATAAAACCTATTCCACCATTAATATAATCTAGAGACATTGATAATAATGTTGCAATTAAGTATAGAGCTCCTAAGATTAGCCACGATTTATAGTCATCTATTGGAAAATGAATAGCATCACTTATTATTTCTCTTACTTTCATTTCATTTCACCTCTTCAAAAATACATTTTTAAATATTTAGTTATATATTGGTATTAGATTTAATGGGATATATAGTTTTCTAGAATCTCCTTCATTTTTTCAGTTATTTTATCCATTAATTTAGTAATGAGTGTCATAGTTTGTATACCTGCATTTTTTCATTATATTATCGGGATTATTTTATAGAATATTTTAAGAATGATTATTAATAGAAGTATAGTTATGATAGAGAAATCACTTTATAATAATTATACTATTGATTTTAGTTTAGAATATAGGACCGTGGAAGAAGCATACTATTTTATCTTTAATTCAAAACGACATGTTTATTTAACAGAAGATAAAAGTATTCCATTAGTTACTCTGGATACTTTAGAAAATTTTGATAAGAATTTTATTTTATACATAGGCACCTTCAAAAATAAGGCATGTTTTGTAGTTAATATAGATACCGACGATGAATTAACACCATTACCACAATTATATGATATTGATCAAGAAGCATATCAGATGGCAACAAGAGCAATATTAGTAAATGACTGGTATAAAATGCATCAATACTGTGGAAATTGTGGTACAAAAACAGTACTAGATAAGAAAGACATGATGATGTTATGTCCTAAATGTGGACAAATGCATTATTCAAGAATAGCACCAGCAATCATAGTAGCTATAAACAATAATGGAAAACTATTAATGGCAAAACATAGTTATCATAAATTTCATAATTATTCCTTAATTGCTGGATTTGTAGAAGCTGGAGAAACTATTGAAGAAGCTGTTCATAGAGAAGTATCCGAGGAAATAGGTATCAAAATAAAAAATCTGAAATATATGAGAAGTCAATCATGGCCATTTCCAAACTCATTAATGTTAGGATTCACTGCTGATTATGATTCAGGTGAAATAAATGTTGATGGAAATGAGATACTAAAGGCTAAATGGTTTGATAAAGATGAAATTGACAAGCCAACATCTGATATAAGTATTTCTTCATGGTTAATTAATAACTTCATTGAAACACATTAATCTATTTTTTTCTACTTTTTTTATTAGTAAACTAAGATTTCTTTTTTTTAATTAATTATTACAAAATAGCTATTTTTTATCCAAAATGTAATACAAAATAAACTATTTATATTACTTGTTACATAATAACTTGTAATAACAAAATATAACTTAGTATTATACTTGGGAGTTCAAATAAAAATGAAAACAGACATCATAGAATTAAATGAAGATTTAATGAAAGAATTTGATGTAGAAGAATTTATTTTTGATATGATAAAAAAATGTTATCATATGGAGTATGTACCACAATACCACTATGATATAATAAATCTGGAAGACTACTACGTAACTCCAGAAAAAAACACATTATTTGTAGCAATAGATACAGATAAACGAAAAATAATAGCAACCGCGGCAGTAAGAGAATATGATAAAGACTATCATATTAAAGGTAAACATTATACACCTCAAACGACAGCAAGTATATACAGAGTATTTGTACATCCAGATTACAGAAGATCTAAACTAGCAACAAAAATGGTTAAGAAAATTGAAGAATTCTGTATACGTGAAGGATATCATGAAATATATTTACACACCCAGAAAGATAGTATAGGAGCTTTACCATTTTGGCTAAATAATAATTATGAAATAACAGAAGTAACAAATGATTCCTTTGGAACAATACACATGGAAAAATGTTTAATTTAATCTTCTTCCAATCCTTTTTTTAGATTTTTCACTTCTTGTATAAATTTGTATTATTCGTAGACTTTTTTTTATAAGTTAGTTTTCTTTTATGAGATTTTGAATTTATTTTTTATACTTTTTTTATTAGATGTATTTTTCTTTTTTCTGTAAGTACTTTTATATTATTATGATTTTTCTATTAATTTTTATTAATTTTTATTTTTTTTAAATTATACTTATTATGTATTCAGTATTTTTGTTATTTTTTATTTTTTTTAAGGTTTGTTTAATTTTTAGTTAAGTTACTTAGATTTTATTATATAGTTGTTTTTTCATATTATTAAATACCTATAGGGGTATAGGTATATTTCTCATATCAACCAACAATCAAAAAATCATTAAAATAAATTAAAAAGATCTTGAGAAATTATGCTTACTACAACATTACAATAATTAAACTTTATAGGTGAAAAAAATGAATGAAAAAATAAAAGAATATAAATATGATATAACAAGAATAACAATCTCAGCAATAGCATTGATACTCAGCTTCATAAATATAAAAATATACAGCATTGATCTATCTTGGATAGCCATATTACTATGTGCAATACCAATAATATACAATTCAATATTAGCTCTAATATATGAACATGACATCAAAGCAGACATATTAATATCAATTGCAATAATAGCATCAATCTTCACAGGTGAAATATTTGCAGCTGGGGAAATAGCAGTGATAATGGAAATAGGTGGATTACTAGAAGAAATAACAGTATCCACAACACAATTACGAATAGAAAAACTAATAGAATTACAGCCAACTACCGCAACAATAATTAATAAAAATAATGAAGAAAAAATAAACGCATTAAATTTAAAAGAAAACAACATAATAAAAATACGTCCAGGAGAAATAGTACCAGCAGATGGTATAATAATAAAAGGTATAAGTACAATAGACCAATCAATAATTACAGGAGAATCAATACCAGTTGACAAAACAATCAATGATGAAGTATACGCAGGAATAATCAACAACCAGGGAACACTAATTGTAAAAGTAACCAAAGATGGAAAAGAAAACTCACTTCAAAAATTAATTAAAATGATTGAAGACATAAACACAGACGACAGTAAAATAGTAAGACAAGCAGATAAATGGGCAAATTATATAGTAGTAATGTCATTAACCATAGCAATATTAACATACATATTCACAGGAAGAATAACAAACGCTGTAACAGTACTTGTAGTATTCTGTCCATGTGCATTAATACTTGCAACACCAACAGCAATAGTAGCAGCAATAGGTAATCTTTCAAAATATGGAATATTACTGAAAAATGCTGAAAAACTAGAATCAATTCATACAATAGAACATATAATATTCGATAAAACAGGAACCATAACAACAGGAATACCTAAAGTAACAGAAGAAGTAACATTATTAAATGATACAGAAGAATTTTTAAAAATTACAGCATCACTAGAATCATACTCAGAGCATCCTTTAGCAAAAACAATAGTAAATCATTATCATGAAAAATATCCAGACAAAGAATTATATGAAGTAGATGATTTCAACATGGAAATATCTATGGGAATTAGTGGAAATATTAACAATAAGCCTTGCATAGTAGGAAATGAAAAATTATTCAAAAAACATAATATTAAAATTCCAATCATAAAAGATATTGATAAAAATCAGATATTAAGTTCAACCATTACATATACATACTATGATAATCAATTCTTAGGAATACTATTAATTCAAGACACACCACGTGAAAATGTAAAATATACAATGAATAACTTAAAATCTAATGGATATGATCCAATTTTATTAACTGGAGATAATGAAAATGTTGCTAAATATATTGCTAGTCCAGTTGGTATTAATACAGTAGAATCCAATTGTATTCCTGAAACAAAACTAAATTATGTAGAAAAAATACAGGACAATGGTGAACAAGTTTTAATGGTGGGTGATGGTGTAAATGATGTACTTGCAATGAGTAAATCAGACGTTGGAATTGCAATGGGTGATGTTGGCAGTGATATAACCATTAGTTCTGCGGGTGCTGTATTCATTAATGATGAAATAAAATTTTTACCCTACTTATTACACATTTCTAAGAAAACATTAAAAACAATAAACAGAGGAATATCATTTGCAATGACATTAAATATTATTGCTGTAATATTTGGAATTATAGGAATATTAACTCCAATTACAGGAGCATTAGTACATAATGTTGGTTCTGTGATTGTAATTATATTTGCTGCTTTAATATTTAAAGAAAAACCTGATAAATTTTTATCAAATAATTTAGAAAGAATATAGGAAGTTATGTTAATAGGAGTGGTTTAACCTTTCCTTTTTTTTAGATTAATCATCATTCTAAAACTTTAATAAATAAAATAAGTTAGGTGAGGAGTTATACTTTTTTTTAATTATTAGTGATATCTAATTTTTAGTTAATTACAAGAACATTTTAAATAATTTTGTAAATTTAAGTGAAAGTCTTGGTGGTAGTTTAAGAAATACTTTTATAACATCTTTAGTGCCAACATTAGTTAAATCAAGTTTATTAGCTGCTTCTACTAATTTATTAAAATCTTTATCTTTTAGTTCAAGTACTAAATCTCTAGCTACAGGTAGTTTAGGTACTACATTAAATGTTGACTCATTAAATTTATCAGGATATTCTTTTAGTTTATTTGCAGAGTAATCTCCTTCCTTTATTGCACTTGCTGCTACTTGACCGGCAGCCATACCACCCATCATACCAAGTATAATACCTCCACCTTCTATAGGGTCAACTTGGCCAGCTGCATCTCCACATAACATTATATTATCATCATATATTTTATCTAAGAGACCAGATATAGGGTCACCACCTACATTGAATTCTACAGGCTGTGCGTTCTGGGTATGTGGACATGTTTTTACAAATTTATCAAGGCATTCTTTTGCTGTTTTTTCTGAAAGATCACCAGCAATACCTAATCCTACATTTGCTACACCATTACCTTTAGGGAATATCCATGCATATCCTCCACTTGCATATTCTTCACCTAGATAGAATTCTATTAATTCATCACGTACACAATCAACATTACACATCTCATACGGTACACAGGACATCATATATTTTGGTGGTGTAGTTGTGTCAAGTCCGGCCATTTTACCAATAATAGATTCTGGACCATCAGCTGCAATTAATATTTTAGTACTAATTTCATATGTTTCATCCATAGACTCACATGTTGCTATAAATCCATTATCTGAACGTCTTATATTAGAAATTAATGTTTTTATTTTTATCTCTGCTCCTGCACGTGCTGCGTCCATTGCCATGTGTTTATCAAATACTTTTCTTTCAAGAACATATCCATGTTCAGGTAGAGCCGTTTCATCTACAGTGAGACTATCACCGTTAGGGGCATATATAACGCCACCATAGATAGTTTGTGCAATCCATCGTTCATCTGGTTCTATACCTAACCATTGAAGTCCTCTGTCATATATTCCCTCTGCACAACGTTTAGGACTACCAATTTCAGATTTTCTATCAACTACTATAACTTTTGCTCCTCCTTTAGCAGCATGTTTTGCTGCTGTAGATCCTACAGGTCCTGCACCTACAACTAATACGTCTGTCTCTATCATGTTAATCACTCAATAATATAATATAATTTAAATTCATATTTTAAATTTTAGTATAAAAGATTTAGTAAATTAATATTGAATATTTTATAATTCATAGATTATATAGACAATTAGATAAAATACAATTATATTAAATAGAAAATTAGTATAAAAATTTAATTATATTCCCTAGTATCATGTTTTATTATTATTCTATATGATGTTTTTAATTTTCATTAGTTTGATTTAATTCTATCCTTTTTTTATCTAAGAATATCAATCAATATTAAAATATTTGGGAAAATAATAGCTTATTAGACTAAATATTTATATATATTAAAGATAATATAAAAAAATAATAAACTTAAAGGAGAATGATAAAAAATGACAGAATTACCAATAGCACCAGTAGGAAGACTATTAAAAAATGCAGGAGCAGCAAGAATTAGTGATGATGCTAAAGTTGAATTAGCAGAAGTATTAGAAAATATCGGTACAGAAATCGCTGAAGATGCTGTAAAACTTGCACAACACGCAGGAAGAAAAACAGTAAAAGCTGAAGATATTAAATTAGCAATGCGTTAAATAAACTATCTCTTTTTTTCTTTTTTTTATAACATCAACACTTTCAATTCATAATTAATAGACTACTTTTATAAATTCCGCAATAAACATGAATTGAATACTTTATTAAGTTATTTTTAACATAAAGTAATATAACAGTTAAATTTAGGGGTCTTATCATTGTTTAACAAAATTAAACAACTAATTCTACAGAAAAGTGATTCATATAATTTTTACAAGAATCAATACACAATTCTAAATAATGAATTAGAAAATAAAATAGACGAACTTGAAACTAGTAATAAAAAGTTACAGGAAGATGTAAAAAAATTAACAAATAAAAATATTGAACTATCAGATCAATTAAAAGAAAATACAAAAAAGAATTCACAGATACTAGATTCATATAATAATAGTTTTAATACAATATTTTTAGATTATAATCTAGAACCAAAGGGAGCATTGAAAAATACACATCTATTATGTATTGAACTATTAAATTTAATTGTAAACATATGCGAGAAATATAATCTATCATACTGGTTGGATTATGGTAATTTATTAGGAGCAGTTCGTCATGATGGCTTTATTCCATGGGATGATGATATGGATGTTGGTATGATGAGAAAAGATTTTAATAAACTGCTAGAAGTATTACCCAATGAAATAAAGATAAATAATCTAGAGAATTATCTTGATATACAAATAGATGAAAAATTATCAGAGAATAGTATTTTTACTTTTCTTCAGATTCGTTGTTTGAAAGGAAAGAAATTTTATGGTGGAATAGATATTTTTGCATATGATTTTTTAGTATCACCATTTGATGGTATTGATGAGAAATTTAACAGTGAAAGAAAAAGTTTTTTATTAAAACTGTTAAAAGGAACACCACGTAGTATTGCAATAGATGAATACTATGATTCATTCAACCTTAGTTATGATAAACAGGATTATATGATACCCGGTATTGATGGAGTACGAAGTAAGTGGAACACATATGATTTTGTTGTAATGGATACTAATATGATTTTTCCACTGAAAACAATAACATTTTGTGGAGTTGAGTATAATTGTCCACGTAATCCTGATTATTATCTAAAATGTATATATGGTGAATATTATGATATACCTAAGATTATTGACAGACATAAAAGAATTAGAGGTATACGTAGAATAAGTGATGTTGACGGAGCATATAAACCATATTTTGACAAGTTAAGAGAAGTGAATAATAATAATTATTAATTTTACTTTTTTTTTAAATTATAAATTTTTTATCTTACATAATATAGTATATGTATAATAAATCGATTTATGAAAATTATACTCTTGACTTTAAAGAGAATTATGATACTGATGATGAAGCATACTACTTAATTGTTAATAAAGAACGTCAAGTATTCTTAACAGAAGATAAGGAAATACCACTAGTTACTAAATCATATCTGAATAAATTCAAAGTAAATTTCAAATTCTATATAGGCATCTATAAAAATAGACCATGTCACGTGGTTAATGTAGATAGTCATGGTAATTTTTATCAATTACATGAGATATACTGTATTAATCCGGAAACATATCAGATAGCTGGAAGAGCAGTACTAGTAAATGACTGGTATATAAATCATCAATACTGCGGAAGATGTGGGACAAAAACACAACTTCAACAAAAACATATGAATCTCAAATGTCCAAACTGTGGAAAATCACATCATGCAACAATAGAACCAGCAGTAATAATAGGAATACATAAAGATGATAAATTACTAATGGCAAGACATAGCTATGATACCAAGGTAGAATATGCACTGATAGCAGGATTTGTAGAACCTGGAGAATCAATAGAGGATGCGGTACATAGAGAAATAAAAGAAGAAGTAGGAATAAAAGTTAAAAATCTAGAATATCTGGGTAGTCAATCATGGCCATTTCCAAATTCATTAATGTGTGCATATAAGGCA
Organism: Candidatus Methanosphaera massiliense; assembly: GCF_028890305.1. Classification (NCBI taxonomy): domain Archaea; kingdom Methanobacteriati; phylum Methanobacteriota; class Methanobacteria; order Methanobacteriales; family Methanobacteriaceae; genus Methanosphaera; species Candidatus Methanosphaera massiliense. The sequence goes on from NZ_JARBXM010000001.1 coordinate 1,178,628, forward strand.
GAATATGATTCTGGAAAAATTAAAGTAGACCATGATGAAATACTAAAAGCAAGATGGTTTACAAAAGATGAAATAGAATATCCAGAATCAGATATCAGCATATATACATTAATAATAGATGATTTTCTATCCCAATAAAAAAAGGGTGGGATAGACTTTACCTAAAATAGTACATTAACTAGAAAAATAAAATATAACATAATAAGAGTAAAATTAAGAGTTTGATATGCCATGACAGAATATGAATATAAATGTGACGCAGAAACTGATTATGATTATGGATGTTCACCAGATCAGAGAAGTATAGAAGAACACATTAACAAAGGTATAATAAATATAGATAAACCCTCAGGTCCAACTTCACATGAAATAGATATATGGGTCAAAGATATAATGCATGTAACAAAAACAGGTCATGGAGGAACATTAGACCCTAAGGTAACAGGAGTACTACCAGTAGCATTGAATACTGCAACAAAAGCATTACAATTACTACTACTATCACCAAAAGAATATGTATGTTTAATGAGATTACATAAACCAGTAGATGAAGACAGAATAATAGAAATACTTGATGAATTCACAGGAAAAATATACCAAATACCACCAATAAAATCAGCAGTAAAACGTGAACTAAGAGTACGGAAAATATATGAAATTAAACTACTAGAAATACGAGACAACCAAGATGTACTATTTAGAATAAAATGTGAAGCAGGAACATACATACGTAAGTACTGTCATGATATAGGTGAAGCATTAGGATGTGGAGCACATATGGCAGAACTACGAAGAACCATGGCAGGATCATTCAAGGAAGATGAAACATTAACAACATTACAGGATGTAACAGATGCATACATATTCTACAAAGAAGATTCAAATGAAGATATATTGAGACAATTAATACAGCCAATGGAATATACCACAAAATATGTTAAAAAAATATATGTTAAAGATTCAGCAGTAGATGCAATATGTCATGGGGCAAACCTTGCAAGTAGTGGTATTGTAAAAATAGATAAACAAATACATAAAAATAACATAATAGCAGTAATGACTCTAAAAGATGAATTACTAGCAATAGGAAAATGTCTATATTCTATTGATGACATAATCAATAGTGATACAAAAATAGTAGTAGATATTCAAAAAGTATTTATACTACCAAATACATATCCTATGATGTGGAAGTAATAACGTAGGAAAAAAATAATAAAAAATATTATTTTTAATATGATTATTCTTCAATTAACAAATTAACAATTTTTTTATTAACTGTAGAACCTTTAATATGCGTATTAGGGGCGAGGTCAATATTATAAAATATTATCATCAAAAATGGTGTAATATTAACAATTTACATAGATTAACTTTGGCTATGTAAAAATGTGCAAAAATATAAGAGAATGTACTCTCTAAAATTTGAAATATTAATCTTTATCTATAGTTATGAAAAAATAGCTATTGAAGAAGATTTATATTAAGAATGAAGATATTATTATTGTAAGACATAATGTCTTATTCTGATTAATTATAAGGTAGAGATGCCGAGATAGTCTAGCTTGGTAAGGCGCAAGACTGGAAATCTTGTGGAGTGATCTCCTCCTGGGTTCAAATCCCAGTCTCGGCGCTTATAATTATTTAGAACAAAAAATGATATCATGAATTTCATTAAAAAAAATGACTTTTTTTAACATTATTTATTATTTTTTAATCAATTAACATAAACAGGGTATTCCCGTTTTGACTAGATTATTTCTGAAAAAGATTACAAAAATAAATAAATATCCATGATATTCCATCTAATATAATTATAACATAAACAAAGCTTATTTTTTCTTATAAAGAAATTACTTCTAACACATTAGAGTAATCTAGTCTTTTTTATTAAAACAAAGGAGAATTAACATGGCTGAAGAAGAATTTAGACATATGGTTCGTGTAACTCGTAAAGACGTTGACGGAAATAAACCAACAGTTTCAGCTTTAACCGAAATTAAAGGTATTGGAAAAGCATTTGCTGTTGCTATATGTAAAGTTGCAGATTTAGACCAAGAAAAACAAATAGGTTATCTTGATGAAGCATCTGTAAAAAAAATCGAAGACGTTCTTGAGAATCCTCAAGAATTCGGAATTCCTGAATGGTTCTTAAACAGAAGAAACGATTATGAAACTGGTGAAACAAAACACTTAATCGAATCTGACTTAAAAATGACCCAACGTGACGATCTTAACAGAATGAAAATGATTAGAAGTTACAAAGGTAAAAGACATGAAGTTGGTCTTCCAGTACGTGGTCAAAGAACAAAATCAACATTCAGACACGGATCTTCTGTTGGTGTAAGCAGAACAAGACCAGGTTCAGTGGAATAAGTAGGATAAAAAATTTTTTTGAAATAAATACAATTTGAAGGAGATTTGATTATGGGACATCCAAAAAAACCACGAAAACAGTACGACACTCCATCACATCCATGGAATGCAGAACGTATTAAAGAAGAAAACAGATTAGCTAATAAATACGGATTAAAAAATAAAAAAGAAATCTGGAAAGCTGAATCTAGAGTAAAAAGATACCGAAGAGATGCTCGTATTATCTTAGGTATGGATATTGACGAGAGACAAGAAAAAGAAAAAGAATTATTAGATCATCTAGTAAGAGCAGGTTTCATATCACCTAATGCTAAACTTGAAGAAGTATTAGATCTTAACATTGAAGATGTATTAAGAAGAAGATTACAAAGTTTAGTATACAAAAAAGGTTTAAGTCACACTGCTAAAGAAGCAAGACTCTTTGTTGTACATGGTCATATTACACTTAATGGTAAAAAAATCAATGCACCAGGACACTTAGTAGAAAAAGCTGACGAAGATAATATAGATTTCTATCCAGGTTCATCAGTTGCAAAACAGTTTGAAAGTGAAAATAACACTGAAGAAGTAGCAGCAGAAGAAGAACCAAGTGATGACTAATAAAATTGAATATTTAATAATAAATTTGAATTATAGGTGATAAAATGGCAGAAAAAGATAAATGGGGTGTAGCTCACGTTTACTCATCATTTAATAATACTATCATAACTGTTACTGATATAACTGGTGCTGAAACCATAACTCAATGGTCTGGTGGAAAAGTAGTAAGATCAGACAGACAGGAATCATCACCATTTGCAGCTATGGAAGCAGCTAACAGAGTTGCTGATGATATTAAAGAGAAAGGTATTGCTGGACTTCATATTAAAGTACGAGCTTCTGGAGGTAACGGTCCTAGAACACCTGGACCTGGTGCTCAAGCTACTATTAGGGCTTTAGCAAGAGCTGGTATTAAAATTGGTAAGATAGAAGATGTAACTCCTATACCTCACGATGGTACTGGTAGACCTGGTGGTAAAAGAGGTAGAAGAGTATAATCATGTTTGAAAGGGTCATATTATGAATATAGAAATTAGAGAACAGAATGATGAAAGAGCTGTATTTATAGTCGATGGTGTAGATGACACATTTATAAATACAATCAGAAGGATATGTCTTGTAGAAATTCCTACATTTGCAATAGAGGATGTTAATATTTATAAAAATGATGCTAAGATGTTTGATGAAGTATTGGCTCACAGATTAGGTTTAATTCCTATTGTAACTGATCTTGATTCTTATGTTATGCCATCTGAATGTGATTGTGATTCTCATTGTTCTAATTGTAGTGTTTCATTTCTTTTAAAAGAGAAAGGTCCTAAAATAGTATATTCAAAAGATCTTAAATCTGACGACCCAGCTATAAAACCAGTTTATGATACAATTCCAATTGTTAGACTTCGTGAAGATGAAGAAATTGAATTAGAAGCTATCGCAGAACTTGGATTAGGATCCGAGCATGCTAAATGGCAAGCTACTACTACTTGTGGATATAAGTATTATCCTAAAATTGAGATTGACAATGATAAACTCACTGATTTAGAGGAATATGTCAAGGAATGTCCTAGAAATGTTTTACAAATTGAGGATGATAAATTAGTAGTTAATGATATTGAAAATTGTTCCACTTGTAGGACTTGTCAGAGAATATCTGAAAGGGATGATAATGCTATTATTGTAGATTTCGAGGAAGGTAAGTATATTTTTAAACTCGAGACTGACGGATCTTTAACACCTAGAGAAGTTCTTACAATAGCTTGCGATATTTTAACGGAAAAAGCAGATAATATCATAAATTTTGTGAATGAGGAGGAATAGTAAAAATGAAATTAACAAAAACTAACCCAAATACTGTAAATTTAATAGAATCCCTCACTAAACAATCATCTGCAGAAGATGCTCCTATATGGAAAGCTGTTGCTAACGACTTAAAAAGGGCTAATAGAAAGAACAAAGAAGTTAATGTTTACCATATAGATAAGTTTTCTAATGATGATGAGACTATCCTTGTACCGGGTAAGGTTTTAGGTGAAGGTAGTATATCAACTAAAGTTACTGTAGCTGCATTTAAATTTTCTCAAGAGGCAGAACGTAAGATTACAGCTGCAGGTGGAAAATGCCTAAAGATTGATGAGCTAATGGCTGAGAATCCTAAAGGTTCTAATGTTAAAATCATAAAGTAGGTGAATAGAATGGCAACAATTATTGACGGAGAAGGACTTGTACTTGGTAGACTTGCTAGTACAGTCAGTAAAAGACTTTTAAATGGAGAAGAAATAACTGTCATCAATGCTGAGAAAATTATTATCTCTGGTAATAAGGATTTTATCTACGCTAAATACAAACAACGAGTAGACAGAGCAAGTATCTCAAATCCTAGAGATTTAGGTCCTAAATACCCACGTAGACCAGATGATATTTTCAGAAGAACTGTTAGAGGAATGATTCCTTACAGGAAACCTCATGGAAGAACTGCTTACAAAAACTTAAAAGTTAACGTAGGTGTTCCTAAAGAGTTAGAAGGACAGGAAGTTGTAGAAGTTAAACAAGCACAGCCTAAAAACATTACTAAAAGTATGGAATTAGGTACAGTTTCAAAATTATTAGGTGCTAAATTTTAAATTAATTTATTCAGAAGGTAGTTAATTATGAGTAAAACAGTACATACTAGTGGTAAAAGGAAAACCGCTATTGCTAGAGGTACCGTTAAAGAGGGTACCGGTAGAGTTAAGGTTAACCGTAAACCAGTTGAGTTATATGAACCTGAGTTAGCTAGACTTAAATTATTTGAGCCTTTAGAATTAGCTGGCGATGACCTTGTAAATTCTGTTGACATTAATATCAGAGTTGTTGGCGGTGGAATTATGGGTCAAGCTGAGGCTGCTCGTATGGTTATTGCTAAAGGTTTAGTTGAGTATACTGGTGATATGAATCTTAAGGATAGATATGTTCAATATGATAGAACAATGTTAGTTGGAGATCCACGTCGTTCTGAGTCTAAAAAATTTGGTGGACCAGGTGCTAGAGCAAGAAAACAAAAAAGTTACAGGTAAATTTTTATGTTACTCGTAAGATGTTTTACATGTGGGAAGGTTATTTCAGCAAGTTTTGATGAGTTTAAGGAGAGAACTGAGAATGGTGAGGATCCAGGCGAGGTTCTTGATGATTTAGGTATTACAAAATATTGTTGTAGAAGGATGTTCATTTCACACGTTGATGTGTGGTAAGTGAATGTCGAACTAAAATATAGGGAGTATTATATAGGAAGTTTATTACTTCTTTTTTAAGGTCTCCTCTCCATTCATTCCTATTATTAAGGTTTGTCTTGGAGTATTACTTTAGTTATGTTGTTGAATAAGAATTATACTGTTAAGGAGCATTTAAAATTTATGGAATCTAGAGGTAATACAAGATTTGAACGTGCTAGACTTATTGGGTCTCGTGCTTTACAAATTTCTATGGGTGCTAAGCCATTAGTTGATTTTACACCTGATATGGATCCAATTAAGATAGCAATTAATGAATATGAGGAAGGTGTACTTCCATTAGATGCAGTTGTTAAGGATGAATATAAGGATTAAATTTTCTTATTATTTTATTTTTAATTCCGAGTATAGAACAATTTAACTTTCTTATTTATACACTTATAAGGAAAATAAAACATAGCCCTTTAATTAAACAACTATTTCTACATTGATAAAAGAGGTGTTTTTTTATGGATAGTGTAATAGAAGACGTAAGATTAAGAAAAATTATAGATAGTAGAGGAAATCCAACTGTTGAGGCTGATGTTTTAACATGGAATGGATTTGGTAGAGCTGCAGCACCTAGTGGAGCTAGTACTGGAGTTAATGAGGTTACTTCATTTCCTGATGGTGGAGTGGACCAAGTTGTGAATGATATTGAGGATTTAATTTCTTCTGAAATTATTGGTATGGAAGCTGAAGATATTAGGGAAATTGATAATGTACTTAAAGAGATTGATGGTACTGATAACTTTTCTAATATAGGTGGTAATACTGCTGTGGCTGTTTCTATGGCTACTGCTAAGGCTGCTGCTTCTAGTTATAATCTTCCATTGTATAAGTTTTTAGGTGGTATTATGCCTACATCTATTCCTTATCCATTAGGGAATATGATTAATGGTGGTGCTCATGCTGGTAAGAATGCACCTGATATTCAGGAGTTTTTAGTTATTCCTGTTGGTGCTTCTAATATTACTGAGGCAATTACTACTAATATTAATGTTCACAGAAGGATTAAGGCTAAGATTCAGGATAAGGATTCTACTTTTACTGGTGGTAAAGGTGATGAAGGTGGATGGGCTCCTAACCTTACTAATGAGGAAGCTCTTGAAATTCAAACATCTGCTTGTGAGGAAATCAGTGATGAGACTGGTGTTCTTGTAAGACCTGGTTTAGATGTTGCATCTAGTGAGTTCTGGAATGAGGATGAACAGAAATACATCTATGAACGTGAGGGTACTTCCAGAACTGTTGAGGAACAAATCGATTATATTGCTGATTTAATTAGTACATATAAGTTCTTCTATGTTGAGGATCCTATACAAGAGAATGATTTCTCTGCATTTGCTGAGATTACTAAGAAATCTGGTGATGACTGTCTAATATGTGGTGACGATCTTTTTGTTACTAATGCTAAGATATTAGCTAAGGGTATTGAGGCTGGTGCTGGTAATTCATTAATTATTAAACCTAACCAGATTGGTACTTTAACTGATACATATAATACTATTAAGTTAGCTAAGGCTAATCAGTATGTTCCAATTGTATCTCACAGATCTGGTGAAACTACTGATGAGACTATTGCTCATTTAGCTGTTGCATTTAATGCACCTATTATTAAGACTGGTGCTGCTGGTGGAGAAAGAATTGCTAAACTTAATGAGTTAGTTAGAATAGAAGAGGAATTATTAAATCCTAAGATGGCTGATTTATAAGTCGGAGTTTATGATGAATATAATTGTTGATTACATGCAGTGTATTGGCTTTGGTTGTCTTGAATGCCTGGATATTTGTCCTATGAATGTGTTTGACTTTACTGATGTTTTAGTTGTCAGTAGGCCGGATGATTGTTGTAGGTGTGATGCCTGCCTGGATGTATGTCCACGAAGTGCTATTAGCTTTGAATAGTATGTATGATTATATCATCTTTAGGGTTATACTATGATGTGGAATTTTTTGGTTATGTTTTATTAAATTTTCACACATTTTTGAGTATATAAAGATAAAGTTTATTAATTTAATATTAAGAGAATTATAGATGAATTTAATGATTAAGAGGTAAAAACATGTCAGAATTATTAATACCATTAGATAAGTACCTAGCTGCAGGTTTACATATAGGTACTCAACAGAAAACAAAAGATATGGAAAAATATATTTACAGAGTAAGAGCAGACGGTCTTCATGTATTAGATGTTAAAAGTAGTAATGATAAAATAATTGTTGCTGCAAAATTATTATCTAAATATGATCCTGATGATGTTCTTGTTGTATCTACAAGACAGTATGGTCAGGCTCCTGTAAAGAAATTTGGTGAAGTTACTGGTACAAAAACTATTCCTGGTAGATTTATACCTGGTACATTAACAAACCCACAGTACTCCAAATTTATTGAACCTAAAATATTAGTTGTTACAGATCCAAGATCAGACTCTCAAGCTGTATTTGAAGCAAAACAAAATGGAATTCCTGTAGTAGCTTTATGTGATACAGAAAATTTATTATCTAATGTTGACCTTGTAATTCCAGTTAACAATAAAGGTAGAAAAGCTATTGCATTAGTTTACTGGTTATTAGCTAGACAAATTTTAAGAGAAAGAGGAGTTTTATCTTCTGACGAAGAATTTGATTTAGAACCTACTGATTTCGAGTTAAAAATATAAGATTATAATTAAATATAATCTTTTCTTGGGAAACTTTATGATTTCTAGAAGTATATTCTAGTATTCATAATTTTTATTACTTTTTTTGAAAACTATTATTTATTCTTATTTTGTGATTATTGCTGAAGTGTATCCTACTACTGAATCATAATCTCCGAAGGCATCTCCACTATTGGAGTAGTCTAGTATTCTAGCATTTTTTGCATTGGCTAGTTTGGAGTATGTTATTGCTGTTATTGTTGGACCATATCCACACATTGTTATCTGATAGTTTGTTACATTGTTGTATAATTCTTGTTCATCCATGTTTTCTATTGACTTCATTACTTTTTCATCTTTTGTTCTTGCATTTTCGCTGTTTTCGTAGTGTGTTAGGTCTGTGCTTGCGATTATTATAATATCACGTCCTAGTTTTTCTGCGGATTCATATATTGTTCTTGCTAGTTGCTGGGATAGTTCCAGTGTCTGATTACTAATTACTATTGGTACTATCATTGCATTCTTGTCTTCTTGTTCTGTTATGTATTGTATGAATGGCAGTTCTACTTCTGTTCCATGTTCTTTAAGATGTGCTCTGTCATCATATTTTATGTTTGGATTACGTTGCTGTAATTCATTGTTTAATTCTGTGTCTACTGTGATATCTCCTAGTGGAGTATTCCATTTACTGGCAGTTGTTAATGCTATGCTACTATTTCCATATCCTGTATGATTTGGTCCTATTATTATGAATGTTTCTGGTATTCTGTTTTTCCTTATCTGGTTATATGTGTAGCATGCAGTTTTACCCGAGTATACATATCCTGCGTGTGGTGCTACTCCTGCTGTTATTTGTCCTGTTATGGGGTCCTCTGTATTAATATTATCCAGTGTTTTTTCTATGTTTTCTTTTAGTATGCTCTTTTTTGATGGATAAAATATTCCTGATACACATGGTTCTCTTATCATTTTAATCACCTTCAATTTATTTGTTTTATTAATCTAATTATTTTTTTTATTTTCTTTTTTTATATCTTTTTTCTCTGATGATTTTCATAGTAATGTTTATAATGAAGTTTAGCTATATATAATAATTAATAGATTCTCTGTGAGATGAAAGTAAACTAGTCTGTTTGACCATAAGTTTTTTTTACTTGGTTAGATTTGTTTTATTTTCTGGTATAATAGGCTTTTATACTTGAGAATCAATTTTTAGGGGATTTATCTAACTTTTTAGGTAAATATATGTATTTGTAATAAAAGGATTAGTAGATTAAAAATAGAATCTAGTCGTAGTATGTATACTAGATTTAGTATGGATAGATAACACTTTAAATCATTATTACATGTTGACAGGTTGTAGTATTACTAGTTAGTAGTCTAATTAGTATATACTTGTCATATGGTTATTATAAAATTATTTAATGTTATTTTTTTACTATAACTATTTTAGTATTACTCATTTTTTATCTAATAACTCTTTTTTTTATAACTGCATTAACCTTAGTAATAAATTAGTAGGAGATTTAGACTTAATGAAAATCAGATCTTTTGCACCGGGAAAGGTTATACTCTTTGGTGAGCATTCTGTTGTTCATGGTAGGCCTGCTATTGCTGTAGCAATCAGTGAGGGTGTGCAGGTAGAGTTAGTGCCACGTGATGATAACAGTATCAAAGTCTGTGTTCCTAGTATTGATTATGAAATGAATACAGAATTGAATGAGGGAAAACTAGACTATGATGCAGCACATGGTAAAATGATTACTGACTATATCTACGAGGTTATCAGCTTGTTTGAATTTGATAAGGGATTTGACTTAAATGTTGATATCAGAATGTATCTTGGTGTTGGTCTTGGTTCATCAGCAGCTGTAACAGTATCTACTCTTAAGGCTGTGTCAATCTATGCTGGAAAAGAGTATAGTAAGGAAGACATTGCAGATATAGCACGTGATGTTGAAGTTACAGTACAGGGATCTGCTAGTCCTCTTGATACTTCTATGAGTACTTATGGTGGTATGATTTACATTGATGAGAATTCCGAACGTAACCGTGTGGAATGTAATTGTCAGTTACCATTAGTTGTAGTAAATAGTGGTATTAGTGCTAATACTGGTGTATTAGTTGAAAATGTCAGAAAAAGATATGAGAAGTATCCATTAATTGTAGGAGATATATTTTCTTCAATGGAGGCAGTTGCCAACACGGCTAGAAATGCATTTATAGAGGGTGACCTTGATGTTATCGGTGATTTAATGAATATAAATCAGGGCTTACTTGATTCATTAGGAGTTAATACTGATATCTTATCACAGATGGTTTATGATGCCAGACTATATGGTGCACAGGGTTCCAAACTCACAGGTAGTGGGGGAGGTGGCTGTATTATAGCTGTCTGCCCAGATAATATTGATGAAGTATATGATAAATTAAGCCAGAAGTATGCTACATTTAAGTGTGAAATATCTGATGAAGGTGTTCACGCAGAAATTATTGAATAAATAAACACTTTAATAAAAATATTAATCGGATAAGTAGTAATTATGATTATAATAAAGATTGGTGGTAGTGCATTAACAGTAAAAGATGCTGATAAGCCTACCCTAGATGAAGATAACCTTGAAAGAATTGCAGGAGAACTATCAGCATACAATGATGATATGATAATAGTTCATGGTGCAGGCTCATATGGCCATATATATGCAAAGAAGTATGGAATAGGAGATGTAATTTCTAACGTTAACGACCATTTATATAAACTGGAGGGAGTATGCAGAACACAGGCATCAGTACAACTACTAAACTACATGGTCTGTGAAAAATTACAGGAAAAAGGAATTCCAGCAATAGGAATGAAGCCGTCAGCATACATGACTACAAACAATAAAAGAATAGACATGTGTGACACAGGGCTGATAAGAAAATACTTGGATAATGGCTTTGTACCTGTACTATACGGCGATGCAGTACTGGATAATAATGATTACATGAAGTATGCAATAATATCCGGAGATCAGATAATAACATATCTGGCCGAGGATTTAAATGCAGATAGAGTAATACTCTCCTCAGATGTTGATGGAATATACACTGATAATCCAAAAACTAATCCTGATGCAGAACTATTAGAGGTAGTAACAAGAGACACTGATTTAAAAACAACAGAGAATGAAAATCAGGCAGATGTCACTGGTGGAATGTATGGAAAAATAAGGGAACTGCTAGACTTGGCAGATCATGGTATAGAATCCCTGATAATAAATGCTGATAAGCCAGGAAACATACGTCTGGCAGTGTCAGGACAGAAAGTTAAAGGAACACTTATCAAGTAAAATAATGAATCTAATCATATAAATACTCATTAGAATTATTGAATAAAGAAAACGGAGGTCAGAAACAATATGATATCAGACAGGAAACTAGAACACCTAGAAATCTGTAAGAATTATGATGTAGAACATCATGAAACAACAGGATTTGAAGATATTAGCCTAATACATAGGTCTCTACCAGAAGTAGACTATGATAAAATAGATACTACTGTAAAGTTTCTAGATAAAAAAATGGACTCGCCATTAATTATATCTGCAATAACTGGTGGTCACCCTGAAAGTACTAAGATTAATGAGAAACTAGCATTAGCAGTGGAAAATACTAATATTGCAATGGGTGTTGGAAGTCAGCGTGCAGGTATAACAAATCCTGAACTAAAAGATACTTTCACAGTTGTAAGAGATAATGCACCAAATGCAGTGATAATAGGAAATATTGGTGCACCACAAGTAGAATATGCACCCGATGCAATAGCAATGCTGGATACTGATGCACTAGCAATACATCTTAACCCTCTACAGGAAATCATACAGCCCGAGGGAGACAGAAACGCAGTAGGCTACATTGAAAACATAAAGAAAATCTGTGAAACAACAGACATACCTATAATAGCCAAGGAAACAGGTGCAGGTATAAGTATTGATGATGCTAAAATACTAGAAAAGATAGGTATTGACATAATAGATGTAGAAGGTGTAGGCGGAACAAGCTGGGCAGCAGTTGAAACATACCGTGCAGATAATTCAAGCCTAGGAAATCTCTTCTGGGATTGGGGTATATCCACAGCAGTAAGTACAGTAGGTGTACTTGAATCAACAAATCTACCAGTAATATCATCTGGTGGAATACGTAATGGACTAGAAGCAGCAAAAGCCATAGCACTAGGAGCATCATGTGTAGGTATGGCATTGCCATTCTTGAAACATGCATATCTAGGACATACATTCATAGAAGAAAAAATAGAACAGTTCACAAGAGAACTAAAAACAGCAATGTTCCTTGTAGGAGCACAGAATATAGAGGAACTACAAGAGAAAAAGCTTGTGATAACTGGAAAAACCAGAGAAATATTAAATGAAATGAACATAGACACAAAAAAATATGCAAGGAGGATATAATTTGACAATAGAAGTTATCGCAGTCGGAGGATATGAGGAAATAGGAAAAAACATGACTGCAGTAAAAGTAAATGATGACGTAGTAATATTCGATATGGGAATACACTTAGACAGATTACACATACATGAAGATACGGATATAGCCAGAATGCATAGTCTGGATCTAATTGAAAGAGGAGTAATACCTGACGATACTCTAATGAGAGAAGTAGATGGTAAAGTAAGAGCAATAGTATGTACCCACGGTCACCTCGACCACATAGGAGCAATAGCAAAACTAGCACACAGATACGAAGCACCAATCATTGCAACACCATATACACTAGCATTAATAGAGAAAACAATCAAAAGTGAACGTAAATTCAAAGTAAACAATCCTCTAAAAACATTAAATCCTGGAGAAAAACTACAAATATCACCAAACATAACACTGGAATTTGTAAGAACAACACACAGTATACCACAGACAATAACAGCAGCATTACACACACCAGAAGGTGTAGTAATATATGCTAACGACTTTAAATTTGACAACCATCAAATGGTATCACCACCACCTGACTACAGAAGATTCAGAGAACTAGGAAAGAAGGGTGTAAAAGCAGTAATCCTAGATACAACCAATGTTAAAGAAAAACAGGAAGGAAAAACACACTCCGAGAAAATTGCAAGAGATTTATTAAAAGATGTTCTAAAAGGACCACTAGAAGAAAGAAAAGGACTTATAGTAACAACATTCTCCAGTCACATTGAAAGAATCCAGGCAATAACCAAGATTGCAGAAAGAAGCAGAAGAAAAATAATGATTTTAGGTCGTTCAATGGAGAGATACTGTTCACTAGCAGAATCAATGGGAATACTAAACTTACCACGTAATGTAAGCTTATACGGTAATTTCAAATCTATTAATAAAGCATTAGCAAGAGCAAATGATAACCGTTCTAAGTACATGCTAATAGTTACTGGTCACCAGGGAGAACCAGATGCACTACTACCAAGAATAGCTAATAACAAAACCAACTTTGAAATTAGGCCAGGGGATAATGTTATATTTTCAGCTTCAACTATACCTAATCCAATAAACCTTGCTAACCGTGACTTACTAAACAGAAGACTTAAAGAAAGAGGAGCAAGAATATATAATAATATACATGTTTCTGGACACGCAGGACCAGAAGATTTAAGAGACTTTATTAGAATGTTAAAACCACAACACTTAATTCCTGCACACGGAGACCTAAGCCACTTAGCAGCATTTGTAGAGTTAGCTGAGGAAGAAGGATATAAGTTAGGAAATGATGTACACATACTAAGAAATGGACAAGCTCAAGTATTTAACAGGTGATTAAAAATGGAAGTTACAGATATATTAAAAGCATATTCTGAAGAAGTAGATAAGGAAATAGAACAAGCACTAAGTACATTAGAACCAGAGGATTTAAAAGATTCCTCTGCACATCTAATAAAAGCAGGTGGAAAAAAATTTAGACCAGCACTAGCAGTACTAAGCTGTCAGGCAGTAGGCGGATCAACAGAAAAAGCATACAAAACAGCTGCAGCACTGGAACTAGTACATACCTTCAGCCTAATACATGATGATATCATGGATAATGATGATACAAGAAGAGGCATGAAAGCAGTGCATAAAGTATGGGGAGAACCACTAGCAATACTAGCAGGAGACACACTATTTGCAAAAGCATATGAAACAATCATCAAAACAGCTGATGAAAACATAGCATATGAAAGAGTAATAGATGCTCTAAGAGTACTAGTAGACTCATGTATAAAAATATGTGAAGGACAGGCACTGGACATGGCATTCGAGGACACCTACGAGGTAACAAAAGATGCATACATGAACATGATATACAAAAAAACAGGTGCTCTTATAACAGCAGCAACAACAGCAGGTGCAATTATTGGTGGAGCAACATCTGCACAGATTGAAGCACTAAGAAGCTATGGTAAAAATGTAGGATTAGCATTCCAAATACAGGATGACTACATAGACCTTACAGGTGATGAATCTATTGGTAAACCAGTAGGAAGTGACCTGGTAGAAGGTAAAAAAACATTAATGGTAGTATATGCACTGGAAAAAGCAAGTAAAGAAGATCATGATAGACTCATAGAATTACTAGAGGCACATGAAGAAGAAATTATCCCTGAAGCAATGGATATACTAAACAAGTATGGTGCAATAAATTATGCAAGAAGTGTAGCATATGATTGTGTAATAGAGGCAAAACAATCCCTTGCTATCATACCCGATTCAGATGCAAAAGATGCATTATTCAAACTAGCAGACTTTGTATTTAGTAGAAAAGCATAGAATAACCATCAACATAATCATCACCCCTCTTTTTTATAACCTTTTTTAGAATATTATTTTAATTATCTGTCTATCCATTTTTCATAATTATTTATCAAAAAATATTTAAGAAAAAAAATTATAATATCACATAACTAAGTTAGGAGAATAAATTATGTTAGATGAAAAAATGGAACAAGCATTAAATGATCAACTAAACGCAGAAATGGCATCAGGATATTTATACCTTTCTATGGCAACATATCTTGAAGATAAAGAATTACCTGGATTTGCAAACTCACTAAGAGTTCATGCGGAAGAAGAATTAGAACATGCAATGAAATTCTATGATTACATTCTAAGAAAAGATGGAAGTGTAGTATTACAGGCAATTGACACTCCAAAAAGAGAATGGGATACCATAGTAGACATATACAAGGAAATCTTAGAACACGAAGAATTAGTGACTTCTCTCATACATGAACTAGTGGATTTAAGTATTGAATTAAAAGACCATGCAACAAATCAATTCCTACAATGGTTTGTAGAGGAACAAGTTGAAGAAGAAGAACTTGCACATGATGATTTAAGAAAAGTTAAAATGTCTGTTGATTCACCACAACTATTATACTTATTAGATGAAGAATATGGACAAGTGACTAATAACTCTGAAAATGCTAGTGAAGAATAATCATATATAGTAACTGATTATTCAATAATCACTCACTTCAACTCACCCCCTAAACCCTTTTTTTCATATAACCTTCTTAATTTTATAATAAAGCATTCTATACAAGCTCTCTTTTCATGATAAAATTTAACAAGTATTTTTGATATTATTTAAAAATCACTAGATAATATTATAAATATCTTTTAATAAACCTAATACTTGATTAATTAATTCTTAATATCCATATGACAATAATATGGATATACATAGTTAATGGAGGAATATTTTATTTATAATAAGAAAACAATCTTATTAGCTTCATTATTTATAGTATTTATAATAGCATCTATGGGCGTATTATCAGCTGCAGATACTAACAATACACATACAAATACACATATAGATAAAAAATTAGTAAATACAACAGATAACACAAATACTGAAGTTAACAAGATACAATCTAAAAATAAAATAAACATACAAAAAGATAAGATAAAAAATATTAAATCTGAGAATACAATCACAGCTAACACAAGTTCCACAACAACAAAAAAAGATGCAAACATAACACTAGATAACTACACTGCAAAAACTAACAGTAACATAACAATATCTCCAAACATATCCTCTGATGTTACAGGAAATGTTGTTTACAAATTAAATGGTAAAACAATCAGCCCAAAAATCAGTATAACCAATGGTACAGCAGTATATAATTATAAAATACCAATGTACACTGCAAATAAATACAATCTGACAATGGTATACAGCGGTAATGATGTATATCAACCAGCAACTGTCACATCAGAACTAACATTAACAAAGCTTAATACAAATGTAAAAGTAACAACAACCACAGCAAAACAATCAAAAACAACACAAATTCATGCAATAGTTACAGATGAAAACGGGTTACCAGTAAACAATACAAAAGTAGTATTTAAGGTAAATGGTAAAACATTAGGACAGAACACTACAATAAACGGTTTAGTAGACTACTACTATAACTTTAACAATCAATACACAAACACATCCTATAAATTAGAAGTAACATCCGGTGAAAACAATTACTACAATACATCAAAATCAACAACTAATTTAAAAATAGTACAAAACACTAAGACAACAATAAAACCTATTAAATCAGAGACAGGTAAAGTAGTTACATTTAACAGCACTGTAAAAGATATGAATGGTAGAAATGTAAATACTGGAATTGTTCAGTTTAAGTTAAATGGTAAAACTATGGGAAATGCTACTGTCAGAAATGGTGTAGCAGTACTATCTAACAGAATAGATTTATTAAATGCAGGTGTATATAAAATAACAGCCACCTATCTTAACAATAACAACTACCAGACTAGTACTGGTACAAATAACATTACATTAAGTAAGATAGCTACAAAGACAAGTGCATCTAAATTTAATATTACCATAGATCAGTCAGGTAATATTACAATCACTACATTAGACCATTATAATAAACCAGTTACTAAAGGTACAGTATATGTAGAAATTGATAAGAAGAATTGGGGTAACCATACTTTAAGAAATGGTACCTATAAATTTACTTGCAAGTTACCGTACCGGTACTCTAATACTAACACGTCAATAAAAGTATTATACTATGAGAATGGTGTATATAAATCATCAACTTATAATGGAAGATTAACAATTAATCCACTAAAAGTTGTATATGTAGGACCAAAAGGTAGTGATAGTAACAGCGGACGAATAGGATATCCATTCAAAACAATAAAATATGCAGTAGCACACGTAGCAAACAATGGAGTAGTATACGTATTGCCAGGCGTATACAAAGAAACAGGAATATTAGTAAAAAACTCAATGAACATAACAGGACTAACAAAAAATCCTAATAATGTAGTAATATCTGGAAATAACACTAAATGGCATTTAATGAACATAACCTCAGCTAACAATACAGTAATTATAAGTAACATGGCATTTAAAAATGCTACAGTAACAAAAACCGGTGATGGAGTAATAACATCTAAAGGAGTATTATCAGTAAATAATTGTATATTTGATAATGATAAAAGTAATGCAATAAGAGCTGCATCTGCTATATACTCCGAGGGATACCTATACATAATAAATTCAACAATATCAAACAACAAAGTATACAAAACAGCATCATCAGCAATAATCAACATAAACAATGAAGTAATACTAAACAAGGTAAACTTCAATAATAACCAGGCATATGGTAACAATCCGGGAAGTCCAGCATTATACTTATTTAATACGAACAGTACAATATACGGATCTAAATTCATAAATAACAAAGCAAACGGTGCAAATGCAACTGGTGGAGCAGTAAAATTAGCATATGGAAATGCAACATTCAACAAAGTAACATTCACAAACAACATAGCAACAGGAACAGGCCTTGTAGTAGGAGGAGCAATAGCAAACCTAAATGCAAGATTAATCATACTAAACTCATCAATAACAAACAATACAGCACAAAACACTAAAAACATAGCATACGGTGGAGCATTATTCAACCAAAACTCAATACTGCTCATAATAAATACAACATTTTCACTAAATAAGATAACCGGACAAAGTGGTTCAGGCGGAGCAGTATATGGATATGATACATTTTCATCTATTGTAAACTCAAGATTCACATACAACAAAATAACAGCAAAGACAAAAGATGCACTAGGTGGAGCAATAAGCATATACACAGGAACAATAAACGCACAAAACAATACATTCAACAGAAACACAATAACTGGTAACATAACTTATGGAGCAGGAATATACTTCATAGGAAGCACATTCAACATGTCCAAAAACACATTCACAAACAACAATGCACAAGCAAAATCAGCATCAGCAGGAGGAGCAATATTCACCTATGGAAATACAACAATAACAAAATCCAACTTCCAGTCAAACAAAGCAACAGGAAGAGCAAATGGTGGAGGAGCAATAGCAAACATTGGAAACCTAACAGTACATACAACAAACATAATAAACAATGTAGCATCAGCAGCAGGTAGTGCAATGTCAAATGGTGGAACAATAAAATCAATAACTGGAAACTACTGGGGATCAAGAAGTCCATCATGGAAAAAACTATTATACAGAATCAGTAAACCATCCAGCTACTCAAAAACAAAAATAAATAATTAAAATGAATATATTTATTTAACTTAACCTCCTCCTATTCATTTTTTGAATTAATTTAATAATTCGATCTTAATCATAAATCATCCTATTTTTTTTAAATATATTGAAAAATAATTTCTCACATTTTCTCGTAATTAATAATTCTTTAGAATAAAATCTATTTCTATCCATCTTGATAATCCTTTCAGAATAATAAGCGGTATTGTAATTTATTAATTCTAACGGGTAATTGAGAACTTTTCTCTTCATATTTAGAATAATGTTATAAATAGTGTTTAATATAATTAATAAATAAAAATTTAGTTTATAGGTGATTAGATTGGTTAAAGATAGACATGTCATTGAAGCATTAGGTAAAACAAGGATTGTTATAGAAGATGGGGAGGTTATAGATGTAGGAGATATTCAGGTAGATTACTGTCCAATGTTTAAGGATATGCATGGTGTAGATAAGCTTAATAAGGAATTTATTAAAAAGAATATAGAGTTTAGAATAGATGATTTTGGTATGTGTACTCCTGATAGAGTAATTAAGATGAATGATGCTGTTACTGTTGGTATTTCCGAGATTCTCAGAACTAATGTTGAGAATGGTGATATTGATTGTGTTGTAGGAGCATGTGATGGAGTAGGAACATTACTGATGGAAGACCCTGCTATTATCCAGGGTGTTGGTGGCCGTGTTTCAGGTCTTATTAGTACTACTCCTATTGATAGTTTAATTAAAAGACTTGAAGATGAAGGATGTATTGTATTAAATCCTGAAACTGCCGAGTTAGATCCACTTGCTGGTTTAAAGCTTGCCATTGAAAAGGGTTATAAGAATATTGCTATTACAGTTATTCCGGGTATGATTGTTAAAGAATTGCGTGATTATCCAGTTCCTGATGACGTTAATGTGTATATTTTTGTTGCTCATACAACTCTTTGTTCTGATGAGCTTGCAGAGGTTTTATTTGATAATGCTGATATCATAACTGCCTGTGCTTCTAAAGCATTGTTTGATTATGCTGATGAACATAAACCATATTATTATGGTAAAAAGATTCCAATTTTCTGCGGTACTAGTGACGGACGCAGATTTTTAGATGCTCGTCTTGAATATCTAGGTAAGCCTTTAACTACTAATGAGCCAATGGACAGGAGTAATAATCCACGTCCTCTTATATAATTCCTCTTTTTCGTATTCCTTTTTTTATTTTATTGATTTATTTAAATTTGTAAATAACTATAAATATATTAATTAACAAAATCAGTAATATATATGATAATAGTAAAAAAATTTTATATATATGAACCGATGTGATAAAATGGAAATAACTCAAACAGCAAAAGAAAACAAAGAAAAAATACTGCCAAACCAGAAAACATCACTAGAAGAAACAGATCCTGAACTACTAGAAATCATGGACAATTTCATATTCGATGAAACACAGCAACACAACACACTAACATACAGAACAACAACACTAATAACCCTAGCAGCACTAATAACAAACCAATCACAGCAACTATACATGAAAATACTAGAAGGAGCAATAGACAATGGAATAAAACCAATAGAGATAAAAGAAGTACTATACCAGACAATACCATACGCAGGATTATCAAAAGTATACGACTTCATAGACCTAACAAACCAGGTACTAGATGAAAAAGGAGTAGATGTACCATTACCTGGACAATCAACAACAAACAGAAACAACAGAAAAGAAAAAGGATACCAAATACAAACACAATACTTCGGAAAAGAAAATATAGATGCAATGAAAGAAAATGCACCAAAAAACCAAGAACACTTATATGACTTCCTAGAAAGTTACTGTTTCGGTGATTTCTATACAAGAACAGGACTAGACGACAAGGATAGAGAAATTATAACATTCTCAATAATAGCATCACTAAGAGGATGTGAAAACCAGCTAAGAGGACATACTGGTGGAAATCTTTCTGTAGGAAATACAAAAGAAGACTTGATTAGTGCAGTTACAGTACTGTTACCATACAATGGATTCCCAAGAACATTAAATGCACTAGCAATTATAAATGAGATATGTGATGCACAATAAATAAATATAATATAAATTAGGATGTAAAAAATTAGAATAAAACAGCTACTTCATATAGCTTACATGATTGAGAAAATAGAATTACACATACTACTTTAATAATCTAAACGATGCTTATAATTATAATTAAAGTTTTTAATAAAACAGTTTAAAAAAATATAGGTTATTCTAAAATAAATTAAAATTATTATAATTAAATTAATTAATAGGAGATGGAAGAAATGAGTAATGATGAAATATTATTTGGAAAAGGTGAAGTAAACCCATACGGGGAGTTCTTCAGTGGAAAAAGTTATCTAAAAATGTTAACAACAGAAGGAGTGCCAATAGGAAACGTAACATTTGAACCAGGATGCAGAAACAACTGGCACATCCACCACGCAGACAAAGGTGGAGGACAAATACTACTAGCAACACATGGTGAAGGATGGTATCAAGCAGAAGGTGAAGAAGCACAAAAACTAACACCGGGATCAGTAGTAGTAATACCAGCAGGTGTAAAACACTGGCATGGAGCCACAAAGGATAGTGAATTTACCCACCTAGCAGTAGAAGTACCTGGTGAGAACTGTTCCAATGAATGGTTAGAACCGGTAAGTGATGAAGACTACGATAAACTAGAATAAAATAATATTATAATCATCACCCACTCTTTTTTTTTAAAAATATACAATTTTTTCATTATACTTCACTTAATTTATTACACTTAAACTAAATAATATAATAATATAAAACTATTTCAAGAGTAGGTAAGGATGATAAAAGAAGCAACTTGTTATATTAATGATGAATCTATTTATATGAAAATTTATCAACCAGACAAAATAGAAGGTAAATATCCAACAGTAATATTATCACATGGATTATCCCTAAATCATACATTTATGATACCTTATGCAGAGAAATTATTAAAAAAGAACATTGTCAGTGTAGTATTTGATTTTAGAGGTGGTGGATATGACTCTAAAAGTGATGGAAATATAAGTGACATGACCTTAAATAGTGAAATGGATGATTTAAACCAGGTACTTGATTTTGTAAGGACATTAGATTATGTGGATAAAGATAACATATATCTAGCAGGTCATAGTCAGGGTGGATTAATAAGTAGTCTCATTGCACCGACAAGAAGTAATGATATAAGAGGTTTATTCCTATTTGCACCAGCATATGTCATACCATTTGATGTAAAGGAATATCCGGATAATATGCGAGAAAAGAATGTTATGAGATTAATGCCAGAATATCTTGGTACTACCTATGTGGAATCTGTAAATAATATTGATGTGTATAATACTATTAGTAGATATGATGGTGATGTTTATATCTTTCAAGGAAAAAAGGATACACGTGTTCCAGTTAGATATGTAATTAAGGCAAGTGATGTTCTTAGTAATTCCCATTTAATACTATTTGATGAGGAGGAACATAGATTCACAGATGAAACTAAGGATGTAGTTGTTGACAAGATTAGTGAAGTTATAGCAGACAATAGATTATAAGAATACTCTCTTATTATAATCATATTTCCTATTAGATTTACCTGTAAATGGAAGCTATCTCTTTTTTACTATTTTTTATCATATTTTTAGAGAATTATTTTATATTACATGTATATTTCAAAGACTAATTTACCCTATTTAATATTTGTGTATGAAAATCTTATTATTATAGATAAAACATAATATAATAATAGAATAAAAGAAAATAATAATAAATTTATTAGGGAGACAGTAATACAATGGTAAATCCAAACAAAAAAGTAAAAAGACCCGATGGATTAGGTAAAATCTACAGATACAAGACAGATGAAGATAATAAAATATTAACATTACCTATAAAACAATTACTAAAAGATAACTATATTTACATATACAGAGCAGTAAACAATGAAAACTTCTACATTAATCCAGAGGATTCATGCTTCTTTTTTAAGGAGATATTATATGACAATGAAGTAGTAGGCTTTGCAGCATACAGGGGAAGTGACATAAATAATCAATCACTTGTAATGCAATACATATATATCTTACCAGAATACAGGGGAAACGGATTACTGATAGAAGAAATAGATGAAGCATCAACATTATTTGAATCTAGCATTCTCATAGAATATCCAAATAAATACATTGTAAATTCATTATTAAAACATAAAATGGCAAGAGTATTAAATGACAGATATGTAGTATCAAGAATTCCATTTATTGTACCGATGATGTCTCTAGAAGATGCAACTAGTGGTATTGTAAGGGAAGATTATGACATGACCGATAAAAAAGGATACAGTAAATTATCATTGATTTATGATTTAGATTTATGTGCAGTAGTAGGACTAGCATCAACTGATGCTGAAAACATGTTTGATGAAGATAAAGTTACAGAAGAAGATGACTTAAACAACTATAACACAATGAGCCTACCATTAAAAATAGATAATGATAAATTTGACTGCATAAACAAAAGAAGTAACGACCCTCTAATAAATAATGGAACATACTTTGATGAAGTTCGTAAAATAATAGATGATAAAAACGATGTTATACAGAACTGGTTAACCATTTTATAACCACATTAACCTTAACCACCATTCTTTTTCATATAATAAACAAATACTTTTCAGGTGAGCCAATGATAATATATTTTACAAGCACAGGTAACTGTGAATATGTATCAAAAAGAATAGCAGAACGTACGCATGACTACACAGTATCAATGATAGAAAGTAATAAAAATAAGCAATTTGAATTTCACTTAGAAAAACAAGAACCATTAGGTATAGTAATACCAACATATTTCTGGGGACTACCAACATTTGTAGAAGACTATATGTCACAAATAAAAATAACATCTGAAAACAATAATCCATACATATACATAATAACAACCTATGGAACAACACCTGGCTACTCAGCAGGATATCTAGAAGAATATATTACAGATATAAACCTAGAAGTATCATTTAAAGCTAGTGTAAAAATGCCTGATGACTGGACAGTACGCTTTGATTTATCAGATCCTGAAAAAATCAGCAAACAAATACTAGAAGCGGACAAACAAATCAATAACATTATTCCACGAATAGTAAATAAGGAATCAGGAAACTATGTAAAACGTGAAATACCACGATTTATATCAAATATGGCAAGAGGTCCCTATGATAAAGGCAGAAAAACAAGTCACTTGCATGTTGAAAATAACTGCACTGGATGTGGTATATGTGCTAATAACTGTCCAATAGATGCAATTGAATTAATAGATAATAGGCCACATTGGAAAACAGAGTATTGTGTGATGTGTTTACGTTGTTTACATCATTGTCCTACCTTTTCTATTCAATATGATAATAAAACACAAAATCATGGACAATATATACATCCAAAGATATAATGATCTTCCGTTCATAATATATCCCCTCCCATTTTCACTACTTTTTATACTATTTCTTTTTATATGTAACTAAAAAGTAACTCTTTACTTTAATAACTACTAACATATAACGTTAATAATAAATAAGAATATACGAAGTTTGCAATGATAACATAATTAAAATATTAAAAGGAGGGAGCTAGTAAATGGATACAATAGATTATCTAATAGATTACCTTTTAAAGGAAAATCCTAAAATAAGAGTTACTCATAATCCTGAAAATGATGAGGAAAAATTCAGATTATATCGTAGTTTATGTAATATAAGACAACCTAATCCTATAAATGAAAAATACTTAGAAAAAGAAGATGAATTACTGAGTAAAATAACAGAAAATAAGAATCTAACAGATTACAGGAATATACAATTATTAGAGGACAGGATACCAGAAAACAATGTTAATAATGATGATATTATAGCTATATGGAAGGGTGATATCACATCAATAAAAGTTGGAGCAATAGTTAATGCTGCTAATTCACAGGGACTGGGATGTTTTTCTCCATGTCATAATTGTATAGATAATCAGATACATACATATGCAGGCGTATCATTGAGATTAGAATGTAATAAAATAATGAAAGATAGGGATTATAATTTACCTACTGGTGAAGCATTTATTACTAAGGCATATAATCTACCAGCAGATTATGTGATTCATACTGTAGGACCAATACTAAGAGATAAAGTATATGATGAACAAATACAGCAGTTATCTGATTGTTATACAAATTCATTACGTTTAGCTCAGGAAAATAATATTAGAAGTATATCTATTCCTTGTATCTCTACAGGAGTATTTAGATTTCCTGCAGATTTAGCATCACAGGTTGCATTGAAAGCTGTGGATGACTACTTAGATACTAATAATGATGCATTTGATAAGGTAATATTTAATTTATATAATGATAAGGATGTGAATGTATATGAAAGAACTATTTGAGCGTATTAATCAATTACAGAACTTATTAGGAGAATCTGATTATGTGATAATCGGTGGTGGTGCTGGTTTATCAACAGCAGCTGGCATAGATTATGGTGGTGAAAGATTTACAAGTAACTTTAAGGAATTTATTGAAAAATATAATTTCACAGACATGTATACTGCTGGTTTTTATCCATTCAAATCACAGGAGGAGAAATGGGCTTACTGGGCTAAGCATGTATATATGAATAATGTAGGTATGGGTTCTACTGAGTTGTATAAGAAGTTATATGATCTTGTAAAAGATAAAAATTATTTTGTTATAACTACAAATGTTGATGATCAATTTGTTAAGTCAGGCTTTGATGATGAAAAGGTTTTTGCAACACAGGGAAGTTACAGACTCATACAATGTAAGAATGCTTGTCATGATAAATTATACGATGATACAGAAATTGTTAAAGAAATGATGGCTATTACTGATTCAGAATTAAAGATTCCCTCTGATTTAGTTCCAAAGTGTCCAGTCTGTGGTAAAGATATGGAATTAAACTTGCGTATAGATAATAACTTTGTAGAGGATGAAACATGGCAAAAACATAATAATGATTATCGTGATTTTGTGAATAATGCAAAGAAGGGTAAAACACTATTATTAGAGTTTGGTGTAGGATTTAATACGCCTGCAATAATAAGATTTCCATTTGAATCAATTGCAGCACAGTATGATGACTGGAATCTTGTCAGATTTAATAAGGATAATCTGGAATTAGTTGTTGTTCAGAATAATCAAGCTAGTTTACTACCAGTTTCAAAGTTGGATGATATTAAGTTATCTAATAATTTTCAGGATAGATATATTCCATTTTCAGAAGATATTGAATTAGTTATAGATGAATTATTATCTTAATTACTTATTTTTTTTAATAGAACTTTGATTAGTTTTATATTTTATTAGAAGGTGTATTATATTAATTATATCTTGAAAAAAAGTAAGTATTATTAATTACTTGAAATATAATATTATGAAGATAACAGTAATAATTAATATGATGATTACATGGTTATGTTAAATATTATAGTATAAACATTAACATAATATTATAAACATAACATTTGTTTAGATTATTTTTTGTAAAATACAATTTAATCAAGAGGTATGATTAATATGTCTGTATATGATTACGAAGTAAAAGATGATAAAGGAGAATTAGTATCCTTAAAGAAATATGAAGGTAAGGTTTTATTAATTGTTAATTCTGCAACAGAATGCGGATTTACTCCTCAGTATAACGAACTAACAAGCATATATAATGAATTTAAGGATGATGGATTTGTAATTCTTGATTTCCCATGTAATCAATTTGGAGGTCAAGCACCTGGTACGACTGCTGAAATTAAGGAAACATGCAGACTTAAATTTTTAGTAGAATATCCTATATTTGATAAAATAGAAGTAAATGGAGATAATGAGATTCCATTATACACTTATCTTAAACAGGAAAAGGGTTTTGAAGGCTTTGATGAAGAACATGAATTAACACCTATTATTAAGGATATTGTTAGTAAGATAGACCCTGATTATGAAAATAATAGTGATATTAAATGGAATTTCACTAAGTTTTTAATAGACAGGGAAGGTAATGTTGTTAAAAGATTTGAGCCTACTAAGGATTTAAAAGTTGTAAAAAGTGAGATAAAAGAGTTATTATAATGAATGTTGCAATTAGATATTATTCAAAATCGGGGCATACTGAAACATTAGCTAATGCTATCTCAGAGGAGATGGACGTTCCAGCTAAACCTATATCTGAGGGTCTCGATGAGGATGTGGATGTTTTATTTTTAGGTAGTAGTATTTATGGTAATTCTATTGATCCGGCAGTTGTTGAATTTTTCAATAACCTTGATGTAAATATTGGCTGTATTGTGAGTTTCAGTACTGCGGGTATTATGGAATCTACTTATGATCAGATTAAAGAATTAACCGACTTATTTGACATTAAGTTATCCCTTGATGAATTTCATTGTCCTGGTGAATTTGCTGGTATTAATGCGGGCAGACCTAACAAGGATGATGTTGAGGATGTTAAGGCTTTTGTCAAAGGTTTGTTTGATTAAATCTATTTTTTATTTTATTTTTTTTGTAGTGTTATGTTTATATAGGAGGTTTAATAAATTATTAATTAACAATGTTATATTTTATTTTGTATAATAAATAATAAAAAAATTATAATAAACAATAAAAAAATATGAAAAATAAACCAATAAAAAAGAAAAAATAAAGAAAAACAAACAAAATATAAAAAGATGAAAAGATAAAATATTAATATATAATAACGTCTAAAAAGAAGGAGGTGACAAAATGTGTGAATTATTCGGTGTCAGTAGTAATAAGAAAACACAAATAAATGAGTATCTAGAAGCTTTTTATAAACACTCAAACCAACATCCGGATGGATGGGGATTAGCATTAATGCGAAACAAAGAATCAAAAATAGAAAAAGAACCAATAAAAGCATCCGACTCAAAAAAATTAAGAAGAATACTAGACAATCCAATAATAACAAAAAACGCATTCGCACATATAAGACTAGCAACAACAGGACAGATGGAACCAAAAAACTGTCACCCTTTCAAAAAAATAGACAATAACAATCGAACATGGACATTAATGCATAACGGAACAATATTCAACAATACGAAAATAGAACAATACAAAACCATACAAGAAGGAGACACAGACTCAGAAAGAGTACTACTATACCTAGTAGATGAAATAAACAAAACAGAAAACAAAATAAAAAGACAACTAACAAGCAAAGAACGATTCGAATTATTAGACAAACTAGTTACAGACCTAGCAAAAGACAATAAACTAAATTTGATGTTATATGATGGATCATTAATGTATTTCCATACAAACAGTGAAGGTGGACTACATTACCTAAAAAAAGAGAATACTATCTACGTTACAACAAACAAACTAAACAATGAAAACTGGGAAGTATTTCCATTAAACACATTAATAGCAGTTAAAGATGGAAAAATAGTACACCAAGGAAAAACACATAACAATGAATACAGAATCACATTAGAAAACTTCAAATTCATCATGAACAACCTAACACCTACAATGAAAGAAAATCTAATAAAAAACTTTGGAGAAATAACACCCGAAAGATTCTTGGAATCTCAACAACCCGAAGTATAAGAATATGATTTCTTATCTCTCTTTCCCTCCCTATATTTATTCTTTTTCTATAAAATCCTTGTTAACTATTTACAGTATTAGATACATATATAATAATTAGTTTTTTTATTTTAATATGTAATAATAAGGAGTATATAAAAATGAAAGTATTAGGAATTGTAGGAAGTCCTAGAAAGGATGGTAATAGTGATGTTTTAGTAAAAGAATTCTTAGATGCAGTTGATGCAGATACAGAATATATTTTCCTAAATCATAAAAAATTATTCGGATGTAATGCATGTATGGCATGTGAAGAAGGAGACTGTGTAATAGATGATGATGGAAACGATATTATTAAATCATTATTAGATGCAGATGTACTAGTATTCTCATCACCTATATACTATGGACAAATAACAGCACAAGCAAAAACATTCATAGACAGATTCTATCAAATATCTAGAAATGAAAACAAATCATTAGAAGGTAAAAAAGTAGTTACCATATTCACACAAGCACAACCAGAAAATGTATTTGGAGAATACATAGATTCATTCAAAAAAATGCCATTTGGATATATGGGAATGGAAGTTATAGGTAATGTAACAGCTATGGGAACTCAGGGAAAAGGAGATAAAGACGAACTACAAAAATATATTGATGAAGTAAAAGAAATTGCTTCAAAAATATAAAATTCAATATCTTCTTTCTTTTTCAACCCTTCTTATTTTTTTATATGTTTGTAAAAACCCCATAAATTTTTACAATCTACTTATGAAAAACCTTTGTAAACTTAAGAAATAAATAATATTTTTATAATAGTTGTTTTTTAGAAATTATTATTACTCAGAAATTATATAATTTAAACATGTTAATTTTATAAATAAGCTTATTTGGACTATAGACTTGTTATGATTGATAAATCTTAATAAAAAAGAAATAAGTTGTATAGTAATATAGCTTTTTTTTTAACTAGAAATATATTATGAATATAAAAAGATTTCAATTTAAATTAAAAAAATATGCAGTTGAATATGAAGTAATATGGGGGAGTTGATAGAATGACTTTAAAGACGAGCCCCTTTGTTAAATGGGCTGGTGGCAAAAAACAGTTACTTAGTAAACTAAAAGAAAGAATGCCTAACTCCTACCTTAATTATTATGAACCTTTCATTGGTGGTGGAGCTTTATTATTTGATGTACAACCAGAACATGCTGTTATTAATGATACAAATAGTCAATTATTAAATTGTTATAGACAACTTAAAAATAACTATAATAATGTTATTAATGAAGTAAAACTGCTTGACTCAGTATCTTGTGATAAAGAGAGATATTATATTATAAGAGATAAGTATAACAAGAAAATATTAGATAACCAATTAGATGCTGAATGTGCAGCACTTATGATTTGGATTAATAAACATTGTTTTAATGGATTATACAGAGTTAATAAGAAAGGATTGTTTAATGTACCTTATAATAATAAAGTAAATGGTCCATCAATAAATGAAGATAATTTGAGAGATATAGGACTTTATTTAAATAATTATAATGTGGATATACGAGAAGGTGATTTTGAGGATGCATGTGTTGATGTTAAAAAGGATGATTTTGTATATTTTGACTCACCATATGTACCTGTAACAGAAACAGCAAATTTCACAGATTATACTAAAGATGGATTCACTTATGAAGACCATGTACGTTTATCTAAGTTATATAAAAAATTAGATAAAAAAGGTGCAAAAATAATGTTAAGTAACAATGATGTACCATTAGTATATGAATTATATGGTGAATTTAACATAGATAGATTCAACGTAAGACGTGCAATTAATAGAAATGCTAATAAACGTAAGGGCAAAGAAGTAATTATCACAAATTATAGTGGGAATAGTTTAGACACATGGTTTAATTAAAAGAATTAACATAAATTTCTATAAAAATACAAAAAGAATAATTAGAGGTTAAATAAATATTATGTAGAAATATGTTCAACTGTTAAAAATATTAACATAAGAGGAATAATATATGAGGGACTTTGATAAATGGTTTAATGAAATGAGATATAGCATAAATCAATACAACTATTATGTGAATTTTGAAAAAGTCTATGAAAATATAGAAAAATTAAAAATAGAACTTAACATCATGAATTCATTGATAGGTTCTAATAATATTAAACAAGATATGACAGATTTATTTGAAAAATATCCTGAAATATTAAAATGTATACCTATCTTACTAGCAGTTCGTAAAAAAGAAATATATGTTAGAGATGAAGAGGGTGAATTTAATTTTAATTTTGAATCTAGGAATTACTCTATAGAACAATACATTTATTTCATGGAAAAAACAGGATTAGTAGACTTGATAGAAAACCATATTGTCAATAACCTCATAGACTACTGTTTAGGCGTGGAAACAGGATTAGACAGTAATGGACGTAAGAACAGGGGAGGACACCAAATGGAAAATTTGGTAGAATCATACATAAAAAAAACGGGCTTAGAATACTATAAAGAGATGTATCTCAGAGATATTGAATCAAAGTGGAATATGGACTTATCTCAAATATCTGCAGGAGGAACATCGTCAAAAAGATGGGATTTTGTAGTGAAAACAGAAAATAATATCTACGTTATAGAAACAAATTTTTATACAAGTGGTGGTTCTAAACTAAATGAAACAGCACGAAGTTATAAAATGATATCAAGGGAATCAAAAGATATACCAAACTTTGAATTTGTATGGGTAACCGATGGAGCAGGATGGAAAGGTGCAAGAGGGAACTTAGAAGAAACGTTCAATGAAATGGAACATTTATATAATATTACAGATCTGGAAAAAGGAATATTTACTGAGGTGTTTAAATAAAATATAACACAGTAGTTAGTTCTTAAAATAATTTATAAAAATCCAATTAAATCTTTTTATAATATGAATATTTTATTTATTCTTCTATTTTTATCTAGGTTTTAGAACATTTTTTCTAATATTTAAACAAAACATACGAACCTTTTTTAATTAAATAAAGAAAAGATTTTATAATTTACTGATTAATCTACTTCTAAAAAATAGGATTTCTACATAGCCTAAAAAAAACTAATCTGAAAATTTCAAATTGAAGAAAAAAATCAAAATATATTTTATAATATTTTCATATTAATCCATGGTCAAAAAATGGATGGGGATTGCCGTAAAATTTATTTTTTACTTTTAAGATATCTTATTATTAGTAGTAACTAAGGTAACATAAATGACTGATAATAATCATTTCTCTAATATAAGACGTTACAAGAAATTAATTCAAGTAAAAAATGCTTCGTTATTTTCATTGATTGTTCTTGATTTAATTTTTATAGTCATGCATTTTACAATGAATTTAAATCAACAAGCAGTTAGATTTATGACATTGTTTGATTATTTCACATGTCTTTGTCTATTGTTAGATATGATATTTGATTATTATAGGTCTGATGAAGATTTAAAAACTTTTATAAAAAATAATTATCTAGAAATTATTGCTATGCTACCGATTAATGTCAGTTTTATAAGATTTTTTGCAGTGTTTAGATTATTAAGAATATTACATATTTATCGGAAGGTACGACATGTATCAAATAATATGGATGATGATTTAACTGGCCGAGATTTTATTAAAGAAAATATATTAATAATCACAAGTATATTTACTGTAGTATACATGATTGGCTTATCAATTTCCTTTAGATACTTTGATTCAAGTATTAATAATGTATTTGATGCTCTCTGGTTTAATATAGTAACTATTTCCACTGTGGGTTATGGTGATGTTGTACCACTACATTTAGCTGGTAAGTTAACAACAGTTTTAACAGTAATTGTTGGTTCATTTTTTGTTTCAATATTTACTGCTTATTTATCAGCTTTGTATAATGATAAACCTGAATCTGAGCGTAGAGAACTACTTAAGAAAGATATGAAAGAATTAAATTTACATGATAATGATCTTCAAACTGATGTGGATAAACTGGATAAGAATATTAGTAGATTAGAAAAGAATGTTAATGATTTAGAGGATAGTATGGATAATATTATTACTATTCTTAAAAAACAACAGAAAAAATAATTATTGTATATGGTAGGCTATACTAATGAAATTAAAATCATATGAGTTTAAGGTATCAGAGGATACACGTTTATTATTAAGTGAACTTAAGGATATTTTCTTAGTATTACTTACATTAATAGATTTTTTATTTATATTTATAATAACATTCTTTAATGTTTCAGTTAATGTATTATATTTCATGTCGATTTTTGACTTGATGGTGTGTTTTTTATTATTTTTAAACTTAGTATCTATCTACATGAATTCAACAAAATCATTATGGGAATTTGTAAAGACTCATATTATTGATATTATATCGATAATTCCTTTTAATTTCATATTCCTAAGATATTTTGCTGTTTTCAGGGTAATTAAATTGCTTAGATTATTACAGGTAGTTCAGTTAACTAAAGTAGTTACTCTTAGAAATATTCATCTGGGAGCATTAAAGTATTTTATACAGAATAGATTATTAAAGGTATTGGCTGTTATAATTGTATTTTATGTTATCTTATCATCAGTTATATTATCTCAGATTGACCCAGCATTTACGTCAATATTTGATTCCTTTTGGTATAATATTGTTACATTAACTGGTGTTGGATATGGGGATATTACTCCAATTTCATATCCTGGAAAGATAATGGGTATTTTCACAATTATTATGGGAGTATTATTCATTAGTATTTTCACTGCAGCAATGTCTGCACTCTATATGGAGAAGCCGGAGGAAGAAACTAGACGTACAATGAAGGTGTATATTAAGCAGTTAAAGGGAAGAAATAGGATTCTTCAGAATCAAGTGGATAAATTAGATCAAGATATTTCCGATTTACATGTTAAATTAGATGTTATAACTCAGTTACTTGAGGAACATCTGGAAAAAGAGGAAATAGAGGATGCATTGAATAAGGCAGAGGTGGAATCAGATGAAACCAGAAGAAGTTAGAAGAATGGAAGAAGAAGATGAAGATGAGGAGTTTGTAGGATTAAATATTGAACAAAATCTATTAGAAGTTGTACAAAAACTTTTTAAAACGGAACCAGAAGTTGAAGTATTCTATGATGGCTTTCTTGAAAGAGTACATAATGATAAAAAGTTACGAAAACATCAGGATGATAGAAGACGTATGAATGAAGCATTTCTAGATGAATTATTGAAATATCATGATTTAGATACTATTAATAATGCATTGAATAATGTTGAAGTTGATACTGATGGTGATGTTGTTGATGATGAAATTAAATATGTTGATAAACTTTTAAGAAAAACTTTTAAGGATAAGATGGAGTTCAGAATGTTTATGACTTATATTAGTCAGTTTATGATGGAGTCAAATGATACACCAGTTGAAGCTGCAGCTAAATCAATGAAACGTTTAGGTAAAGCAGATAATGAAATTCTAAAGGTAACTAGTGTAATAGATAAAATATTTTAAGAGGGTGACATGTGATGAATGATAATTTAGTAATAGAACATAGATATGTCTTAGATGAAATATTAGTAAGTGATGATAAAAAGGCATCATTCTTGTTAGGTTTTTTAACACGAAAATTAACACATATTGAATATAAGGAATTAAAGGCTACACCATTTCTTAACAAAATATATAACATACAGTTAAGTCATGATAGAATTAAAGCATTATATCCTGTAATGATTAATGAAATACGTAAATATGATGCAATATTTAAAGAATTAGAAGAAGAAGCATCAATTTCCTTACTTAAATCTGATAAAAATTGGAATATTTCTGATGATGAAACAAGCTTCTATTTTACATTAGGTTATACTCTTGGAAGTGCACCTAATTATCATAGAGAAGTTAAAGATAAAGAAATAACATAAAAAATTTTTTAAAAAAAAGATTTGTATGGCTTAGGAGGATTTTATTCTCCAAATTCATCTATTTTTCCTTGAACCATACTAACTCCATATACTATTAGTAATAATAGTGGCCATACACCAATCCTGCCAACCCAGAAGTCAATAATCATAATTATTTTTATTGGAAGTGGCATTGTTATTGAGAAATAATCTGGTCCAACGCCTGTGTTTCCAAGTGATGATGCAGCTAATGAATAAGCTATTTCTAGGTTATTACAGAACAATAATATAATCATTGAACTTATAAGGAATATTAGGATATATGCTATGATATATATGAGTATTGTTCTGATATTATCATTTGACACATCCCTATACTTATTATCATGGTATATTTTTTTAACAATAATAGTATTTTTTGGTAGTAGCATTGTCTGTACTTCCCACCAAATAGATTTAATCATTACTACAATGTTATAAATTTTTAATCCACCACTAGTTGAACATACTGATCCACCTATAAACATTAATATTATTAATATATGATAACAAAAGGATGGCCAGGGAGTTATATCTGTTGTAGTAAAACCTGTTGAAGACATTACTGATACTACTTGGAATAATGAGTGTGAGAATATTTTTACTATATCCTGATGGTAGTATCCTCCAAAGTAGAGTGATAATGCAATAAGTACTGTTCCAAATATGATAATTATTGCCATTGCTTTTACTTCTTCATCTTTGAAGAGTTGTTTTGTATTACCTTTAAATAATCTGTAAAGTAGTACAAAGTTTGTACTTCCAAGTATCATTATTATAATAGTAACAAGTTGCATTAAAGGTTGACTAAAATGTTCAACATGATTTGCATCAACTGAAAATCCACCTGTTGCTATTCCACAAAAACAATAGCATATTGCATCAAATAAATCTAATCCTATTAATAGATAGAGTACAATTCCAATTGCTGTTAATAATAAATATAATTTAATAAATATCATTATAGTATGCTTTATATTAGGAGTCATTTGCTCTGTTTTACCTTCAGCGAAGTATAAACGTTTTAAACTAACGGATGATGGTACTACTACCAGTAATAAAACAATTATTCCTAATCCACCAAACCATTGAGTTAATGCTTCCCATAAGCATATAGAAAAAGAGGTTTCTTCAGCAGGAATTAAAGAAAATCCTGTTGTTGTTATACCAGACATTCCTTGAAATATTGAGTCAATAAATCCTAAATCACCTGATACAAAATATGGTAATCCTGCAAGTAATGCAGTAATTCCCCAAATACTCAATACAAAAATTAATGATCCCTTTAAGGACAATTGAGTTAATTGTCTACTCCTGAAACTAGTAAATAAGATAATACCTATAGCAATTGATATTGCTGATGAAATAATAAATGCATTTAAGTATGTCGGTGCATCATGATATGCTAAAGCAGTTATGATAGGAGCTAACATGAATAAGCCTATTAATATGCATACATATCCACTATAGTGACCAATTGTTTTTAATTCGTCTTGTTTTAGTTTATTTACTATAAATGAGTTCATAATTGATTACCTTATTTATTTACATATCTATTTTGTTAATGGTGATATTTAAAAATTTATATGAAAATGTTTAAGTTGATTTTAAAAAAGTTAAATAAAAGAGGGTTAAAACGTTCTTATTATAATTCTATTTTCTTTCAAAGGTTATTACAGATACTAAGTCTCTGAATGTTGAACCTATACTTCCACCAAGAGAACCTATTACTATTCCGCCAATAATAGTGAATAATAATATGATTCCAATAGATAAACTTATTGATAAGTCAGCAGTACCAAGAACACTACTAAACCGTGGAACATAGTATATTGTTAGAATTATACTGAAAATAAAACATAATAAGAAGCTTGACGTTGCACCTCTTAAAGCTCTATGTTTAGGATTTTTTTTATTGGATGGATTATATAAAAATGATGCAAATAATGCTGAACAGATAATTGCTAGTAATGTACCTGTTATAGGATAGCTTAGTATTCTTCCCATGAATAATATAACACTTCCTAAAAATAATCCTATAATAATTGATGTTTCATAGTCCATATTAAAATTCATATTAATCTAATATTTTCTTTATTATTATAAGTATTAAATATTTTCTAAAAAAAAAGGGAGAGGATAAGAGGATTTAGAATAGATTTTCATGTATTTCGTAGGTAGTCTCCTTTTAGTAATTCCATATTCAATCCATGTCCTTTAAGGATATATGTTTCATGGGGTGTTATAAGTATTAATAATTCATTCATGGAATCTTCAATGAAATAAACGTTATCTGATAAAACCTTTGAAATTATCGTGTTTTTGTCAATCAACTGTTCTATATCTTCTGTATTATCGACGTCATTGCCTATAACTATTAAATCGGCTACTGGCACATAGTTTAGTTTACTGTAGTTTTCATCATATAATTTATCTTTGTTATTCAAAATGTTATAATCAATCATTCTGAATAGTTCATTGCTATTTTTTGTTATTATTATTTTATCTTTTAATATTTGTTTGTTAATTTTTGTAGTTTTTGTTATATTTCTGTCTATATAAATATATTCGATTGAATGCCATTCAGGGTAGTTACTCAATATATTTATAATATCATTTCGTGAGCTCATTATGTCCTCCTAAAAAATTAAATATAATAAGTCTATTTTTATTATAATAGACTTACAATAATTATTTTATAATTAATAGTATTTAAATAATTCTATTTTAGAAATAACTAATTTAAAATTAATTTTAAGATATTTAAATCTATTAAAATAAATATTTCATATATTGATTATTGAAAAAAATTAGGAAAATATTATATAAAAAAAGATAATTTTGTAAAAAAAATAATAATAATTGAAACTAAAAAAAAAATAAAAGAAAAAAAATTTATTTAATTAATTTGATGAAGAGGATTCACTTCCACCTTCACTTCCACTAGAATGACTACTGGATTCCTGACTAGAAGAACTTGAACTTTCACTAGCTTGTTGTTGATAACTTGATGATTCTTGAGGTTGATTATTGTCACTTGGATTTGTAGCTTGATCTACATGTTGGCTATTGTCATGTGATTGATTCATAGAACTATTACTAGTTGTATTATTTGTGTCATTTGTAGTATTATTATGTGAGAAATCAAAATTAGTAAAACCATTACTAATAATAAGTAATGCAACTAATATAATTCCTACAATAATAATTATAACATTATTCTTTCTCATGATACATATTTTTATCAAACACAGTATATAATAATATCAAATTAATTAATATCTAAAAATAACAAACTAATACAATTATATGTACATGACATAATCTAATAAAGAAAGAATAGATTATATATTTAATTATATTAAAAATAGCTATAAAAATTTAGTATTAATATTGATATATTTGTTTATTTAATTAGTTTAATTAGAATATTTTAAATTAAATATTTTACTTTAAAATATTTTTTTTTTAAAAAAGAAAAGTGTGGAAGGAATTTATTCTTCCACTGTTGCTTCGAATGTTTCTACATGTTTATAGTTTTTAGATCTTGCACTGTCTAGACTTATAAGCATGGTTGAACCGTTATGGAATACGGATGTTAATGATGGTGTGATTACTCCTGTTAATCCTAGGCCCATGAAGAATGTGTTTAGTACAAGTATTAATCCATAGTTTCTGTGGATTAATTCTAGCATTCTTTGGCTTATTAATCTCATAGTTACGAGATCGTTTAGGTTTGGTCTGAGTAATGTGATATCTGCAACTTCTCTTGCTAGGTCAGATGAATCTTTCATTGCTACAGATACATCTGCTGCGGATAGTGCTGGTGAATCATTTATACCGTCACCAACCATGATTACTTGTTTTCCTTCTGCTTTAATTTCCTCTACTATTCTTGCTTTGTCTTCTGGTAGTACTTGTGATCTGTATTCATTTACTCCTAGTAGTTCTGCTGTTGTTGCTGCAGCGTTTTCACTGTCACCAGTAAGCATTATGATATCAGCTATGCCTAAGTTTCTTAGTTCGCTGAGCACTTGTTGAGCTTCTTTTCTAGGTGGGTCGTATATGCAGATTATTCCTTCTAATTTACTGTCAATAGCAAAGTAGATTATTGAATATTTATCTGCATTTTCATCTATGATTTTTTCTTGTTCTTTTGTTATTTCTACACCTTCATCTTCAAGAACGAAGTGTCTGCTACCTAGCACTGTACGTTTGTTAAATAGTTTTGTAGCAATACCGTGGGCTACAATGTATTCTACTTCGGAGTGTAATTCTTCTCCGTGTGTTAATCCTTGTTCAATTGCTTCTTCCACTATTGCTGTTGCAACACTATGTGGGAAGTGTTCTTCAAGGCATGCAGCTTGTCTTAGTAATTCGTCGTCAGATAAACTACCTAATGATACTACTTTTGCTACTTTTGGTTTGGATTCTGTTAGTGTTCCTGTTTTATCAAAGATTATTGTGTCTGCATTAGCAAATGCTTCTAAGTATCTTCCACCTTTTACCACAATTTCTCTTTCTGATGCTTCTCTCATAGCTGAGATAATTGTTATTGGTGTTGCAAGTTTTATTGCGCATGAATAATCTACTGTTAGTGCTGATATTGCTTTTATTGTACTTCCTGTTAAGATGTATGTTAGTATTGTTACAGCGAAGTTCCATGGTACTATTGAATCTGCTAAATCTTCTGCTTTACTTTCAATTCCTGCTTTTGCTTTATCTGAACTTTCAATTAAATCAATAATTTGATTTATTCTTGTTGATTCATTTATTGCATCGACTTCTATGGTTATTGAACCGTTTTCAACAATGGTTCCTGCGAATACTGCTGTTCCTTCATTTTTATGGACTGCTAGTGATTCTCCAGTCATGGTTGCTTCGTTTATTTCAGCATCTCCTGATAGAATTATACCATCAGCAGGGATTATTGTTCCTGTTCTTACTATTACTTTGTCGCCTTTTTTGAGCTGTGAGAATGGTATTTGTATTTCTTCTCCAGTTTCTGTTTTTATCCATACTTTGTTGATGTTTAGCATTAGACTGTTTTCTAGTGAGTGTTTTGTTTTTTCTATTGTGTATTCTTCTAGTATTTCTGATAATCCTAGTAAGAATGCTATTGAGCTTGCTGGTCCAAACATTCCCTGAGATATTGTCACAAATAGGGATGTTGCATCAAGTAGGTCTACGTCTAGTCTTAGGTGTATTAAACTGTCAGCACCTTTTAATATAAATGGTATTGATTCATATAATACTTTTGCTATGTTTAGTGGTGCAGGTAGGAAGAATTTGAAGAAGTATCTGGTTACTATTTTTTTTATTATCTTGTTTATGTATCTGCTATCTGTTTCGTTAGCTAGTTGTAATGTTGTTGGGTCAGCTTCGAATAAGTCTGATTTTTTTATATCAGCTATATATTTAAATACTCGTTTTTTGCTTCCAGTGTATTCAACATATATACTACCATTTGTTGATGAAACTTTAACAGATTCAATGCCCTTTTTTTCTGTTAATAATTGGGCTATTCCATATCCTTCTTCTGTTGTAAATGCAGCTCTTCCAGCGCGAACACGTAATCTGTTTTTATCATTATCATAAACTATTTTAAATTTCATTTTAGTCCCTTATTTAAGTTATTTTATTAAAAAAAATGTAGGGTGGAGTTGATAATGTTTTTGTGTTTATTCTTCAGATTCGTCTTCTTCATCTATGTCTTCAGGACCATATATTTCTATTTTTTGTTTTTCTTGTGCTTCTGCGTGGATATCTTCTGCATCTTCTTTGATGTTTTCGATTCCTTCTTCTACAGAGTCTTTTAAATTTAGGAATCCTGCGGTTGCTGATACAGCTGCGTTGTGTGCTGCGTCTGTTTGTGCTATTTTTCTAATTGCATATGCTGCAACCATTCCGCCGATGAAGTATTTTACTTTTGTTTGTCCAAAAAATTTTCTTGCTTTTGTTCCAAATCCATCGTCATTATTATTATTGTTTGCCATATTATCACCTTTTGAATTATATTTTAATTAATTTTCTATTTTCAAAGAATAGTTTTTTTTATTCTTTATTTGATTATTATATTTTTATCTTATTTAAAGTTATTATTTATTTTTGTTGATTAATGTTTATTTTTACTTTATTTTGAGTATAACCTAATATTATCTATTATTTTTTTTTAGTGTGCCTAAATTTTAATCAAAAATTGTATATTCGTCTTATTTTGTGTTTTATTTGTTTATTTTCTGTTTTTTAGAAGGTTGAATTTTTTATCATTTTATTTATCATGATAAATAATGATAATTTTTAATTTAATTAATATATTCTTTTTTTAATTTAAACGTTTAATTTTTCTTTTTCGGACTGTATAACTATAAATAAATTATTTTTGATTATTAAGTCAATAATCTTTTTTCTTATCTAAAATAACTGTCATATTGCTAATTAAATTATCATGATAAATCATTACAAATAAACCATTACTTTAAATACTACCACCCTCATAATTAAGAGTAACAATCATAAGTAGTTATGATTGGCATTAATATTTTTAGGAAAATGGTTCTACAAAATACAGGGATGGAAGGATTTTTCTAAAAAGATTAAAATATTTAAAATAACATATAATGGAGAAATCACAAATGCAAAGATTTACTTTACCACGAGACGTATATTTTGGAGAAAACGCATTAGACTACCTTAAAGAATTAGAAGGAGAAAAAGCAGTAATAGTAATAGGTGGAGGATCACTAAAAAGATCAGGAGTATTAGACATAGTACTCAACAACCTAAAAGAAGCTAACATAGAAACAAAATTAATTGAAGGAATATCACCAGACCCATCCGTAGAAAGTGCAATGGAAGGAGCAAAAATAATGGAAGAATTTGGTCCTGACTGGATTATTGCAATGGGTGGAGGATCACCTATCGACGCTGCAAAAGCAATGTGGATTTTCTATGAACATCCAGATGCAACCTTCGAACAGATATCTTCAAATGAAAACTTCCCAAAAATGAGAAACAAAGCTAAATTCCTAGCAATCTCTTCAACAAGTGGAACAGCTACAGAAGTAACTGCATTCTCTGTAATAACTGATTATGATACAGGTATAAAATACCCAATTGCAAACTTTGAAATTACACCCGACGTAGCAATTGTAGACCCACTACTTCCTAAAACAATGCCACAAAAACTAACAGCTTACACAGGAATGGATGCATTAACACACGCAATAGAAGCATATGTAGGATTAGTACATCAACCATTCACGGACGCACTAGCATTACATGCAATAAAACACATATTCGAAGATCTTATAGACTCATATAATGAAGATATGGATGCAAGAGAAAGAATGCACTACTATCAATGTGAAGCAGGTATGGCATTCTCAAATGCATTACTAGGTATTGTACACTCTTTAGCACACAAAACAGGAGCAGCATTCAGTACAGGACACATACCTCACGGATGTGCAAACGCAATCTACTTACCATACGTAATTAAATTTAACTCAAAAGCAGATGCAAGTAGATATGGAGATATTGGTAGATTCATAGGAATGCAGGGTACAGACGAAGAAATTGTAAGACAATTATGTGTAAAAATTGATTACTACAATGAACAAATGGGAATTCCAAAAACACTTAAAGAATTTGGTGTAAACGAAGAAGAATTCCTCGAGAAAAAAGCAGAAATTGCTAAACATGCACAAGAAGACGCATGTACTCCAACCAACCCAAGAAAAACAAATCCAGAATTACTCGAAAAATTATTAGAATACATCTACTATGGAAAACAAGTAGACTTCTAAGAGGAGTAAATATCACTTAACCTCCTTTATATTTTTAATAAAAAATATTGATTATCCCACAAAAAACATGTAAATAATAATTGGAGAAGATTAAAATGGAAAATCCAGCAGATTCAGAATACAAATTATATATAGATGGAAAATGGTGTGATGCATCAGACAAACAAACCTTCGAAACAACATGCCCAGGAAATGGAGAAGT
The DNA here is from genome assembly GCF_028890305.1 of Candidatus Methanosphaera massiliense. Lineage (NCBI taxonomy): Archaea > Methanobacteriati > Methanobacteriota > Methanobacteria > Methanobacteriales > Methanobacteriaceae > Methanosphaera > Candidatus Methanosphaera massiliense. The sequence continues at coordinate 1,221,117 of NZ_JARBXM010000001.1, forward strand.
ATTATCAACATGTGCAGAGGCAACAAAAGAAGATGTAGATAAAGCAGTAAAAGCTGCATGGAATGCATTCCCTGAATGGAAACAAGTAGAACCAATAGAAAGACAAGAAATTCTACTAAAAATAGCAGACATCATAGATGAAAATGCAGAAAAACTAGCATTAATAGAATCACTAGATAATGGTAAAGCATTACGTGAAACAACTTCAATTGATATACCATTCTCATCAGATCATTTCAGATACTTTGCAGCAGCAGTAAGAACAGAGGAAGGAAGTGCAACAAAACTTGATAATAACACATTAAGCTTAATATTAAGAGAACCTATAGGAGTAGTTGGTCAAATTGTACCATGGAACTTCCCATTCTTAATGGCTGCATGGAAACTAGCACCAGTACTAGCAGCAGGATGCTGTACAGTATTCAAACCATCAAGTTCAACACCATTAAGTGTACTTGAATTTGCAAAACTAATTGATGGAGTATTACCAGACGGTGTATTTAACATAGTAACAGGTAAAGGTTCCAAGTCAGGACAATACCTTCTTGACCATCCAGATTTAAGAAAACTCGCATTCACAGGATCTACAGAAGTAGGTTCCAATGTAGCAGACGCTGCAGCAAAAAAACTTATTCCAGCAACACTAGAATTAGGTGGTAAATCAGCTAACATTTATTTTGAGGATTGTAAATGGGACATGGCAATGGATGGATTACAATTAGGTATATTATTTAACCAAGGACAAGTATGCTGTGCAGGTTCTAGAGTATTCGTACAAGAATCAATCTATGATAAATTTGTAAAAGAAGCAGTAGATGCATTTAAGAAAATAGATGTTGGAATGCCATGGGATCCTAATGCACAAATGGGTGCACAAATTAACGAAAGACAAGTAGAAAAAATACTTTCATGTATAGAAAAAGGTAAAGAAGAAGGGGCAACAGTAGCTGTTGGTGGTAAAAGAATGACTGATGGAGACTTTGCTAATGGTTGTTATGTAGAACCAACATTACTAACAGATGTAACAAATGATATGTCTGTTGCTCAAGATGAAATATTTGGTCCAGTTGCAGTAGTAATGCCATTTGAAACTGAGGAAGAAGTAGTAGATCTTGCAAATGACAGTTACTATGGATTAGGGGGAGCAGTTTGGACTAGAGATATTAACAGAGCTATAAGAGTAGCAAGTAACATTGAAACAGGTAGAATGTGGATAAATACATACAACTCCATACCAGCAGGAGCACCATTTGGTGGATACAAAGCTTCAGGTATTGGCCGTGAAACCCATAAAATGATTTTAAATCATTATACACAAGCTAAAAACATAATGATCAATCTTTCAGAAGAACCAAGTGGATTCTATCCAAAAAAATAAGTTGAACTATTAGTTGGAATATCACTAAAACATCACGAATTCGTTTCATAATTTATTATTCTTCACTTATTTTTTTTTTATAGTTTTTTACTAAAAGTTTATACCTAATGGATTATAAATGTATATTCATGGAAAAATTTAATAATAAAATTGAAAAACATTTAGAACTTTCAGAAATTTCAGACATGCTGAAAGAGTACAAGGAATATTACACTGTTTATAGGCGTCTTTTGTTAATTAACATGGTTGCAAATGGTGAAAGTATTGCTAAAGCCTCAAAAAACATTAATATTTCAAGAAAAACAGGCGAACGTTGGGTCAAACAATATAATGAAAATGGCGTTGATGGTTTATTTTCAAATTATTCCAATTGTGGAAGAAAATCATATTTAACTGATCAACAATTAAAAGAATTGAATGAAATCATAACTGGAAATGAAGAGAAATATAATTTAAAAGATGTACGAAACTTAATTAAAGAAAAATATGGTATAACATATAGTGAGAAGCAAGTATGGGTTATTACAAGACAAAAATTAAATTTAAACTATGGAAAACCATTCATTAAATACAACACACGTCCTAAGAATCCTGAAGAAGATCTTAAAAAAAACTAAAGACAACAGACATACAAACAGAATATTTTGCTTTTTTAGATGAAACATCTTGTCAAAATGTTCCAAATGTTACAAGAATATTATATGCTCCTGGAGAAAAAAATATACAAACAAAACATCCAGTAAAATTTGGAATAAATGTAACTGGATTTCAAGGAATCAATTGCAACTCATATATGGAGGTAAATACAAAAAACAATGCATTTCACTTTGTAATTACCTTATGCCATTACCGTATTGAAAACATGACTAATAGATTAGGTAAACAATTAATCAAAGATGCAATAAACAATGAAAACTTATCTGATGAAAAAATAAAAAAATATCTATCCTCTAAATCACTAAATGAAATGGATTTGATAAATAAAATCAATGATGAACTATATAATGACAATTCCAAACAAATTTCCATAGAAAAAATTCAAAAGATTTGCAGGAAAGAAGACAACAACAATTCAAGAAAAATAGGGTATGAAAAAAGATTAAGATTACTGAATAACCTATCAAATCCAAAAATAATGGAAATAAACTCAAAAGAAAAAAGAATAAATATTATTTTAGATAACGCAAGAATACATCATGCTAAAATTGTTGAAAAAGCCTGTGAAATATTGAACATAAATTTAATCTTTTTAAAACCATATTGCCCTGATTTAAATCCAATTGAAGATGTATGGCGTAAAATTAAATCTAAAATATATAAATCAATGTATGAAAATTTAAACAAATTAATAGAAATATTTGAACGTGAATTCTATAAAATAGTTGATTTAACATCATTTTACACAAATTGGGTTAATGAATATTTAGGTATAAACATTTGGTAAAATACTATAAATTTTTTTTATTAACTATTTTTATTTAAAATAAAAACTCTTTTTATTTATAAAATTATTAATCTATAATTATAACATATATTATTATAGAAGGGTATAAAATGACTAAATGGAATTATGAAAAATTAGATAAAATGACCAAAGAAGGAAGTAAATTCTCAAAACTAACTTTAAATTACAGAGTAATAGCAGATAACTTTCAGGAAATAATGATAAAAACAAGACAAAATGGTGATGTGCTACCATTAGAGTTTGAAGATGTATTTATTGCATATGAAAATAAGAATCCTATTGATGACATGGTTCTACCAGAAATCTCCAAGGAATTGGAAGAAAAAATATCCGAAAAAGAAAACAATCAAAAAATAATGCATATAAAACATTTCTCTAGAAATATATCCCATCAACAATGGTTTGATTTTATTGACCAGGAAGTGCTTGACTTTGTAGAGAAATATCCAGAATTTAGTGATATAATACTCGATAATTAATACTTTTTTTAAGAATTAATGGAGGGGAAAAGGGGGATTATGCTTAATGTATAATCCAAAAACTATTTTTTTTTAAACATTATAGTAAATATAACTATTATTTAAGTCATCTAGTATAGGTAACATATCCCTTTTATTTTTACAAAATAATTCAAATGTCTTATATATTATAGTGTAGATAGCATTTAGTTTTGTTTGTTCATTAACCTTCATTATATTATAGGGTAAATTGTTATTCTGAATATTTAATGGATTAGCAGGATTTGACCTTGTAATAAAATGTTCCATTATAAATATGACATCTTCTGATATTACATTTCCAAAGTTTAGCGCAGTTTGAATTTTCTCTTCTTCTAGATTAGAATGATCATTTAATAATTGTATTAGTGATGTATATCCATTAAATTGTTCTGGTGTGAAATATTCTTGAACCCTATGGGATACATATTCATTAGCTATTTGTAAATACTCATTTTGTAGTGTAAGATACCATGCAAATGATTCAATGTATAAGTTTTTTTCAACATTTAATAAGTGCATTATTGACTGTTTGATTATCTCATTAAATAGGTGATGTCCAAATTCATGGATTATTGCACCACTTATCATATTTTGTGGTGTATTTCTATTGATAAATATCCTGTTAAAAGAGTAATAGCTAAGATATTCGGGGTGTTTGTTTTCTTGGTCATACTGTACTCTTGCATATGGCTTAGTTATTTTCATAAGTACTGGGATTGAGGGTGGTTCTGGTATTGCTGGTAGGTTTTCAGAGCCTATTTCAATTATTGAATTCAGTATTGAATCATAGGCTGTGTCTGTTAATGGTATTTGTTTTAATATTTCTAGTGATTGGTTACTGAATAATTTATAGTACTTTTTAAAGTCTTTTTTATAGTAATCATAGTTTTTCATATTTTCATTGCAGTTTATACATTGTAAGTAATTAATGGGATTTTCTTGGCCACAATTATCACATATAATTTTTTCATTCATTTAGATTACCTTTTTTTTCTATTTTTATTTTTTTTACTCAAATATTATTATATTTATATATATTAATATATATTCTATATTTCTCTACAAATCAAATATATCATACAAATCTATTCTGATAAAATAATAAGTTAACTATTCTTTACAATAAAAATAAACTAATTAAAATTATTTTTTTTTAATAAAATGTATAAATAAATAATGATAGATTATAAATTAGATAATTTTTAATTAAAAAAAATTATTTTAAACCTAATCAACAGGAATTGATGATTAAATGACTAAAATAAACGTAAGAAGTGTTATTTTAGTAAGTATGGTAGTTATACTATTATGTTGTATAACAGCAGTATCTGCAACAGATAATAATACAAATACTGCAGTAGAACAACAACATAATAATACAGCTTCAACAATTCATACAAGTCAAGTATCTACCAATGATAATCAAAAGGTAGAACAAAAACAATTAAACACAGTAACTAAATCTAAATCAAAGCAACTTAAAACATCAACAGCATCATCATATTCATCAATAACAACAGAATTCACCAATGCTCAGAAAACTAGAAGTTCTTCATATACTATCAATTTAAAAAATAACACGTATAATATAACAAAACCAATCACCTTGAAGACACCTAATAATTGTCATAAGATTACAATTAATGGTAATGGTGCAATTATTGATGGTCAAAATAAATATAATTTCTTAGATATTTCAGGTAGATATACAATTAACATGAATAATTTAACAATAAGAAACTGTTATTCATCAAGTAAAGGAGCCGTAATAACTAAGAATAACAAATATAATGTAACATTAAATTTAAACAATGTTACTATGTATAATAATAAGGTAAAAGGATTATATGGTGAAGGTGGAAGCTTATATCTAAAAAGTGCTACATTAAATGTAAAGAATTCAAATTTCTATAATAATTATGCATACGCTGGTGGAGTATTCTACTTGTATAATACAAGAGCAGATATAATAAATTCCAACTTCTATAATAATAGTGCTAAATATTATGGAGGAGCAATATATTCTACTGCTTACCTAAATATTCTTACATCAAGATTTTACTTGAATAATGCAGGATATAGAGGTGGAGCAATACATACTACTACTGATTTACTTGATTCATCTGGAACAACCCTGTTATCTAATTTAGCATTCTATGATAATACAGCAATAAATGGTGGGGTAATATCTACAAGTTCTAAAAAAGATTTAACAATCAATAATTGTAGAATATATAGAAATAACGCAACCTATGGAGCAGTAGTATCTAAAACATCAAGATCAACTACAACAATTAAAAACAGTAACATATGGAATAACACAGCAAAACAAGGTGGAGTTGTATACTCAATAGCATTATACAAAACATTACTAAACTCAAGTCAAATAAAAAATAACACAGCAGATGATGGTTCAATAATATATAATCCAAATGGAACAATTATCATCAACAAATGTAATTTGAGAGATAACATTGCTAGAAATGGATTAATATACTCAACTAATGGTAACACTAATATAACATACTCTAATATTACAATGAAAAATAAACAATACACAACCCATGTAGTATATAAAAATGGTCAAGGATATGTACTAAGCAAAGGAAATAATTGGGGAACAAAAGAACCTGATTATGGCTTATTATTCAAAAGAGTTAGTTCCACAAACAAGACAACAACTACAAAAACAACCTCAGCTAAGATAGATGAAGGATGCTGTTCCAACGTAATACAAGTAAGTAATAATGAATCAGTAATTACATTCAGAAGAGATTCAAGTAGTAGTGTGGACTTCTACATAACAAATGATACAATAACAAGACAACAGAAAACAGATGGTACATACTTTTTCCATTGTTATGTAACATCAAATGGTTGGATGGTAGGTAATGGTGGTACAGATTCAGCAGGTGTAACAGAGAAAACAGAAGCTATCACACTAGAAATGATAAATCAAAACAACATAAGTAAAACATATCTGGACATGCTATTAAATATTAAAAAAGACCTGGCTAAAGGACATGTGCTAATTAAAGCACCTAACGGTACTTTTGGAATGGTAATAAATTATAATGGTAAAACAAAAGAATTACAGGGAGTACTAAAACCTGGAGAATACATAGTATCACCTAATAGTCCAGATTATTATCATAGAGGATACTATAAGAAGGATACAAAGATATCCAGTCCATTAAATGCATCAAGATACCTTGCTGCTACAGATAAATATGGTATATATAGACAAGCAGATATCTCATACTACTATAAGACAAATTTATATAATACTACAATACAAGTATACGCATCTAATGATGACGGACATCTTGTAGGAAGAAAGACTTCATATTTAATGGGAAATATCTACGCATATAATCAGTTCATTTCAAAAAATCAAATACCAAAGGTAATGAATGCTAAATACATTGAAACAATCAATTATACAAAAATGTATAGATCAACTATAAAAACAGATAACATCACATCATATTCAAAACAATTAACCCTAAAAGCACATATTAAAGATCAATATGGTAATAATGTAAATAATGGAAAAATAGTATTTAAGATTAATGGAAGAACACTACAATCAAACAATAAGACAATTTATGTGCCAGTGAAAAATGGATTAGCAATATTAAATTATAAATTACCATCAAACTATTCAAAAAATACATACACACTAAGTGCTACATTTAGTGGAACTAATAATATTACAGGAAGTAAAAGTACCAACAGTAACATCAAAATACTAGCACCTACTCTAAACATAACACAAGTAAATGCATCAAAAAGTTCATATGCTAACATAACAGTAAAACTAACCAATAACAAAACTGTATTAAATATTAACGATGGTTTCATAATACTAAAAATCAATGGTAAAACAATATTTGATAATAAGGGTAAAACAGTAAAAGTCTATGTTAAAAATGGAGTAGCATCCTACAAGTATAAAATACCAGAAAGTTATACAGTGAGAAACTATAACATAACAGCAGTATACTCTAATACAATATACAGAGTTGAAGGAAATAGTATACTAAAAATAACAAAGACACCAACAATCGCATCACTACAAGCAATAAAAGCAGAGTTATATGATATAAATGTAAAAGGAGTTATACTTAACAATAATACTAAATCACGTATCAACGGAACAGTTAAAGCCATATTTAAAATTAATGGTAATACATTACGAGATGAATCAGGAAAGAACATAGTATACAATATTACTAATGGTAATGTTAATTTAAATATTACACTTCCACAAAATCTTAAATCACATAATTATACATTAACAATGGTGACACAGGATAATTCAAATTACTTTGGAACAAGGACTAATACTAACTTAGAATTGAATCTTATTATTCATTCAATTAACGGTACCTGGAGTTCCATGGGTGATAATATTGCTGACAGTCCTAATCATAATTCACAGAGTGATGATGAAACACTTCATCAAAGAGTAGACTGTGATTAATATTTCACCTATCTTCTTTTTTTCTTTATTTATATGAATTTTATTAAAATTAATAGATGATATGATATAATCAACAATTTCTTATATAATCATTTAGAAAGATTCATTTTTGATAAAATAGACTAATTTTTTAAAGATAATTTAAATTCAATCTATTTCCTATTTTTTTTCAATAATATTTTAAATATAACTTTGTTAATATTCTTCATATGTGCTAATATAATTTTCTAAGTATTAAATATAATTATCAAAATTGATTTTTAGTCTAGCCTAACTTATAGTAAATTATTAAGAAATAGAAGAATGAATAATAACTTTTCATAATTTCTATTTTAGTTATAAATATATATAATAAGGAAATTATAGGATTAAACGTGGTAAAACAATAAATCTAAAAAAAGGTGATAATAATGACAGACAGAGAAAAAGTATTTGAATTTATGAATGAAGCACAAGTATTATTTTTAGCAACAACAGACGGTGATCAACCAAAATGTAGGCCATTAGGTTTTCGTATGTTAGTAGATGATCAAATATATTTCCTAACAGGAACATTTAAAAATGTTTTCAAACAACTAGAAGCAAATCCTAAAGTAGAATTCGTAGGAAGAGTAAACGGAGACTTCTTAAGATATACTGGAAAAGTAGCATTTGATGATGACAAAACATTATATGACAAAGCATTTGAAACAATGCCTATGTTAGAGAAAATATACAATGATAAAACAGGATATGTTCCACAAATATTCCATCTAGAAAATGCTGTAGCTGAATTTAGAACAATGGAAAATACAACAAAAGAAAAAATAGAATTTTAAATACAAAATTATTAATTTTTTCAATACTTACTTTTTTTTTAATTCATTATAATTACATTAATAGCCTATATCTATATTGTATTGATTTGAATATAATAATCTTAATTAAAATAGGATAATATCTAATTATACGAAATAGTTGATAGAAATAGAAAATAAAATAATTCTATAAAAAAAGCTAATCTTAAAAAAGTATAGTTTCTCTTTTTTAAAAAAAATAAAATGGAAGAAAGTGTTATTTGATTATATTTCTGTAGTAATTATTCCAGCATCCATAACTGGATTTTCTAATCCATCAGGATTTGATGCATCAATATCATCACTAGTTGTTGGAATAGCAGTATTATTTAATCCAGTTACAGATATATTATCAGGTATATCCTCTATGTTTTCAAAGTCTAGTACTATACTTCCATTTTCATTAAACTGAATGTTTTCTGATCCAATTATTGCTACTAAATCATTATAACTTATTTTACCTTCTAAGTATAATAAGTATATGTATAATTTGTAATGGTAGCTTATTTGGGTTATTGTCTGACTTCTTTGTTCCTCGTGTGTTACTGGCCTATATTTTGTTACTATTCTTGTTCTCGTTACAGTTTTTGTCACATTTCTGTACTTGGTTACTGTTATATTTTTTATCTCCTGTGTTGTAACATTTCTATATTCTGTTACTGTTCTTGTTCTAGTCTCCTGTGTTGTAACATTTCTGTACTTGGTTACTGTTCTTGTCCTTGTCTCTTGTATTGTAACATTTCTAGATTTATTGTTATTCTTGTTATACAGATTATTTGTTTTTGTATTTTTTTCGATTCCCTTATTTATGTTTTTAGTTCGTGTGTTTTCACGTGTTGTAATGTATGGTTTTTGTTTTGTCACATTTACTGTATACTGTTCTGTTACATTGTATGGTTCTTGTGTTGTAACGTTTACATTATAAGTTTCAGTTCTATTGTATGGTTCCTGTATTGAAACGTTCACTGTATATGTTTCTGTTACATTGTATGGTTCTTCTACTGTTATGTTTTCTTGATATTCTTCTGTCTCATTATATGGTTCTTTTACTGTTACATTTACAGTATAGTTTACGGTGTATGTTTTATTTGTTGTTTCGTTTACTAGTTTCCAGGCCCATGACATGTTTAAAGGAGTTTTGTTTATACTTATTCCAATCATGTTTTGATAGTGTGTTCCACTGTTATATTCATCTAATGCTTTGTAGTAGTATATTTGATATGTTGTTTTATTATCTCTAAGTAATCCGCTATTTGGTATTTTACTATTTTTTAATGCGTCTTCGATTTTAGTTATATAGTATTGTTGTGGATGTTTAAATCCAGGTAGTGTTTCGGATAGTTTTGTTGTGTTATGGAAATCATTTTTTATAAGGAAGTTTATTCCTTCTTGATATATGGTTAAGTCAGTTGGATCATCAAAGCTTTCTGTATCATTCCAGAATAATACTAGGAATCCTTTTATATACTCAATTACATTTTCGTTTGTTACTTGATTATATCTTATTTGGTTGGTTAATAGTTCTCTTTCGAATATTGTATGATATATTGGTGGTAGAGCGTCTGGCTCTATACAGAAACCAGTATTATCATCGCTATAGTATTGCTGTGCTCCGTAGTTTAATGCAAATATTGTTTTATATGTATTAGTGTTATTTTCCATGGTGTATATTTTTTCAGTAGTGTTTGCTGGCACCACATCTTTTGTGTTGTATATTGTTCTATTAGAATTTCCTTCAACATCTGTTTTGTTTATTATTGTGTTATTTGGTATTGTGTTATTTATTAATGTTATAAAGCTATATTCAATGTATATTGAGGAACTGTTATCTGTTGCAGTGTTATTGTTGAATTGATTGTTTTCAATGCTTTGATTTCCTGATACAGAGTATATTGCTCCCCCATACTTTGCATTATTATTTGTGAAGTTATTGTTTGATACGGTTTGACTGCTTATACTGTTTAGTATTGCTCCACCATCGTTTGTTGCTGTGTTGTTTTTGAAGTTGTTATTGTTTATATTATCTTTTGTATTGAAGCTGTATATTGCTCCTCCATAACCTGCATTGTTATCTATGAATGTATTGTTGGATATGTTGTTTGTATCATTATTTGATTCTAAATTAAGAGTATTATGGAAGTTCATTACTCCTCCGTACTTTGCACTGTTATTTGTGAAGGTATTATTTGTTAAAGTAGTGCTTCCATGATTAGCAGATAATACTCCTCCATTAGTTGCATTATTATCTGTGAAATTGTTGTTATTTAATAATGTATGTACATTAAAGGAATATATTACTCCTCCCTCTTTATTAGCACGATTTTTAATGAATGTACTATTATCTATCGTTGCATTTGCATATAACTGTATAGCACCACCAGTTTCTGTAACAGAATTATTTATGAAAGTACTGTTAATAATACTCATATTATTATATGTGGCACTTATAGCTCCTCCATAGCTTGCATTGTTATCTGTGAATGTACTGTTTATAATGGTCCTAGTTTCATCATTTGAATTTATAGCTCCACCAGTAAAAATTGCATTATTACCTGTGAATGTACTGTTTATAATATGTAACTCTCCATTACCAGAATATATTGCTCCACCTAAACTTGCAGTGTTATCTGTGAATGTACTGTTGATAATACTTAACACTCCATTAGCTGAGTGTATTGCTCCACCATAGGTGACAGCACTATTATTAGTGAATGTTGAATTATTAATTGTTAAATTACCATTATTATTTATTGCACTAGTTGTTCCATTTTTGAATGTTATTCCATTAATATTAATAGTATATCCATTACTAATAGATAGGATATTACTATTATTACCCATGAATATTATTGTTTTACCAGATTCTGCTGTTATATTGAAGTTTTTAACATTTGCTGTTACTGTGTTTGAGTTGATGTTTAAGGTATTTTTATAATAATAAGTGTCATTATCGTCGTCTGTTACTAGATATACTGTACCTCCATTACTTACCTTGGTTAATGCATTTGTTATATTGGTTGGTTTTGTACTATCACTACCATCACCTGTTCCCTTACTGTTAACATAAACATAGCCTTCATTTGATTCTTGTTTTAGTTTCTTTGTTGTTTGTGTTTTCTTTGTTATTGATTGTGAATTGTTACTTTTCAAAGTAGTATTAGTTTCTATATGAGAACTATTACTTTCATGTATAGTATTACTTTTCAATGGTGCTGTGTTATTAACATCATTAGCGTTAACTGAAGTTAATAATATTAATACAGTGAAGATTAATATCATTATAGATACGTGTTTTCTTGTTATATTCATCTATTTTCACCTCCTTCTATGTAGTATATCTAATGATATTTCTGAAAAGATATCATGGTTATTATTAATTTTATTTTATAAATATTTTTCTTAATCGCTTAAATTCGTTTAATCATTATTTTTGAAAAAAGAGACGTTCAACTACTTTTTATTTGATAATATAATGTTTATATGTATATCTTTTTGATAATTAAGAATTTTTTTTATAAAATAGCCTATAAGTTGTTATCTAACTGATTCTCATGCTTTGTAGAAAATCTATAATTTATAATAATATTATTCAAAAGAATTATGAGATCTTTAAAATATGGGAGAATGGGCAGTCAAAATTATTTTTTAAGTAATACTTCTTGATGAACTAGTTAAATTCACTAAATTATTTTTTATTATATAAGTACCTTATAAAATTTAATAATCAAAAAAAAAATAGAAAGAATTGAAATCAAATAATATCATAACTCTTCTTTTAATAATTCAAAGAAATCCACACATTTATCAGGATTTACTCTATGTAAAGTATGATAACAAGAAGGACAATAAGTTATTACTTTACTTCCACTAAGAGTTTTTAATGCCATTTTTTTAGTTAATTCTTTACTACCGGCTTTCATACCTGCACCAAAACCACAGCAAGAATTAGCACGATCTTTAGGCACATTCTTAACAATATTTCTAACTTGTTCTTTTCGTTCAAGTGCATGACATGGATCATGAATAATATAACCCTCACAATTAATTTCTTCATTGTTAAATAAATCCATAGCAAATATTACATCAATATTAAAATCAGGATATTTTGTATAGTATTTTGTGAATGATTCATAGCATCCTGGACATATTGTTATGATTTTTTTCACACCATGCCTATTAAATTTGTCTATGTTGTTCTTTACTACTTTATCAGCTATTTCATAGTTTTTTAATTCAAATAGCATTACACCACAACAACTTTCATCGGACAATACATCGTACTTGACTTCTTTTTTATCAAGACATTCTGTAACAAAATCTATTAATTCACTTTCTCTAAATCTACAAGTACAGCCTCTATGAAGTATAGTTTCATGGGTTTTACCATCATCAACTAGTTGCATGTCTTCTCCATAAGTGTTACCTTTGTATATTATGTTATTTTTTATTTTATCTGAATAGTTCATAAATTATTAAGTCCTTCTAATATTTTTTCTAGATAATTATCTTATATTTTTTTCTTCTATTATCTCTTCTTCTTGAATCATAGGCTATTAAATCATATACAACCGGATCGTTTATCAATATTTTCCATACTTTATATGTTTCATTGATGAACTCCTTATTTAATTCCAGATTATCTCTTATTATTGGACACTCATAAGGTATTTCATTTTCATCAAGAATTAGGTGAAGAGTACCCTTACTATTTATATGAGGTATTAGAGGAAATGTTCTGCATTGAATAGGTCTAATACTACGATTACAATGGGGTGGGTTTGTGCATTCAACAAGGTATACATCATCATCCCAACTATGAGGGTAATCTATGTCTTTTGAACTAATACAGTATAGATTGAAGCCATCACTATCTTCATACATTAATTCTTCTCCAGGTAGAAGATATAATCCTACTTTTTCCTCTTTGTTATTATCATCATAGACGCAGCATATTTCTCCACATAGTTTTCCACAATCATAGTCAAGTGGTGATACTTTATCTAGCATATCATATATTTTCTGTATATTTTTTTTCATCTGACTTGCAGTTATTTCCATGTATTAATACTCCTGGTATTTATTTTAATTATGAATTAATCTAATCTAGTAGTTGTTTTTTCATTATTATATTATTGGTTTTTTTTAATTAGTATAATTAATGAGATTTATTATATTAGACTTAGAATAGATAAAATTAGTTGTATGTTTTCCGCGGATTTTGAAAAAAAATATAATTTTTATATAAAATATGTTAATTAGAATTACTTGATAATTATTGTTTGTTCACACCTATATTTTATATAAAAATGCATTAGTCTAATAAGACAGTTATATATTATATTCAATCTATATAAATAGTTAGTACTAATTATTAACAGTTTTAGAGGTTATTTACACGATATTAGATTGTAATGAATGAATATTTTAGTATATCATTGTTTTTAGATTAATAATAGATGTTTTAATAGTAATTAAGTTTACTTGTATAGTATTTTCTCGTGATTTTATGTTAAGATTATTGATTTAATAGGAGGTATAACTATAAATCAGAATAATTTAATCTATATATAGGAGGGAATCACTATTGAAACATTGTAAAAATTGTGGAGCAGAATCACCGGATGATGCGCCATCATGTATTGTTTGTGGTTATAAGTTCACAAATGATGAAGTAAATATGTCTTATAATAGTACTAATTCGGGAGTATCTGATAATACTTATCAAGATTATAATCAACCGTGTCATTATTCACAGTTTACATATAATCATTCCTATTATAATCCTAGTAAAAATAAGGCATTAGCTGTTATATTATCATGTGTAATTATTGGGTTAGGCAATGCTTATTTACATCTATTTAAACGTTTTGCTGTAGAGATAATAATTACATTAATACTATCTACTATTTTTCAGTATATCATTAATACAGTAGGATTAAGTACTTTAATATTCTATGTTTTTGGTATAGTTTATACTGTATGGGTTATCTATACTATTTATGATACTTATCTATGTGCTAATGCAATACAAAATGATGAAGATTTACCCTTATTTGTTAATTTATGGGATATTAGGTATTGAAAAAAATTAGTATTTAGAAAAGTATGTACTTTTCTTTTAGACAGATTACCTATTTATTACTTTTTTTAATATTAATAAATATGATATTGGTTTCTTTAGAATTCACTTAATTTTTCTTGATTTGTTTTTTGTGATGTGCTTTTTGTTTTAGAGGATATGATTTGCCAGTTATTATCGAAATCTACTTGTATTTTATTATCTTCTAGGTATACTTCTACTGCGCAACATCCAGCATATATTCTATAATACGTAGGGTTATCAATGTCTTGATATATTTCTGTTTCATATCCTGTTATTTTATCTAGTTTTAGGGATAGTTCGTCCACTAGTTTTTCAACAACTTCGGGAGTAGGATTTTTATCAAAGTATTTTTGAAAGAAATCTAAATTATCCATATTTATTAATATCATCTTTTCACCTTTGGTATTATATTTAAGAATGACATTTATATAAATGTAGTTAATTTTAGTTTAAACTAATTATGTATATTTTTTTAATTTTTTATCCAATATTAATGTTTTAAAAAATATCATGTCTAAATGGTATATTTTCTAAATTATTATAATAAACTTCAGAATAATTTAATGCAATATTTTCTAATAATAATTCAAATAATTTTAACAAAATCAGAAAAACGAATATAAAAAGTAATAAAAAAAGGATTATTAAGTACATAAAAAGAAATTTAAATAAAAATATAAGATAAATTAAAAAAATAACGATAAATAGCAAGATAATATTAATTTTAAATGTTATAATTATAATTAAAAAAATATATCTAAAAATTGATATCTACAAAAATAAAAAATACTTTAACATAAATAAAGCATTTTATAGGTACAATAGGGGTATATATTATATACCTAAAAGGGCTATAGTAATAACTATGTGGGTATAAATTTAACAACGATTTTAAGTGGTGAAATTATATGTCAAGAAAATATTTTACAAAAATGGAAAACGAATCAGCAGATGAAATGGTATTCGGACAAACTAAACACCCAGTTAAAATGGGATTAGACCAAGTTATGGGTGGAGGAGAAGTAGTTCCTAACATTAAAGTAGCACCAGCTGAAGGATCAGAAACAAGTATTGATGGATTAGTAGCAACATGTAAAAATATTGCATTTGCAGCTTGTGACCGTGCAGCAGCTATCGGATTACCAGCAATTCAGATAGAACAGGAACACGTACAACAACAATCCATTAGTAAAGAAGCATCAGCAAAAACAACAGCTGTACAATGGGAACAATTAGAACAACTACACGACAAATACGGTACAAAAGTATCATTAATGTCAACAGTTGCAGATATGAGAGAAGAAGAAAACGGATTAAGAGGATCTGACTTAGACGTAGCAATGGATGAATCATTCGAAGCATGTGCAGAAAACGGAGCATCCATGTTATGTGTAGAAACCATAGGTGGTAAAGTAGTATCAGACTACGGTATATCAAGAGGAGATGCAAGAGCTATACTATACGGTATAGGAGTACTTGGTTCCATAGATATGGAATACATGTGGACAAAAATAGTAGACATAGCAAAAAGAAACAACATCACCCCTGGTGGAGATACAGACTGTGCACAAGCAAACACTGCAATGTTCCTTGCAGGTGGATTAACCAGTAAAAACGTATCACACACAATTGCAGCAGTAGCAAGAGCAATTGCAGGAGCAAGAAGTTTAGTAGCAGTTGAATGTGGTGCAACAGGACCTACAAAAGACTGTGGATATGAAAACCCAATCGTAAAATCAATCGCATCTGTACCAATTTGTGCAGAAGGTAAAAACGCAACCTGTGCTCACTCAGACTTAATGGGTAACTTAACAGCAGCAGTATGTGATGTATGGAGTAACGAATCTGTATATAACAGAGAAGAAATGGGTGGACCAACTCCTGGTGTATGGTTACAATCCTTAGGTTACGAATGTGCATTAATGAACACCGCAACCCAAATAGGAACAGCAAAAGAACTAAGAGACACATACGTATTAGCAGATAAATACCGAGACCCTCAAGGTGTAATTCTTGCTTACGATAACGCATACAAAATCGGTGAAGCAATTACAGCAGAAGGAGAAAACATTTATCTCAGAGCACGTGCAGCAGCAATCAAAGCAATGGAATTAATTAATGAAGCAGTAGATCAAAAACGTATCTTATTAACAAGATTCGAAAGAGATACACTTGACTCTACAATGAAAACATACGAACAATTACCAGATGACACTGATAAATTCGTAAAAACATGTATCAAAAGATACGGAAGAAAAGTAAAAGAACACGACCCATCACAATACGAATTATAAGTGTTGGTTTAGTGTAATAAAAGGATATTATTAGGAATTAATTATAACAGGATGTGTGTACAAATGGCAAGCCCTTTAGAAAAATATTATGATAAATTTGACGATTACGAAAAAATCGCAATCAGATACAACGTAAAAATAGAAGGTCCAGCTCTCAAACCTGAAGACGACCCAGAAGTAGTTGAAATATTACCAAAAGATGGAATAAAAAGAACATTAGCTTTAGATGTATTATACGGTGACAAAGATAAATGTGACGCAGACACAGAAAAAGCTCTAGAATCTGGTGAAGAACCAATAGATCTTATTAACAATTCTTTAATGAAAGGTATGGACAGTGTAAGTGCATTATATACTAAAGGTGAATACTTCTTACCTGATTTAATGCTTGCTGGTGACGCAATGATGTCTGGAGTAGACATTTGTGAGAAAAAACTAGGACACAAAGCAGATACCAAAGCAACAGTATGTTGTTGTGCAGTAGAAGGAGACCCTCACGACATTGGTAAAAACCTAATTGTTATGTTCTTAAACGCAAATGGTTACAACGCAGTAGACCTTGGTCGTGACGTACCTAATGCAGATGTTGTAAAAGCAGCAGAAGAAAACAAACCTGTACTAATAACAGCAACAGCTTTAATGACAACAACCATGACAGCATTTGGTAAAATTGTAGCATTAATGCAAGAAGCAGGAATTGACACACCTATCGGATGTGGTGGAGGAGCAGTACGTCGTGACTTCGTAGAAGAAAGTCCACAAACATTCTATGGTGTAGAAGCATACCACGTACCAAAAATTGCAGATGCAATTGTAGATGATGGTAAAACATGGGAAGACATCAGAAAAGAATATGATGACATCGTAGGAGAATACGTAGCAGCATACGCCTAGATTCATTAAGTTAAAGTAAGATCCCATATATCTTACTTTTTTACTTCTTTGTTTAGAAGAGATTTATAAATAATTATCTTATACCAATTATTAGATGAGTTTTGTTATACGTGTTCTCATCATATAATTATTTTAAATATTTCAAGGGATACTAAAATCTTAAAGATTTTAGTTTTTTTTTTACTTTTTTTATTTATTATTTCTTATTTTTAGAAAATAGCATTTTTTTATTAACTGATTTTATTACTATTTAATATGTAGGAAAAATAGTACGAAAAGTTGGAGTTTAGAGTATCTGTTCTATTATATTATAATCTGTATTCTATAGTATGGCTAATACATTTAAAACTATTGCCAAAATTATCATCGTATGTCTCATCTTTTAGTAAATTAAAGTATTTTAGTGTTGATGAGGATAACTTGGAAAATGATTGATATATGATCAGATTACTATTTTTATTTTCTATAATAACATCGTACACATCACCCTTAGGAAAGTAGGAGATAACATAATTAAGTTTTTCTGAAACTAATGTTGTTTCCTCAAAGATCACAGAGTCAGATTTGTATAATGAAATTATATCTGATTCTACTTCTCTTGTTTTTTCAATTGTTTTCAAAAGTATCATAGCCTCTTATATCTTATTGATTTATTTAATTATAATATGTTCTTTCATATTTATAACTATAAGAAAATAACTGTAAGTTATAATAAAAAAAAGTGAGGGAGGAGTAGAATATACTCTTATTACTTAGTAATAGTGAGAATGGTTTTAGTTTCAATTCTATTATACATTTTATCGCTATATACAGCTATTAAAGTATAATTCTTAGGAGCTAAACCTTTTAAGCTATATTTAAGTGATGCTATTCCACGTGTAACATTACAATATAATGTATTTCCCTGTGAATCTTTCAATGTTTTACCATTTATTTTAAAGATAACTACTCCTCTATTAAGGGTATTATTATTTTCTGTAATTCTAGCAGATAATATATGATTTGTATTGATTTTTGCTAAGTTTTTTGAGGTTATAGTAATATTTGCATTCCTGTTGAGAACTGTTAGAGTATTATTTACGCGTGATTGCTGGTGTGTCTTGTCTCCTGTATATACTGCTGTAATTGTATAATTCTTAGCACTCCAAGTATATGGAATATTGAATTTATAGCTAACAGTACCATTATGTACAGCTGTATAAACAGGTTTTCCCTCAGAATTCATTATTGTTTTACCATTTATCTTAAATATTACATTACCACAATCTACTTTAATACCATTTATATCATGGATACTTGCATTTAAGTATCTTGTTTCATTTTTCATGCCCGTTGCAGGGTTAATTTTTATAATAGTATTACTATTATTTGTTGGAACAATAGTTAATGTTGAATTATTACTTCTTGAGTAATTATATTCCCATGTTCCAGAATAGACAGCTGTTATAGTATAATTCTTTGCACTCCAGTTACATGGTATAGTATAGTTATAAGTGGCTTTACCATTAACTATGGCTATATAAATTGGTGTTCCATTATCATATCGTAATGTTTTACCATTTATCTTAAATACTAATTTACCACTATTAACAGTAGTTGAGTTCACAGCTTTAACTGTAGCATTAAGTAGAATTGTATTATTAGTTTTACCTATTGTATCATATACTGTTAGTGTAATGTTCTTCTTGATGATTGGCTTGTTATTTTGTATAATATTATTACCCTTGTTCAGAACGGATTTATCTGCCTTATTTACTCCGTAGAGGTAATTATTTTTTATCATGTTATTATCTGAATCTGTGAGTATTACAGCATAATTTGTATTAGTGTTTATAGTGTTATTTGTAATATTATTGTTATTTGATGATGTTAGATGTATTCCAGTCATATTTGTATGATTAGATGTCAGGTTAATATTATTATCCTGAATGGTATTGTTATCTCCTTTAATATTGAATCCATAAGGATATGTTGAGTTTATTGTTCCATTATTGTATGCTATTGTGGAATATTCGAGGTTTCCAATATCTATTAGAGTAGAGGTGTAACCTGTAATATGCATATTATTATAGGTTATAATGTTATTCATGGTTTTACCAGCCATGTTATCCTTAGATACTGCTATTCCATCTGAAAAATTATTGGATGTACTTGTTATATTATTACCTGTTATTATTAGGTAGTTTACGGCACTGAATGCCTGTATACTATCTGCAAAATTGTTTCCTGTCGTATTTATTATATTGTTTCGTATAGTGTTGTTGTTAATATTTTGTCCTAGGTTAATACCATATGCATAATCAGTTGTAGTGGTAGTTATAATGTTATCTTCTATTATATTGTTTTCTGCTCTGTTACCACTTATTGATCCTTGTATCGTTATTGATTCTATTGATCCATAACTTATCTTTGATATTGTTCTGTATGTTGTTATTGTATTGTTCTTGATGAGGTTATTATTAGATACTATGGCTACTGCTAATGTCCTTGCTAAATCTGGATCAGAATACCAATCTATTTCATCTGAAGGTCCGCCTACTGTTATGATATTGTTTTTTATTGTAGTATTATTACCAACAATGTATACTGCTTTAACGTCTTTAGTGGTATTTGTGATTATTCTACTGTTTTGTAGGGTACAGTTTGAGCTATAGAATATAATAGCGCTATTTCGTGTATCTGTATTATTTATTGTAATATTACTTACTGTGATAGGCTTTCCTATTGCTTCAATGGTACTTTCTATGAGTGTTGCATTGTTACCTTCTATATTCAGTGATAAATCTTCAATGTAGAAGTTTTTATTAGTTATAGTACCTGTTATTGTAAGAGTATCATTATCTTTTACAGCGTCATTATATATGACTCCGTCTTCATCAAAGTAATTGTCATAGGTTGTATTGTTTATTATATGATTCTGTGAAGTTTTCTTTATTTGTTTATTATTTACTGTTTTCTGATAGTTTTGTATTGTATGGTTAGTATGTGTAGTATTAGCTGTTATTACTTGTTTATCATGTGTTGTGGTATTATTAGTGTCTGATGCACTTACTATTGATGTGCTTATGACTAGTACTGTCAGTGTTAGTAGTAGTATTATTGTTTTTTTATATCTTATTTTATTCAAGTCTCAACCTCCTTTATCTTTTATTCTTTAAAATAATTAAATTTTAAATGATTAATTATATGTTATCCTAAATATAAATATGTGAATAAACATTCTAATTTACTAGTTAATGATAAATAGAAGGTTTACTATTCCAATATAAATAATAGAAATATAAAAACATATATTAATCATAAAGAACATGGTGAAATAGTACTAATGACATCTAAAGATAAACAAGTAGAAATATTGGATATACATGATATAAGAATAAAGAATAATAGAGTATTCTCGAAAAAAACTAATCATTATCTTCAAAATTTATTATTTTATCTGAGAATTGTATTTAGATATAATAGGGAAGGGTTAGATGATTTAATAGATTTCTATAATTATATAAATGATATACTTAGTAATCAAATTGATATATCTATGGATGAGTTAAAGATTTTAATATATACTACAACGGATATTATAGTGAATATTGATGAGTATGATATACATGGAGAAACAATAATTACTGAGGCCATAGCAAATCTTCAGCAATCGTTATACACTGAATTAGAAATGTTTAAGTTAGCTGAGAAATCAAAAAATGATGATGAAGAGTGGGAATCTTATTTAATTTCTAGTCTGAAAGATACACAGCCAGAATTCAGAGTATTAACAGAATTATTAGATAAATCAGATATTACTGAAATCAAGGATGATATAATTAATTTACTAGAAAATAATTATCCACTAGAATATGCTACATATAATGCTAGAAAAAATTACTTAGAATATTAAAGAAATATGAATATCCTATATTAAAAGTATATGAAAACTAAAACAATAATAAAAGATAAAATATAATAAAAAAGGAGCGGAATACTATGAATAACAAACATCCACATTTTAATTCAATAAATAATATAGATGATATAGGTAGCTTAATAGATTTAATTGAAAAATCAAAAAACAGTTATGTTAAAGATAACTTAAGTATACATTTACATGACAGACAATTAACATTACTAAGAGATATAAAAAAACATAACAAACCACATCATAAAAAAATAAGAATATCCAAATATAAAAAACTCATGGAAAACCCGGAAACACAACCAGAACACTATGAATTACATAAAAAATTATTCCTAAAACAGTACCAAAAATTAGGATCAAAGGGATTAATAACTTTAGACACCCAGCCAGAGAATGGTTTACCATACGATATGGAATTTACACAGAAAGGATTAGATATACTAGATGAAATTTCAAAACTAGAAAAAGAATGGGAAGAAAAAGTACTAGAAAATGTAGAGGATAAAGAAGAGTTATTAAAATTACTTAAAATAGTAGCAGTAAACTCTTTGGACATATCCTATGAGATACAGAAGAAATTAAGAGGAGTATATTAGAATAATCATTATTAGTGGACTGTAATAACCTCCCCCTATTTTTTTTATATTTATATTTTTTTAATCATTAAATTTCATGTAAAAATTTATCATAAAACATGCCTAAAATCGAGTATTATTCTTTTACACTTTTGAAAAGGATATAGTAGATAAAATAATAATTAAATAATAAAAAAAGTATTTAGAGGATGAAAAGTACTATCATACTCTGTTTTCTTACTAATTAGTAACTGTTTGCGATCCCGTAGTTGTAGGATTGTTAGTTATCGTGTTACTACTCATTGTTGTTGTATTACTTTTTGAATCGTAGATTGCACCTCCATAATTTGCAGAGTCATATGATATAACATTTCCAGTAATTCTCGTGTTTATTGCACGATTGTAGATTCCTCCACCATAACTAGCACGGTTATATGTGATATTATTATATGTTATTGTCGTGTTTACTGAGTTCCAATTGTTTATTGCTCCGCCAAAGTTACTTGCATTGTTACTTCTTATTGTATTTCTTGTTATTATATTATTAGTTCCTATGTTGAATATTGCAGCACCACTGTAACTAGCCTTGTTATTTGATATAGTGTTTGATTGTACAGTTATGTTTGATCCTCTAAGATATACTGCACCATATTGTGCTCGGTTACTGCTAATTGTATTATTATTTATAGTTGTCTTTATAGCATTCCAATTACTAATTGCTCCACCAAGGGATGTTGCATTGTTATATGTGATGATGTTTCCTATGATTATAGTGTTTGTTCCGAGATTATTTATTCCTGCACCGTTCTTTGCTAGGTTAGTTGTGAAATTATTGTTTGTTACATTGTTTGATGTTCCTATTACAAATACTGCTCCACCACTTACTAGTCCTGTGTTTCCTGTTAAGCTGTTATTATCTAATTTCAGTGTTGATCCTCGATAATAAACTGCTCCACCATAATTTGCTTTGTTACCACTGAATTTGTTACCTATTATTGTTATATTACTGGTATCCCAGTTACTTATTGCTCCACCTAGTGTTTTAGCCGTGTTATTTGTATATTGATTTCCGGATATTAGTATATTTATTCCCAGGTTATATACTGCTCCTGAGGAGAGAGTTGAATTATTTTTTGTGAATGTATTATTTCTTATGATTGTGTTATTTCCACGGTTGTAAATTGCTCCACCATATGAGGCCGTGTTATTTTGAAATATATTGTTTATTATTAATGTATTTCTTGTATTCCATAGATTGATTGCTCCTCCATTAGTTCCTTTATTGTTTATGAATGTATTTCCACTTATTGTAGTGTTATCTGCCCTGTTTATGATAGGACTACTAGTAAATTTCTGGAATGTTAGATTTATTATTGATATTTGGCCATTTTGAATGTTAAAACAATATATTGCCTTATTATTTCCATTAAGAATGGTATTGCTGTAACCTATGATTTTAAGGTTTAAACCATTGCTGAGGGTAGCAGTAGAAGTTATATTGTAATTTCCTGCTGTGATATATACTATAGAGTTGTTGTATGCACCACTTTTCATCTGGTCAAATGCATATGTGTATGTCCATGGTGTTTGGTTTGTTCTTCCATTATTACTACTTGAACCGTTAGCTGCTATGTAGTATACATATCCATATTCACTACCATTAACATAATACGTTAAATCTGATGAATTATAAGGAAGGGTACTACTATTATAACTTATTAATAATAAATTATTTCCTTTATTAAACTCGGTAACGGGTATTCTGATACTAGTCATACTATCTCTTACGTCAGAGGAGTATGAGTTACTATTAATTTTAATTGTAACTATACCATCAGCAACATTGTCATCAAATTCATCTAATAACTTAACTGTAATCACATTATAATTAACTGTAAAATTCACGTATTCTACAGTCATATGCACAGGTTTTGATACTGTGAAATTTAGAGTAGTGTTTGATGAATAATAGTATGTGTTAGTGTAAGTAAATGTTACATTGTTTTTTCCTACGTTAAGATTCTTGTTAGATATTGTTAAATTGGTTACTCCATTACGTACTGATACATTAGAGTATGTCTGATTGTTTACTTTTACTGTTATTGTTCCACTTGATATATTCAGGTTATCTTCATCTTTAACTGTTATAAGGAATGTCGTGTTTTGTCCATTATCGTCAACTGTTGCTGTTGTTATTGTATCTTTATATACTGTGTTAGTTACTGTTACATTAGATGAGCTGTAATTGTAGTGATTATCAGAGTATGTGAGTGTTATATTGTTAATTCCGGCATAGAATTCTTTGTTAGGTATAGTTATGTTTGCATGTCCATCTTCTATTGTCACAATAGCATATGTGTCATTGTTTATCTTGATTGTCATAATTCCCTCAGTTACACATGTATTATTTTCATCCACGACTGTTATGTTGATTGATGTATCTGTTTTATTATTATATGCGTTTGCTGTTGTATTTGTTGGTATATTTAACTTATAATCTGAGATTAAAGGACTTGTATATAATTTAAGAGAAACTACAGCATCACTATAGCTAGTGTTTCCTATTAATGATTTTTCTGTTGGTATTGCAAGTCGTGAGTATGCATCAATAGTAGTAGGTATGTATATTACTGTATCATTTGAAGTTAAACGTAATTCTATTTTAATGGTATCATTTGTATTAACAGGTATTTGTTTATTGAGTTTTATAGTTTCATAACATGTATGGCTGAATTTACCGCTTTGTGTTTCCTGTAATTCATTATTTACATATATATTTGCTATGTAGTTATAATCAGAACTAAATACATATGTACCAAAGGAGGATATTAAATCATTACCACTAGAAGTGAATTCATTTGAGTAAGTATAAGTATTGGTATCTTCTATTTCATACCAGTAACTAAGACCACTTAAATCATATTGATAGATTCTATTATAGTTTGTTGTGTCATTTAATATGAATGTTATACCACCGACACCATAAAAATCATCACATGAGTTTAATATGGAACTATCATAATAGGAAACATAATAATATCCTTCATCTCCAGAAGAGGTTCCCCAACTATTTTTAACAATAAATGCTCCATCACATGGAGGTATATTATCGAAGTTATATCTACTATAATTATCATCCCATCCTACTATAGTAACAGCATGATTAATGTATGTAGTGGTTGAATAACCATGACGAATACTGCCTGAGTATATGCCTGTGTAGACTGCACCGTATTTCATAATAGCAGTTTTTACTTCATCGTTATCAGTAGAATTTGTTCTTGTAGGAACTCCATAAACATTGGTCACATGTAATATGCTTTTTAGTAATGGTGATACGTATGAATTAGTATCATATTCATCATCACTTTCTAGTACAGGTCCTATCCAGTTTACAAGATAACCTATAGACATATCATCCAATCCGCCGTCTCCAGGTAGAAGTTTCCAGCCTTCCTCTGAAAACATTGCCATGATATTTTTCAGATTATTTTCTGAAAGATCCAATGTTATATTCATTGCTTTTAAGATACATGATTCTAATGTAGCTAACATGGCAAATGCATAACAATTACCATCATTTCCCTGATCTTTTACAGATGTGACATAGCCATAGTCTCTTAAATCATATGATGAAGGTATTGTTTTAATATTACTAAAAGTAACGTTTGTAATATTTATATCAGCAATATTTTCTTCATTTATTAAATAAGTGATAGGTTCACTACCATACCAGTTATTATTGGATAACATTGAACTAGTATTATATATGGAATACATATTATCACCGTATTTAGCGCTGTTGTCAGTGAAATTATTACTGTTTAATATAATATTATTTTGATTAGCATATATTACTCCACCATAACTTGCCGCAGTGTTATTAATAAAGACAGATGATTCAATTTCTAATCTAAGATCATCAGAGTATATTGCTCCACCACGTCTACCTTTATTACCTGTGAAATTGGATGATAATATTGTTAGACCGGAGTAAGTATCAAAAATCGCTCCTCCATCATATATAGCAGTGTTATTTATGAATCTTGTATTACTAATAACTAAATAAGCGGCTAGTTCATCAGTTTCGGTATTTATATCTTGATCAGATGTACCGTTAATAGTTAATATAGCTCCACCTAACCTTGCAGAATTATTAATAAATTCTGAATTAAGTAAAGTCATATTACTATTAAACAAGTATATTGCTCCACCAGAGGTAGAAGTTAAATTAATAAACTTTGAATTATCAATATAAACAGTTGATAACTCAGAGTATATTGAACCTTTAGAAGTACTGTTATGGTTTATAAATACTATATTGTTAAGATTTAAATGACTATGCTTATGTATATCAATACTAGTGGTTGTGTAATTAGTCACTGTTACATTACATAATGTAAGATTACCATATAAGCTAAATAATGAATTACCTTTATTTGCACCATTAATAATTGTCTTATTAGCGTTTTGACCAGTGATAGTTATATTTTTAGTAATAACAATATCTGAGATGTTATAGATTCCACTGGATAAATAAATGGTACTATTAGTAGTTACATCGTCTAGTTCTGATTGAGTAAGTGTATTCCATGGATTAGTGTTACTACCATTACCACTATCTGCATTTGAATTATTCACATAATATCGGGCAGATGTACTGTTTTTATTTGATGTATAAACATCTGTGTTATTGATGAATTTATTTGATGAATTAGTTGATATACTATTTATTTCATAGTTATTCTCAATAGTATAATTTTCACTTTGGGTTGCATGTGTTGAATTATTTGTTGCTGAAACAGCTGAAATACTTGTAATTATTGTAATAACTATTAATATAAATAATATTTTATTCTTCATTAAGCGCCCCCTATTTATTTATATTATTATTTATACTCTTTCTAGACTTAAGTAATTAGTAGTAATAAGATTCGACAGGAATAATAGAAAAAATAATTATATTAAAGATTTTCTGATGAGATAATGATAAAATGTTTATCTGTTAAACTTTATAGCAGATTATAAAAACATGTAATTTTATACAATTAAATTCATTGAAATATATCTAATTTATATGAAACTATTTTTAAGTAAAGTTATCTTAATCATGTAGAAGAAGTTGAAGGTTATATAAAAAAAATTAGGAGTTTATAAAAAATATTAAAAAAAATTTATGGAAGGTTATTCCATAAAAAAATATGGAAATGTATTTCGAGTGGGAGTTTATGGGGGAGTGTTTTTAAATGTTTACTTTTATTTTATTATATTTTTAATACTTTATTTCTTAGTTCTGGTAACTCATGACAGTTTGCCACTGGTAATGGTTCCTCTACATATACTGGTTTCCAGGATAATGCTTTTTCGTTTTCTTCACGTTTTACTTCCATACCTTTTTCATAGTATTCGTCTCTTGCTTTTACCATAGCCTCCATTGCTTTTAGTGGTGAGCCTGGTGGTACACAACATGAAGAACCTAATATGTCAATTCCTCTGTCAAGTGCTTTAAATGTTTCTAGTCTAATACTTTCTAAATCACCTTTGAATAGGGAATCTGTTGCAACATTTCCAACTAATTGGGTGTTACTATCTAAATCATATTTTATTTGATTTGCTTCTTTTACATTTACACTGTCTTCAAAGGAGAATCCATTATATCCTACATCAAGTGTGTTTTTTAGGATTGGTGTTGTATCTCCACATACGTGTAATACTATGTTGAAGTCTGCTGCTTTAGATATTCTTTTTAACGGATATCTTACAATTTCATTAAACATTTCTGGTGGAAGGAGATCTGCTGCAATGGATGGTTCGTACATACAATCTCCTTGTAAATCAAGATCATTATATGCTTTTACGACTTCGATTACTGCATCAGCACATATGTTTACTCCTTCTTTTACTGCTTCTGGTTCTGTTGCAAGACATTTCATAAGATATTCAATACCAACTATTTGACCAAGTAATGTGAATGGTCCAATTTGACCAGATATTAGCGGAACATCAGGGTATTTTTCTCTTGCTATTTGACATGCTTTAGCTACTACAGGTATTCTTCCACTACTTAGGAAATCATCATTTAGTTCTACGCTTGATAAATCATCAAAGAACGGTGATGCTGTGATTTCTGGTATGTGTTCATTAGCATCTCTTAAATCTACTTCACAACCCATTGCTTCTGCTTCTATTGCAAGGTCAAATGGTAGGTTAATACTTTCTACGCCTGCATATTTATGTGCACTTTCTCCGAGTGTTACCATTTTTTCTGCATCAGTGTGTGATGCTGGGAATCCTGCTCCTGTTCTTTCCATTCCTTCAATTAATGCTACAGATACTATACTTGCAGCTGGAACTTTTTCTACTTCTTTTCCTGCAAATGCATTTTCTAAGTTTTCAATTAAATCCATTTTGATCTCTCCTTTATCCATTTTTAAGAGTTGAATCTAACTAGATAAAAACTTATTTTTATTCATTTGTTTGAGGTTAAATTTTTTATTTTTGTTATTGATTGGGATTTCAATATTTTCTTCCAGATAATTCAATTCTGATTGTTTTTATCCTGTCAAATTCATACTTATAATTATGAATAACGTACTATATAAAGGATTTGTACTAAAATAAGATAAAATTGAACGTTAATGATTAAATAAAGAACTATTGATAATTTTCTAGACTAATAATAAATTAATATTCATCTAATAATTTTTTGTTGTGATGATAAAATAATCATCTCATGATAATTTTTAAGAAGTCATGATAATATATTTTTAAACAATATAAAAAAAATAATAAAAAAAATTAGTAAAATTTATTGGAAAGTAGGATATAATCTAATTCGTTCAATTTGTTCTACTGGAATATTTTGTATTTCAATGTTCAAAGTATCGAAACCAAGATATAATTTTGTGTTAATGAATGTGCTTTCAGTTCCTATTATTTTACTGTTTTTATCATAACAGGTTGCTGCAATTTTTATTTTTTCATACTTATCTGGATTTTTGATATAAATTTCACCTACAATTGATAATTTATCAGGTGAATTTGATATAATAGAAGTGTTTGTTATATTCATACCTATTTTGTGTTCAATATCATGCATTTGTTCAATGAATATTGAGTTAACAGTAGAATAAACATTATTTTGTCTTCTTTTTGGTTTATTATTAATTAATTTTTGTTTATTAGATGAATGCTTTTTATGTGTCTGTTTATTTTTAACTGTTTCATTAATTTTTTCTTTAGGTTTGTTTGAAACTGTTTTCTGTTTAGGTTTATTTGTTGCTATTTTCTGTTTAGGTTTAATATCAAACTGTTTATCAACAATTTCAGGTAAGATAATAATTATACTAGTATCAAAGAAGTCTGGTTTAAATTCAATATCAAAAGGACTTAAATCATACAACTTGTTAATCTCAACAATAGTATTTTCCTTTTCAGTCTTATTACCTTCCTTGTTAAAACATATGACTGAAATCTGTAAAACTTTACCATTATCTAGCTTTTTATTAATAGAAACTTTACCACTGATAGTAACTATTTTATCATCATCAATATCTAATTCTATATTATTAAATCTTAGACCTAAGCTATTTTCAAGTTTCTTGTTTCTTTTAATTTTTCCTCTGAATTCATCTTTAAGAAGATTTAATTCTTCTCTAGATAAACTAGCATACTTTTCTTCACCTATTAGAAAATTATCATCAAAAGAATCTTCATCAATTAAATCATCCGATAATTCATCTTCTTCCTGAACTATTTGTTCTTCTTTGATTTGATTATCATGATCCTGTACAGGTATTTCCTTCTGTTCTTGTTCTATTTCATATGGAGATTCTTCCGGTTTATAGAAGAAATCTTCCTCCTCATCTGTAATATCAGAATTACTTTCTGGACGTAATAATTCTTTTGCAAAGTCATCTAAGTCATCAATATCTTTTACTAAATCATTTCTTTGATGTTTTAATTTCTCTTGTCTTCTACGTTCATCATCTATTAATTCTTGTGCTATTCGATCTGCATACCTATGGCTATCATCATCATTATCACGTTCTCTGTCATATTGGTTATCATCATGTTCTACTGCAATGTACAATAATTCACCGCAGTATATACATCGATCTTCAAAATCATCATTTAGTTGACCACAGTATGGACATCTTTGCATAGTTTATCTTCCCTATAATTATTTGTTAATTATTTATATGTATATATTAATAAATATTTAAAATCATTATTATTAAAATACGAAAATAATTCATATAAATCATATTATTTATAGAATGAAGTAAATCTGTACTAATTAAAAAGGGGTATATATAAGTAAATAACACATGTTTAAATAGATAAGAATAAAAAAAAGGTGAGCAATTTGACAAGCAGAGAAAAAGTTTATGATTTCATGGAAAAAGCAGGTGTATTATATTTATCAACAGAGGATGGTGAAAAACCTAAAATAAGACCAATAGGATTCAGAATGTTAGTTGATGGACAAATATATTTTCTAACAGGAACATTCAAAAATCTATATGACCAAATGCTAAGAAATAGTAACGTGGAATTTCTAGCACGTAATGGACAAGAATTTATGAGATATTACGGAAAAGTAGTATTTGATGAGGATGAAGATAAACGTCTTTTAAATAAAGCATTTGAAAAAATGCCAATGCTAAAGAAAATGTATGGTGAAAATTCAGATCTTACACCAGTAATATTCCACATATCTAAAGCAACAGCTGAGATTAGAGATATGAATGGAATTATAGAAACATATAACTTCCTAGATTAAATTAATATTAAAAAAAATAGTCCTAATAATAAAATTTACTTCTTTTTATCTTTTTTTGTGTAGTTAGAAAATAAATAATAAGAGAATAAAAATTATTCTCCTACTAATTTTAGTCCTGTCATTGCTTTAACATCATTACTTAATACTCTAAGATCAGTTCTATTAAGTTTTGATAAATCATCATGACCAGCAAGCTGTGCTAACATTTTTGCTTCTTCAGTAATAGCATTAATATAATTAGCAACATGTTCAGCTGCTTCATCAACATCTAATGTTCTTAGTTTAGGATTTTGTGTTGCAATACCTACAGGACAAGTTCCTTTGGAACAATTTCTACATCCAATACATCCCATTGCAATCATAGAAGCGGTTGCTATATATACAGCATCTGCACCCATTGCTAATGCTTTAGCTACATCTGCACCATTTCTGATTCCACCTGTAATAATAAGGTCTACATCATCCTTAGCACCAATTTCCTCTAATGTTTTTACAGCTAAAGCTAGTGCAGGGATAGTTGGTACACCAGTTTCCTCGGATACAATTTCAGGGGAAGCACCTGTTCCTCCTTCCATTCCATCAAGTGCAATTATATCTGCTCCTACTTCATATGCAATTTTAACATCTTCATCTACTCTTCCAGGACCTAATTTAACAATAATAGGAACTTCCCAGTCTGTAACTTCTCTTATTAATTCGATGTGTTCTGCTAATTCTTCTTTGCTTTGTGAGTCAAGGAATCTGCATGGACTTAATGCATCAGTTCCTTCCGGTATTTCTCTGATTTTAGCTACTTCTGGACTTACTTTTTCTGCCATTAAGTGTCCGCCCATACCAGGTTTTGCACCTTGTCCTATTTTTACTTCTACTGCATCTCCAGCATTTAAATATTTAGCTGATACTCCAAATCTACCAGAGGAGTACTGTACTACTAATTTATCTGATAATTCTCTTTCTTCTGGAAGCATTCCACCTTCACCAGTGTTTGCTACTGAACCTACCATAGCTGAACCTTTTGCTAATCCTAATTTTGCTTCTTTGGATAATGCACCGAAAGACATACCACCTATTAGTACAGGGGTATCTGCTTCTAATGGTTTTTTAGCAAATCTTGTACCTAGTTTTACTTTTGTGTTACATGGTTCTCGGTATTTGTCTACTGGTGCTATTGAAGCTTGTGCTGGTAATATTACTATATCATCAAATTTTGGCACGTCTTTTGACCTTCCAAATCCTCTTATTTTATAGTTTCCAGTTTGAGCTTTAGTGTGTATGTCCTCTATGGTTTGTTTACTATAAATTGCTCCTGCATCTAATGCTGCCATTTTTTTATCTGCCATTTATATTACCTCTTAATTTTATTTACCATAGAATGGTCTTAATTGATCTTTCACAATTTTTGTGAAATTCTCAGCTTTTTGGTCTATATCATATTGTTTGAAGAGACTGTTGAGCTTGTCTTTATCCTCTTCTGTTAGTTCTGTTTCTTTAGCGTTGTATCCAAGTTGGTATGATCCTGCTATGTAGATTGCTCCACCAATCATCCAGTCTCCTAAGTCTTTACTTGAGTTTCCTGTGATGATTATGTCACCATCTAGCATGTATAGTCCTGCTGTTTTACCAATATTTCCATCAATTAATATTACACCATTTTTGTGTAATTGACCTACACCGTCTCCAGCATTTCCTCTAACTACTATGTTTCCGTTACATTTACCAAATCCTACGCCGTCTCCAGCTCCACCGTTGAGAATAATTTCTCCTTCGGTCATGTTGTCTCCAAGGTATTTGTTAACTGATCCATTAATAGTTATTTCTGCTCCATCATTTAGAGCACCAATAAAATCTCCAAAATCACCGTTTAATTCTATGTTTGCTTCAGATTGTATACCTACTGCTATAGAATTTAAAGATTCTACATCTTTTATGGTTATTTCTTTTTCATTGCTTGTTATAGCATCTTTTATAGAAGTATTTACATCACGTGTTGTTAAATCTACACCTGAGATTTCTACTTTTGCCATATTTTTCTCCTCATAATTTTCTTTTTAATAACATATAGTCCCAAAGTGTTGTTATTAAATAATACCTCATAAATTTCATTTAAAAATGTTAATTTGTTTAATAATATTTTATATTATTGTAAATTGTATAATTATATAACTTATTTTTTTAAATAATTTATGTGGTTATATAATGTTTTTGTCTATTTTAATATATATTATTTTTTTAATATAAGGGGTGTTAAGATGTTATATTTAAGAAATTATAAGTATTATAATATCTTTTTCATGTTTAAGAATAATTATAGTGTTAGTATTATTTTTTAAAAGGATATAGGAAATTTGAATGTAATTTAATTATCAATAAAGTTTAAATAATTCCGATTGTTTATAATAACTTTTAATTTTTAATATTAAGAGTTTGTAAATAGTATCTTTCAGTTTAATGCATAGTAAAATAAATAAAAAAAGTTAATTTTAATCGCTTAAATTTTATTTTTAAGAGATATAAATTTAATTAAGTAAAATTAATTCAATAATTTTATATATTTAGTTATCCTTAAATTATTACAGAGTTAAAAAATTATAATAGGTTTTGATTATTAATTTTTATTATCTATATGAAAATTTAATATTATAGTTTTCCGAAGGAATATAGTCATGTTTTTTAGTTCACCTCGGAAAAACCTATTATTTTAACTCTTAAATATAATAATCAGCTTTATACTATATCATCTATTTTTTTCATAAAATTAAATTTATTATACATAATTCTTTGATAAAACAACTAATAATTATGGAAAAGATTATTAAATGAAGATAAATTTCAGTAGTCGTATAATTATTAAAGACTATCTTAAAAGATTTAACTTTATTATTAGTTTATAAACTGTTATAATTTAATTCAATTGGATTACATGTCTTAATTTTTATTATAAAAACAGTTATATAATTTAAAGAGGATAATACAATATAGATAATTAGAGGTGATAACATGACAGAATTACCAAAAGCAACTATGGGAAAATTACTGAAAAAAGCTGGTGCTACACGTGTAAGTGATGATGCTAAAATTGAATTAGCAAAGGTACTAGAAGAAATCGGTGAAGAAGTTGGTAAAGAGGCAGTTCCTTATGCTAAACACGCTGGAAGAAAAACAGTTAAAGCAGAGGATATTAAATTAGTAATAAATAATAATCTATAGCTGCAACTGTTTTTTATTTAATCATATAGATATATTTTTTTATATTCTGATTCTTTTTTAAATTTTTTTTATTAAAAACTTTTCAGGATTAACAATAATTAATCAAGATTTATTACTTAAATTAATAAAATAATCATTAATTAAGTAAGTAGTCTACTATTTTTTAGATAATTGTCAATAATTCTAGTAAAAATAATGTAATTAAATGTAATTTAGTAAAAAAAGAGTATACGAATAATCAAATTGGATTATTTAATTAAAATATCCCATTTCTTATTCATAGTAGTTAAATTTAAATTTTATTTTATAGTCTTAAGGAGCTAATTTAACATCTGGACGAATATGTAACACAACGTCGCCGTTTCTAGTTACACTCCATTCAATTAAACTAGTTTCATCCATTTCAAATTTATTAATTATCTCTTTTGGTATTTCTGTTTTACCATTATGCATTTTTGTTATTTCAATATCAGCCATTATTTCACCGATTTAAATTCTCTTTATCAAAATATTTAAAAGTAACCATTAAGGGTATATGATTAATATTATTATTAAACAGAATAATGATTATTACTTCTTTTAATACTTATTAACTTTATATAATTTTTAATTTAAATTATTAATTAAGGGATATTAAATTATAAATTTTTTTAACAAGGGCTATTAAAATAAAATCATGATATTATTATAAGAGGAAATTTATATGAGAATATGTTTATACGGTGCTGGTAGTGCTAAGTTAAACAAGAAATATTTAGATGTTGGATACCAGTTAGGAGAAAGATTAGCTCAAGAAAATCATACCCTAGTATTTGGCGCAGGAAATAATGGAATGATGGGCGCTGTAGCAAGAGGTATGCATGATAATAATGGTAAAATAATTGGAATAGCTCCTGATTGGATGGATAAGTTTGAGGAGTTATATGATTATTGTGATAAATTAATATCTACTTCCACTATGGATGAAAGAAAAAGGCTATTTCTCACAAATTCAGACTTGTTTATAATAGCACCTGGTGGAATAGGTACATTAGATGAATTTTTTCAGATAATAACATTAAAAAAACTGGAAAAACATGAAAAACCAATCATAATGTTTAATATTGATGGATATTATGATGTATTACTGGATATGATGAGTCACATGAAAAAAGAAAAGACTATATCTGAGAATGATACAAAATTATATGAAGTTGCAACATCAATAGATGAAATATTAAATTATATTAATACAGATTAATTATTAAAAATATAGGAGTTGAAATATGAAGAAGTATCAAGTAGTATTATTAATTAGTATTATCTTTATATCATTCACTGCTCAAGGAGTGAGTGCTACATCAGTTTTTCTTACATCAGATCATGTAGGTTCACAGGATAATGATATTACAATGATGAATTCTATAAAGAATTATGTTGAAGACCTTAGTAATGGCAGTATACAAGTTACTGTTGATAGTCAAGCACCAAGTCCCGGTGAAGGAACACGGGCTATTGAAAGTGACAGCGATGTAAGTGTAACTATGGCAGCATCATGTTCAGGAAACTTTATAGTACTTGCACAGGCAGCACAGAATACTGATAAGCAAATTATCTTTGTAAATACTGGTGATGTAAACTTAGATAATGTTAGTTTTGTAAGACGTGCATGGGATGATAATTATTCTAGTACAACATTTGCAGGTATTAATTCACCAGGAAAATTCCTGAATGATGCAGGTATTAGCTATATTCAACCGTTACAGGAATATCCTGATGCCGGTAGTGAGGGATCATATACCTCATCTAATGATGATGTTAACAGATATATTGCTCAACAAATTGTAAATGACATAGAAAATAATGCTAGTAGTAGTAAAACATATGATAGTAATTTAATAGTTAATCATACATTACGTCCTTCTGTAATGGCTGAGGCAAGTCAAAGCTTACTTGACGATAATGATACGAGTATGAATGGTACATACAATTCCTATACTGCACCACAAGTATTATACATGACAAGTTCTTATCTTAATGGTAATGGTTTAGAGCAGCCAAAAGACTATGAACAGCCAAGTTCTCCAATGAATCACTCATCCTTTACCCAAAAATCATATTCAATTTACGAATACATGGAAATGGCTTCAATTGTAAAGAATTACATGGATGAAAATGGTAGAGCTCCTGATTCCATTGACTATAAAGGTGCTCATATAGGATATTATGACTTAGTATATAACTTTGCTAAATTAACAGCAAATCATACTGATGGAAGACATATGGATTTCAGTCATGATACAGAGTTTACTAAATTAAATAATGATCCATTAGCAGAATATGGACAATACATAATAATAATTGGTGCTATAATAATAGTTCTTGGAACTATTAGAAGACTATTTAGAAGAAGACGAAGAAGATATTAGATTTTTCGCTTCTATTTTTTTTAAAAATTCTATTTTTTTATTTATTATTGTAATGAAATAGATTATATAATATTTTAGATAAATACTCAAATAATCCATAAACTAATTCTAATAGAGGACAATTATGAGTAATAATAATATTGATTTATATAAGAAAGATAAGGCAATTAAACGTTATAATTTTATTAAAGAACTTGATTATACTGATAGTGAATATAAGAAGAATTTAAGAAAACATATGGCTAATCATCGTCAGAATGCTAGAGGCTTATTAAATCCACGTTTAACAGCAAAGCAGGAATTGTTGATGTATGAAATGTATGGATTTGAGAGCATGAAAAATTATGCATTAGATGTACTTAAGCAAAATATTGAATATTGCACAGTTTTAGAAGCTGACAGTCATGACAAACAAATTTCGTTAACAGAAAAATTTCTTAGAGAAAGTAATAATAAGGAATATCTTTTAACATTAAAGCCTTTCAGCACTAAAAATGGTAATTCATGGTATACTCCTGTGGATAGATTAGTTAATTGGATTGATTGTTATATGATTCAAAGAGAGGTTTTTTTTAAGTATGCTAATAAAGATGAAATCTTACTATATCTACCAAGTTATTTTCAGGATAATATCTTATCAATGATTACGTATACTGAAAATGAGGAGATGGATTTTGATAAGGATATAGATGAGATTGCTAAAGTGTATGATACATTAGTAAATGGTGTTATAGATGTACTTGAAAGTCTTCCAGAGGATAAAATGATTGATAACTTGTTTACAATGGATTATAAACAAATCAAAAAGAATAAGAAAATTATACGAGAATTAGGTAAGGATTATCTTAAATTAATGGAATAATAACTTTCATTAATTATTATTTTTTTTTTAAAAAATGAGTATGGTGAAAGAAGGGTAATTGGTTATGTAATTACTCTTCTATATTTACTGATACAAGATCGTTTTCATCTGATGCTCTTTGGAAAGCATCTATTAGTAGTGGATCTATTTTATCAGGGTTTGTTATATTTACTATTGTTTTCGTGTAGAATCCTACTAGGTAGAAGTAAATATCTTCGTAGTCACCGGTGAACTCTGGTAGGTCAAATGTTTCTTTTAGATAATTATTTTGATCTTCTTCTATTTTTTTTCCATCTATGTCGAATTTGTTCATTTTTTATTCTTCCAATTATTTTAATAACAATAGTTATATTATTTATAGTATTAAAACTTTATACTTTTTTTATCTAAAGATAAACTTTTACTATATTTTTTCTACAAAAAATAATTAAAGACTATCATCAACAGTATTATTAATTAAATCTAATTTATGAGGAATAATCTCATAATCTTCTAATTCATATCCAATATCTTCATAGCCTTCAAGTTCATCCTCAGTAAATTGTTTTCCTAGCAATCCCCCAACATCAATAATCTTATTAACTTTAAAGTTAGCAGTCACTATACCTCTATGAGTATTTTCTATGACAAAATCGTTTATAGTATCTGAAAAATGTGTTAGCACAATAGCTGTTTTCTTCTCTTTCATTTCTAACTCAGGGTCACTACCTGCAGAGCCCATTCTATCAAGAAATATCTTTGATTGTCCTGCTAAATCACCGAAATATATTGGTGCTGAGAATATGAAATAATCAGATGCTCTAATCTTATCAAGAAGTTCATTTAAATCATCATTTAATACACATCCACCACCTTGCTTGCACTTTCCACAGCCGGTACAACAGTGAATGTTATAATCATCAAGGAATAAAACCTCATTAGATCCTCCAGCATCTTCAATTCCAATGGTTAATCTATCCACAATTTTCTTAGAATTTCCATTACGTCTACATGAAGTTATTAAAGTTACTGCTTTCATTAAATCACCTTCTATTTAAAAGATTAAATTATGAAATTAATAAACTTTATTAAAATAAATTAGTCTTTAAAATTAAAAATTAGTTTACATAGCGCGGGTTTTTATAAAAAAAAGTTTATAAAGGATTAAAAATTAATCCTCCTTATTGGTTATGCCAACCATCTACAATTAAATGGTAATCAGGGGAATTATGGTTAATTTTAATAGTATAGTTATTCATATCAATAATATCTCGATTATTATTTACTATTAGATATGCATAGCCCTGACTAATATCTAGGTTATACTCAGCATAATTTTTATAACCATTACTTTCAAGTACTTTAATGTAAGTTTGTAATCTATCCTTATACTTAAATGATTTTTTATGTATCTTACCCTCTTCAATATATTCTACAGTGATTTTATTACCTACTTCATCACTAAACTTATTTCTTGCACGTTCTTTTCTGTATTTTCTTTTATCATTAATGAAGTTATGATAACTATCTTTTAAATTGTTGTAATTATTATTAATACTGTTGACGGTATTCTGAACTTTTATACTGAGATTATTGAAGAATCTTGTAAATCTACTTGTACTTCCAGGATAATTATTTTCAGGTTTTACAAAGTAATCAATCAAACTCCATAGTTTAGATAGTATAAATGATGGTTTTTTGATTGTTTTATTATCCATTTTATACATTGAGATAAAGTCAAGGAGGATTACTACTAGTAAGGGTATTGTTAGAAATCCCCATGTAAATAGATTTATTATCATTGATATAATTGACCATTGAAATAGGAATGATAATAGATAAATCCATTTAATCATGTTATTAATATTAAAATTATTATTCATATTATTATAATTTGCTTTCATTATCTTAACCTTTAATATATAGTAGTTTCATCTTTTATATACTTATTGTTATTTTATTAATTAAAGAAAAATTGAATTGAAATCATGGTTAAAATTTAATAATAAGGTATTACATAATAGTATTATACCTTTATATAATCTATATAAATTTTCAATAATAGAAATTTATGGATAATTCAAACTAAGGGATATAAACTATTTTTTTTAGGTTAATATCTAATATACATATTTCAGTTAAAGAAAATTGTTTATATTTACTAATTAAAGGTGTAATGATTATAATGAATTGGAATTTTGATTTCACAGAAAAACAGATAATCATTACAGTATTCTTTTGTATGGCATTCACAATATCAAATCTAATTACTGTTAAAATTATAGATTTACACTTTTTAGGATTAGAAGTACCAGCAGGAGTACTTATTTATCCATTAGTTTATATTTTAACAAATGTAATTACAGAAGTATATGGTGAAAAAACAGCACAAAAAACTTTAGCACTAGGTATAGCTGCTGATGTATTATTCGTATTCATGACAACATTAATATTAGTATTACCATCACCAGCATTCTATACAGGTGATTCAAGTTTACAATTTGTATTTACACAAACACCTAGAATACTAATAGCATCATACATCAGTTATCTAGCAGGTAACCTTGTAAATGCAAGAGTAACAACAATTGTAAACCGTGGAACATCCTATTTACAAATTAAAAACTTAGGAGCAATAGCTCTTGGTGAATTAATTGATAATATAATATTCATAGGATTAGCATTCATAGGATCTGTACCAGTAATTGACATAGTTATCATGATATTCAGTCACTGGGTAATCAGTTTAATATGGAATGTAATAGCACAACCATTCACTGCTAGAACAGTTAAATGGGCTGCTAAAGGAAAACCAGAAGATACTGTTAATGCATAAATAAATAGGAATGATATTCTATTTTTATTAAACATATTCTTTTTTTATTTTTTTATATACTTTTTTTATACACAATATATTCTAAGAAAAAATATATTAATCCTTTAATAAAGATTATATTGACTAGATTAAAATAAAATATAATTTTAATATTAAGGGGAAAGACTATTTTGTCGAATAACATAAATTCAATTAATAATCCGAATAATAAGTCGTTTAAGATTTCAGTAATAATGGCTGTATATAATACAGAAAATTATCTGAATCAAGCTATTGATTCGATTCTACATCAAACAATAGGCTTTAGAGAAAATATACAACTTATATTGGTTAATGATGGTAGCACTGATGATTCAGAGGATATCATGAGAAGTTACCAGGAACAGTATCCTGATAATATAATTGTTATATCGCAGGAAAATCAGGGGCAGTCCGCTGCTCGTAATAATGGTTTAAACTATGTTAGAGGTAAGATTGTTAACTTCTTAGATAGTGATGACTACATATCAGAATCCGCATTTGAGGATGTTTACTACTTCTTTTTAGAAAACTATGATAAAACAGATGTTGTATCAATACCATATTATTCATTTGGTAGAATTGAACAACCTCATAAACTAAATTATAAATATGAATCAACTAGAATAATTGATTTACTAGAAGAACCAGATAATCCACAATTATCCGCATCTTCTGCATTCATAAAATATGATGTACTTAAAGACTTTACTTTTTCAACAGATTTGGTAGGATCTGAGGACGCTTTACTTATAAATATGATTCTATTAAACAAGAAAACATTAGGTGTAGTTAATTCTGCACAATACTACTATCGAAAAAGAAAAGATGCTAGTTCTACAATAGATGTTATCTACAAGATAAAAGAAGGTTATACAGATAGATTAGAGAACTATTTCATGGAACTAATAAACTATTCTATATCAAAGGTAGGTTATGTTCCAGAATTTATCCAGTACACATTAGCATATGATTTACAGTGGATAATACAACTTCCAAACCTAAAATATGTCTTTGATAAAAAAGGAGAAATACCTGAATTTTGGAAGATAATGAATGATGTAATTAGTTACATTGAAGACGATGCTATAATTAATAACAGAGGTATAGTTTCAAACCAACATAAATCATTCCTAATATATCTAAAAAACTTAGAACTAAGATATGAGATAAAAGATGATGATATTGTATTAATGTCAGCAGATCATCAATTAGATAAACTTAAAGACCATTCATTACATATAGATATAATAGAAATTAAAAATAACACGCTAAATATATCGGGATATACTCATACTCACTTTAAATCAGATAAAATAACAATACAAGCAGTAATTAATAATAATTCAGATAGATATCTAGGAAAAATGGTACATTATCCAACTCGTGATAATGTTAAATTCTTATCAATACCATGGACATTAATTTACAATTTTGACATAAAAATACCATTAGATGTTGTAATGAATTCACAAGTCAAAATTAAAGTGAATTACCACATTGACGGAGATACAAGTAATTTCAGCAGGGACAACTTAATCTCTGATTATCTAGAAATAAAATTCTCAAAAAATGCAAGATTATCTAAAACAAGCATATACTCTGTCAGAGATTCAAAAGTTATACTGTTTAAAAATAATTCATTTTATATTAGTAAATATGATTTCTTTTCAATACTTAGACATGAAAGAAGCATATTTAAAAAGATATTACAAGAAAAAAAATTTGGATACAAAGAAATTCTAAAAATTAAACTATTATATCTACTAAAACATTTTTTAAAGGGATATAGAAAGCCAATTTATCTTTTCATGGATCGTCCAGAGCAAGGTGATGATAATGGTGAACACCTATTTAAACACGCGTTAACTTGTAATGATAACATAAGAAAATATTTCATAGTGGAAGAGGATTCTAAAACATTTAAACCAGTATCACGATTAGGTGAAGTAGTACCCTACAAATCACTAAAACATAAATTATTATTCCTATTTGCAGATAAAATTATTACTTCACATCCTGACGAACCAGTAATTAATCCATTTTTCTCATACAGTCCAAATAAGGATGAAAGACATTTTATCAGTGGTCTTGGAAATGCTGAGATATACTTTTTACAACATGGAGTGACAAAGGATAACATTTCACCTTATCTTAAAAAGTATGATAAGAACTTATCATTAATAGTAACAGTATCTGACAAAGAACATGATTCATTTATGGATGATGGATATAATTATGATGAAAATATTATTCAAACACTAGGATTTCCACGATTTGATAATCTGGAAAGTCATCCATGTAAACAAATATTAATTATTCCAACATGGCGTGATTATCTTGAAGGAAATGAAGATTTATTCATAAATTCAGGATATTATACTAAATTAAACAATCTATTAAATGATGAAAGATTAATAAAATTAGCAAAAGAATATGGCTATAAAATAGTATTCAAGCCACATCCACGTTTAATGCATAAAATAAACGAAAAAACTAATAAAAGATATATTGATTTAATAAAATTTAATCAGTATATTAGATTAAGTACAGATGATTTATATCAAGAATTATTCAGCGAATCATCATTATTAATCACTGATTACTCATCAGTATTCTTTGATTTTGCATATTTAAAGAAACCAGTAATATATTATCATCCAAATAATGATTATCATCACTCAAAAAGTTACTTTGATTATGATAAGATGGGATTTGGTAGTGTTGAGATGAATGATAAATCATTAATTAATAAAATAGCTGAATATCTTGAAAATGATTGTGAAATGGAAGATATATATAAACAGAGAATTGACCAGTTTTTTAAATTTAAGGATAAACATAATTCACAGCGTGTCTATGATTGGATAAAGAATCACTAGGTGTAATATATGAGATTAGTTATACAGAGAGTAAACAATGCAAAGGTTGAAGTAGATAATAAAGTAGTAGGTAATATTGATAAGGGCTACATGGTACTAGTAGGCTTTGGTAAACATGATACTAGAAAGGAAGCTGACTACATGGTTAATAAAATTATGCATCTACGCGTATTTGAAGATGATGAGGGACGTATGAACCTAAATATTAATGATGTTCAAGGAGAGTTATTATTAATTCCACAATTTACATTATATGGTGATGTTAGTCATAATAACAGACCCTCCTTTTCTAATGCTATGAATCCGGAGGATGCTGAGAAGTTATTTGATTATTATTGTGATAAGTGTAGTGACTATGTTCATGTTGAAAGAGGTATTTTTGGAGCTTTCATGAATGTTAGCTTGGAGAATAATGGTCCTGTAACAATTCTTGCTGATAAAGAATATAAAAAATAAGAAAAAAGAAGAGAAGGTTAATTTAGCTAAATATTTCATTAGTTGCATCTGCTGCTGGGTCAAATTCCTCTGATACTTCTTTCATATATTTTGGTATATCCATGTGTTGTGGACATTGTTCTACACATGCTCCACATTTTATACAATCAGATGCTCTACCATATTCATCTCTTGTTATATAACTAAGGTAGTAGTTGAGTTGCTATGAGAAACCTTTCCATTCGGTCTGTTTTTCTGTATTATATAATTCAAAGTATTTAGATATGTATATATTTTTTGGACAACTGTTTATACAGTAATCACAGGACGTACATGGTATTGCTATTGCTGAATGAATAATATCTGCTACATTGTTTATTATTTCCTGTTCTTCATTATTAATTGGTTTAAGATTATTAAATGTTTCTAGATTATCCTCTAATTGTTCTTGATTACTTATTCCACTTAATACCATCATAACGTTATCTAATTCTGCTACAAATCTCAATGCCCATTACTCCACTTAATACCCTCATAACGTTATCTAAT
This sequence comes from Candidatus Methanosphaera massiliense, assembly GCF_028890305.1. Taxonomy (NCBI): domain Archaea; kingdom Methanobacteriati; phylum Methanobacteriota; class Methanobacteria; order Methanobacteriales; family Methanobacteriaceae; genus Methanosphaera; species Candidatus Methanosphaera massiliense. The sequence goes on from NZ_JARBXM010000001.1 coordinate 1,265,522, forward strand.
TCTGCTACAAATCTCAATGCCCATGATGCGGGTGATGCTTCACTATTATATTCTTTCATTAATTTTTCTGCTTTCGGTGGTACATTTGCTAAGGATCCACCTTTAACTGGTTCCATTATTATTACTGGTTTTTCGTATTTTTTTGATAGTTCATAGCATTTTCTTGCTTCTACTCCATTATCTTCCCAGTCAAGGTAGTTTAGTTGTAATTGTATGAATTCTATTTCGGGTGTTCTTTTAGGATTTTTTCCAGGTATTTAGAGTTATCGTGCATTGATATTCCAATGTTTTTTATTTGTCCTACTTCTTTTTTGTCTGCTATGAATTTGAAGCAATCAGCTATATCTAATGCTTTATCTGTCCATGAGCAGAGGTTGTGTAACATATAATAATCAAAGTATTCTACTCCTGTTCTTTCTATTTGTTCATTGAATAATTTTTCTAAATCTCTGGTTTTTTAACAAAGAATAGTGGAAATTTATCTGAAATTATGTAGGATTCTCTTGGATATCTTTTTACTACTCCTTCTTTAAATGCTACTTCACTTTTTCCATTATGGTAAGGGTATGCTGTGTCGAAGTAGTTGTATCCATTTTCCATGTAGGTATCTATTATTTTATTTAATTGTTCTTGGTCTATGTGTTCAGGGTTTTCATCTATTTGAGGTAATCTCATCATTCCGAATCCGAATTTTTTCATCATATCACTCCTCATTATTTAATTTTATATTAATTCTTGTTTTTAAATATTCACATATATGAATATAATAATTATGTAAGGAATAATTGTATTCTTTGATTAAATCATTTTATAATAAAATAGAGAGGTTTATATAAGATAATAAATTAAATATCTACTAATGAAAAACGGAGGTGTACTTATGGACATCGGTAATTGGGAGATTAACACACCTGCAATAATCATGATATTATTAGGTATTTTAGCATTAATCTTTCCAGCTGCATCAACTCAGACTATAGGTATAATAGTAGGTATATTATTCTTATTAATAGCAATTGTTTTAATCATAGCAGGTTTTGCTGAGATTGCTGTTTCAAGAGCTTTTGCAGGTTTTACATTGATAATAGCGATATTATGTATATTATTAAGTTATTTCTTAATGTTTAATCCGGCATCAGTTGCAATACTTGTAAGTGTAATAATATATTTACTTGGTATTATAATGATTATAGTTGGAATATTTAACTTAGTAACAGGTCAACTATTTAAACCATTAAGTGCAATGGGTATCACCGGATTAATATTTGGTATATTATTCATAGTAATAGGAGTCTTTGTAAGAAATCCTACTGTATTAGGTATAATAGTTGGTCTATGGCTAATAATATCAGGAATACTATCAATTTATGGAGATAATGATAAAAATTATATAGACATCTAATCTCCTTATTTAATTATTTTTTTTTAACCTATTTTTTCTTTTATTTTATTAACTAATTTTAATAGTAAATATTAACACTTATTTTTAATATAACATAAATTAATAACAATAATAAATATTTCTTTTTAGAAAAATCAGTATTAGAACCATAGAAATAATAAATGAGGTTAGATATTAATGGATTCAGTAGGTATGGATAAAATAAATGATTTAACAGAAGGTCCATTATTTGATGAGTTTATCAAGGCAACAGGTCTAACAAGTGATGATGCAATGTATCTTAAAAATCAATTAATAGATGATTATAATAATTATAGAATCAATGAAGATAGTGTGGAAGACCGTTTAAATGAATTAGTTAATACTATCTTAATTAGCAAGGGATATGATATTGGTTTGGATCCTGAGGAGAAACTCTTAACTTATTACTATAATCAAGATTATACATTAATGCATTGCACAGTATGTGGTAATCCAATACTCTATAATGATAATTACTGTAGCAAGTGTGGTAGTAGAACACAATATCATTCTAATACAAGTTTAGGCTTCTTTAATAATAGAAAGATTAATAATATTCCTGATAATAATACAATTCAAGAGGATTTCTCAGATAATACTGTAAATGAAATAATGTTTGATGATAATGTATTTAAGTATGCTATTGTAACGTATTTAAATATTTTAAATGATCCAAGTAGTGATAATTTGGATGATAACACATTTAACTACTATAATACCACTATTGATGATGTGAAACAGTTCTCATTAGATAATAATCTGATTAATGAAAGTGTTACTAAAGAGAATTTTCTCTCATTAGCAAATGGACTTAGTGTATCTCAATTAAAACAAATATTATCTGGCTATAAAATAGATACTAATGGAAATAAAATAGATTTAATAACACGTTTAATTGATAATCTTAATATAACAAATCTTAAAAAGATATTTGACACTAGAGCATATATATTGACTTCACAGGGATTGAATTTAATTATAGATAATCCACAGATATACTTCTACAATAAATTTCTAAAAACATACTCCTTAGAAAAATTTCAGCAACTATACCAGGAAAACAAAGATACATTGAATCTATCACAAATAGGCTTATTATACATGAATAACTATCGAAAGGAATATGCAAATAAACTAAAATGGGGATTATACAAGAATACATACTATGTAGACTATAATATATTCAAATATACAAATAAGAAAAACCCACAATTACTAAGCTTACTGAAAATACTCACATGTGATATAAACCTATGGGAAGACAACATACTTGATAAAGATTCACTACTACTAGCACCAGCAATAACAAATAATATATGTAAAATAGTTTATGATGAAAAGATACAACAAAGTGATTTGAAAGAATTTTTCATAAAAGCAGTAGATAGTCTTGAAATACCTGCATTACTCTTATCAAAAGAAGCAATGTTCCAATACTTAATAAAAATAATAAATAAAGAGCCACTTGATAAAATACAGGAAGAAATAAAAGAAAAATATAATAATTTAGAATCCAAGTATCATTTTGATAATCTAACACAACAACAGGAAGTAGTATATACTATTAATACCTTAATTAACTAACCTCTGTTTGCTTGTTCAAAGTTACCTGATAACATATATACAGTAATTATACCACTTGGACTCTGACTAAGCTCATTAAAAGTATTAATAATGATAGATTTAATAGCTTTCATCTTCTCCTTTCCGGTTTTATATTTAGGTTTATTATTTAACTCTGAATGTCCGGTACTAGGAATCATATGATCTTTCTTAAAAATATAATTAATTTCTTTTAAAAAATTTTCATCAAAGAAGGTTTTTAAAATATTAATAACATCATCAGCAATAGAATTGCCTAAAACATACATCTGCTCTACGATATTACTATCCAGGTTATTCATAGCTAATATTTGCACGACAGATTCATAATCCTTAGCAATATTATTAGTGAAATATCCCTCACATGTATAAGCAAGATATTCATTAGCAACTTTATGATACTGGTCAATCAGTACCATGTAAGCTACAAAACCCTCAATAAAGTCTGTTTTTCTAGAATCTAAAAAGTACATAATTAATTGTTCAAATATCTCACTAAATAAGTGGTGAGATAATTCATGTATTAATGTACAAATTTTCATTGATTCATTCAAATCGTTATCAATATAGATACTATTATAATTATAATATCCATAAACTCCATCTGCCTTATCATATCCTACCTTAGAGTATTGTTTTACAAGTTTTATTAGCTTATTAAGACAAGGTTCATTACTATATCTATTAAGATTCATCAAACCCATATCACGGATACTACGTATTATTTTATTATAAATATCTTCAGTTAACTCAGTATCAACAAGTTTAGACAGATTCTCATTTGTAAAGAACGTGTCACTATCATTATATTCAGCTCCATCTTTTATTCTTCTAGATTTCAAGACAGAGCCACAGTTTATACAATACTTTAATAGTGGATAATTCTCAGTACCACAATATGAACAATATTTACTATACTTCATTTTCTATCAAATCTTTCGATAATTGAATATCCTATTTTCATATTAAATAATTATAAAAAAATATTTTTGGAATAATATACTTATTCAAGCATATCATTAACAGTTTTAATCTTTGCATTTAATGTTCTATTTTCAACATCTCTTCTATCATCAACTTTAATAACAGTATATACTCTACCAGTTCCAGCAGTAAATACTGCTTCCTGAGCTTTAGCTATTGCAGTATATAATTCTTTATAATTATCTGCTTCAATTTGAGTTCCCATACCTGTTAACTGATAATTTAATCCTGAATCTTTTATTGCTTGAACTGCTTTTGTTACAAATTCTTTACATTCTGTATTATCTATTCCAACTGGTAATATTGCAAAATCTGCTGTTATCATCATTATCACATCCTAATATTAAATTTTATATAATTTTCCATATTTCATTATAGTTTCTTCATTCATCTTATATAATTCATCAATGAGGTATGTTCTAAAGGATCCACTCCCTTCATTGTTAATCTGTACTTTTCTATAAGCTTTTTCTCCAGCTATTGCCATTGATAAACTACCCATAATTGCAGCATCTAATGGGTTAGTAACAGCTGTAAATGAGCCTATTACACAGGTTAACATACAGCCGCTACCCGTGATTTTTGACATGATTGGTTCACCATTATCTATTAAGTAAACATCTTTTCCATCAGAAATCATATCTACGGGTCCAGATACAGCTATTATAGTATTTAAATTGCTGGCTATTTTTTTTATAATCTCACAGTTTTCCTTCATATTCATTTTATTTATAATATCATCATCAGCTACATCTACTCCTTTTGCTTTAGCATTATCCTCAATGATATCATATAAGTAGCCTATTGCCTTGATTTCAGACATGTTTCCTCTTATAACTGAGACAGATGACCTGTTTATAATATCTATTGTTGTATCATTTCTTAGTTTTGATACACCAACAGCCACTGGGTCTAATACTAAGGGGGTTCCTGTTTCTTTTGTATGTGTTGCTGCTACTTGCATAGGTTCTATCTGGTCTTCTAATAGTGTTCCTAGATTGATAACTGTTGTTCCTGCAATTTCAACAAATTCTTTCATTTCAGGAGTTTCATTTGCCATGGAAGGAGATCCACCTATTGCTAGTACTGCATTAGCACAGTCATTTATTGTAACATAATTTGTTATACAATGTATTAGTGGACATTTAGTTCGTAGTTTTTCTATTGTTTTACTACATTCACATAATTTTTCTTTATCTATCTTTGTCATATTGTTTCCTCTATTGTTTCTATTATTATCTTTGTTATTGGTAATTAATAATTATTATATATTAATAATGATAGAATAAAATAAATGTGAAGAAAATTATTGTATTATGATTAAAATGAAAACTAAAATTTGTCCTAGATGTGGCTCGGAGAATATAGAGTGGATTATACCACAAAATTGGTCTATGTGGTCATGTAATAATTGTGATTATACTGGTCCTGTAATTGAAGTAGATGAAGCTGTTGAAAAACAATTACAGGAAAACTGGAAAAATCACAAGAATGAAATATTAAATAAAAATAAGAATGATGAAGATGATGAAGAGGATGATTTATCTGATGAAGAATTAGAGGAGAAGTTAGATAAATTATTTGATGATTAAAATCATTTAATTATTTTCTTTTAGTTTCTTTTTCTTAGCTTTTAATTCTTCTTCTTTTTTGTTTCTTTTATCTACTTCTATCTTGTTAATTTTGGATTGTTTTCTTTCATAATAAGTTATTGGTATTAATATTAGAATTATTATGATTGCTGCTATTGTTATTCCAAAATATTTTCTAATTATTTCTTCTATAAATAATAGTAAAGGTAGTAGTATTATAAAACCTATACTTGCTGATTTAAAGGTTATTCCATGTGTCCATTTACATTTTTCTTTTGTTTTTCCTATAAATGGATCTGGCTGTTCTTTTTTTACTCCTTCATATTCACCTAATGATTTTGGAATCATATATAATGCATATATAAATGTTAGTAGTATAATATGTCCTGATATTTCTGTTATTGACAATATTTTATTCTCCAATCATATTTTTTTAGTAATTATACTTATGTTATAAGCTATATTTTAAGTTTAACCTAAATTTGTATTTATTATAAAAAAAGTAAGATATTAGAAATTAAGTTTAATTCCTAACATATTAGCAATGAAATGAAGGAGTATATTAATATCAGAGAAAAAACCATTATACTGTTTATTATGGATATTTGACATGAAATCTTCCATACGATCATCCAATTCTCGTCTATATGTAGTATTGTTATAATCATGCTCCGTGAAGTAATGTATTTGGACAGCATAATTTCCATCTTCTCTATGGAAGATATACGTCACGCCCATATTACTATTATTTGTCTCAGGTCCCCTGGAAGGATTCTTGAAATATTCTCTAGATACATTATTACCTCCTAAGTTAACAGTAGTACTATTCACCACTTCATAGTTTCCATGTTCTAATTCTCTTAATTTTCCCTCAGATACACTTGTTATATGACCTTCTGGCCAGTCATCCCATAAATCCCATACAACATAACGATTAGTAATAGAGTTATTGGTTTTAGCTTTATCAGTCCAGTTTACTTGTTCTGTAGTATTCCAGGCCTGTGGAACATTAACAGTACTATTTCCAAAAGTAAGTTGGTTCTCTGTATTCCAAGATAAAATAGTGTTAACAGCACTTAAATTAGTAATTATATAAATAAATATTATAACTATAATAAAGCTAATTAACATATCCTTCTTTCTCATTTTTTCCCTCTAATCTTTGATTTTTATTTTCTTCATTTTCTATGCCTTTATGGGTAGTTTTAGCCCATCTTCTCTCAACTCTTGTTATCATATCCCACATTGTTATAAAGAACAAGGGGATTAAGTGGAAACAATAAATCCAATACTCTATTAAATCCTTGATAAATTTAAGATATTTCTTGTCATCACGTATAAGTGCAATACTTATTCCAGGGAAAAATCCAACCGCTGAAATAATACCAATTATTAAAGGTGCTTCCATACGGATAACCGTAGGTATATGTAACACAAACCATCCAATTATATTAATGATAAATATTAAAAAACCAACGAAAATGAATAAATTAAATGCATAATTACTTATATGGAAAATAATACCCACCTTTTTGTAGAAAGGTAATTTACATGTAAGAATTCTGGAGAAATAAACAAATAATGTTTCGAAGTTACCCATAGCCCAGCGAACTCTTTGTTTCATAAAGTCATGCCAATTATCAACAGCTTCCTGGTAAACAGAAACCTCTGGACAATATCTTATCTCTCCACCACTAATTAATAGTTTAACACTTAGATTTAAATCTTCAGTAACAGCAAATCCATCCCATTTACCTGCTTTAATTATTGCATCTTTTTTAACAAATTGACCATTTCCGCCAAGAAATCCATTAAATTTAAGATTATCTTTAGCTCTAAGTATGTTTCCAAAACCTGAAAATTCTACATCTTGCATGTTAGTTAGGAAATTATAATCTTTATTATACATTCTTACTCGACATTGAACACCCTGTACTTTAGGATTATTTAGATATGGGATCAATTTAGTTAAAAAATCTGGTTTTACCCATGTATCAGCATCGAAAACTCCTAGAATAGAACCATAAGATAATGCTAATGCATCATTGAGTACAAATCCCTTACCTTTACCTGATTTAGGTGGTTTACGAGTAATTATTCTTAAATGAGGATATTCCTTCTTAAGATCAGATAAAATTTCACCAGTTTTATCATCAGAACCATCATTTACCACGATAAGCTCATAATTAGGTTTACCATTATATGTATAATCCATATTCACAATACTTCTAACGGTATCTTCAATAGTATACTGTTCATTATGTGCTGGAATAATAATTGATACAAATGGTGGTTTATCATAGGGTTTTGGTTCTTCCATTTTAAATAAACTTATCACTGCTAGAAATATCATCATTACAGAAGGAATAAAAATAATCCATTGCAGGAATGTTACATTCTTTGCTATAATACCTGATATTATAAGAATTATTGAAAGAACTAGAAGTAATCCAGAATATAATTTCTCAATACCTAATTCAATATTTTTCTTAGTCATCCTTGATTTAACATCAATTACTGTTTTCACGTTAGATGTGTGTTTTTTAAGAGCAACTTTAATAACAAATTTAATTTCATTAGTTGAATATTCATCAAAAATAAATCCATAATTTGTCTCTATAAAATTACTTTGAGTTAAATTATCCTCGATATTGAAGATATAAATTATAGGAATATCTAATTTGTTAATTAATTTACCTAACTCTTCACCATTTTTTTTACCATTTATATCTAAACTTAAAAAAACAATATCTGGCAAATTCTCCTCGATAAAGTAAAGAGCTTCTTCACTATTATCTGAAATACCTACAAGATCATAATGCTCATTTGTTAATGTTTTTTCAATGTTTCTTATAGCTTTTTTATTCTTAGAAACAATATATACCTTAGGAATTCTTTCATTTAGGCTCTTGATAGTCGGTTCATCATTAATATTTATAGTTAATTCTTTAGCATCATCAACATCTTTTAATGAAGAAATTTCACTATTAGCAATTTCATAAATAAGATTATCATCAGATATATTTTTATCTAAATCTACTGTTTTATTACCTTCATCAAAAGATTTATCCTCAGTGAAATCAATACTATTATCAGAATTTTGTCTTTTATTAACTTCTTTCTGGTTTGAATCATCTTTATTTAAAAAACTATCTAATTTTAAATTTTCATTATAATCATCCAATATTACACCTCTTTTATTTTTTTAATGTAAAAAAAAAATAATCTCATTTGATGTGAAAAAATATTTCATTAGATTTTTGTTTTAATAAAGGGTTAAAACCTATGATATTTTTATTAATCTTTTAGAATTGTATATATCTTATTTAAATTAATCTAAAAGTATTATTTAATATTTACTCTTATTGATATTAATAGTTTAGTCTATTTTAAATAAATAAAGAGTACGTTCTATTTTTCTGTTTATGAAATAAAAAAAATATTGATTTAAATTAAAAAAAATATAAAGAAAATAGATATTTCTCAAATATAATAAGTAGGAAAGAATATTTTTCCATTTATATTAAATAGTAATAATTTTGATAGAAAAAAAAGCAATATACTAAATTTAAATGAAATAAGAAATAGAAAATTTAATAAAATTAGATCTTTATTTTTTTACAAATCCATGGGCAATGTTAAGCTTTTCAGCATCGATTTTCGCACGTTTAATTGCAAAGTCTATACTCATACCAATAGTTTTCTTATTAAATGGCTTTGAAATAAATCCATAAACAGATAAATCATTTATTATCTTATTAAATGTATCATCATCAGTGTATGCGGTTAGAAAAATAACCGGTAAATTAAGTTCTGAAAGTTTTTTAGCTGCTTCGATACCATTCATTTCACCTTTCAATTTAATATCCATAATTGTTAAATCAGGTGATGTCTCAGCTGCAATATTAATTGCATCTTGACCATTATCTGTGATATCTATAACGTTATAGCCTAATTCTTCAAGAGTAAATTTTAAATCGAGTGCTGTAATTGATTCATCTTCTACAATTAATATAGTATTTTTCATAAAAATCATCTAAATATTTGACTTGAAAAAATTTTTATAAATTAATTATTTTAAGATTTAATATCATGATAATATTGTCTTATTTTTCCTTAAATCATGATTAAACTAGATATTTTAAATATTTTTTTAAAATCTAATATAAAAGAATATGAAAGTCCTTTTTATTATTACTTCGAGAATTATTTTATCTATTATAATTTAAATATTTATTTATTTTTAACTTTATAAAATATTATTTTAAAGCCAGCCAGTAAAGTTATTATGGAAAAATTAATTAACCTAATCTGTTAACTTGCTTTTTTTTATAAAAAAAATTAGAAATGGATTATTAAATAATTATATTAATTTAACATGACTCAATACTTCTATATATTAAAATTTTATAGGATTCAACTATCTAATATAGAATTGATTTTTTTAAATAAGTCCTCGAAAGTAAATGGTTTATCTATAAATTGCACTTTTCCCGTTTCTATTAACTCATCTAATTCTTTTGTATGATCCTGACCAGAAATGAAAATAAATTTATAATCATCATCTTTATATTTATTGTAAATATCCATTCCATTGTAACCATGTTTCAGTTTTAAATCTATAATAATTATATCCGGTTTTTTATCTGGAATGTATTCTAATGCTTTATAATAATCATCAGTTTGATAAACAGTAAATCCTTTATCTATTAATTTATAAGATAAATCTAAAGCTATTATAGCTTCATCTTCGATTACCATGATCTTTGTTATTTTAACACACTCCTTTATTAGTTTTTACGATAAGGAAATTTAATTTTTGAAATAAAACCTTTTTCATGTTTGTTGATAATAATTATTTTACCATCAATTTGTTTAACTAGAGCTGTTATAAGTATTTGACCTAATGAGTCACCATTATCACTGTCGTTTAATCCAATACCGTTATCTTTATATGTAAACAGGATATTTTCGCCTTCTGTTTCTAAATGACAAAAGATTTCTTTTTCACCTTCAAAATCATCAGGAAAAGCATGTTTAATTGAATTTATACACTCTTCGTTAAGAATTAATAATAATGGAATCATTGTCTGAACATCTAATGATAAATCTTCTTCAATAGTATACTTGAAATCGATTTCGAAACTAGAGTACATTTCTGAAAAGAGGTCTTTAAATTGATTAAAGAAGCTAGATAAATCAACATATCCCAAATCATTTCCATGATAGATTTTTTCATGTATCAAGGCCATTGAAGAGATAAATAGTTTCATAGAATCAATTATACTATGATCAGAATATCCAAATCTTTGTTGAAGATTTATTAAACTATTTAAAATTTGTAAGTTATTCTTAACTCTGTGATGAACTTCTTTAAGTAATAAATCCTTTTGTTTGGATGTTTCCATAAGACCTATTTTATCTTCAATTACTCCTTTATCATGTATAATAGTAACAAATAATCCTGGTTTATCATCTATAGTAACACTTACTAAGTATGCTGTAAACATATTATCTTTTCACCTGTATCATAAAAAATATTATCTATAAAAGCAGATTTAAACTTAGTATCTTTTAAAGCATTATTTAATTGCTGAACACGTTCAATAGTATTTTCATAATCGATAATTCGACTAAAAAACGTATTTATAAATTTTTTCCATTCGAAATTATCTAAATAGTTATTTCCAAATCCCAGAAGATTAAAAAAGTTATCTTCATATTTAATTTCATGATTATCCAATGTGAAACATAAGCAAGAAACAACTTCATCAACGTCTTTATTAATAAATAAATGTACATTGAAAAAAGGTTCAAAGTCTTTAATTAACTCTTTTTTTTCTTCATTATTCATGCTATCCCAACATTATCTAGAAAATTGATGAAATATTTTTTTTATAAATTCTTCATATTCTGTTAAAACGTTCTATGAGTTATATTATATACCTTTTTTGTATTTTCTTTTAAATGAATGATAGTATCCTATTTCAACTTATTTTTAAGATTAAATGATTATTGTTAAAGTTATGACTTTAATAATCTTTTTCAAAACCTTTTTTAATTAAATTATATTATCTAATTAATATGATTAAACAGGGATAATGATTCAATTGAACTGATAAGTTATACGTTCAAGTTATAAAATTTTTTGATAAATCATTATTTCTAGTTAATCTTTAGTTTGAGTGAAAAATACTTAGATTTTTAAGAAAAATTAATAGTTAAGTTATAACATATATTTTATTATAATATTAAACAATTAGTAATCGAGGCAGAAAAATGTGTACAGCAGCAAATTATATATCAAAAGACCATTATTTCGGACGTAATTTTGATTATGAATTGTCCTATAATGAAAAAATTACTATAACTCCTAGAAATTATCCTTTGGAATTTAGAGTTGAAGATACAATAGATAATCATTATGCTTTTATTGGTGTTACTGCTGGTATAGAAACTTATCCATTATATTATGATGCAACAAATGAAAAAGGATTAAGTGTTGCCGGTTTAAACTTCAGTGAGTTTGCAGATTATAAAGAGGTAGATAATGAAAAAACTAACGTAGCATCTTTTGAATTTATTCCATGGATATTATCACAATGTAGTAATGTTAAAGAAGCAAGAAAACTACTGGATAATCTAAACATAGTCAACATTCAATTTTCAGACGAACTTCCTAATTCATCACTGCACTGGATTATCTCTGATAGGAATGAATCCATCACTGTAGAAACAGTTAAAGAAGGATTAAAAGTTTATGATAATCCAGTAGGCGTTTTAACAAATAATCCTCCATTTGATAAACAACTATTTAACTTAAACAATTATAGATATTTATCTAGTAAAACACCAGACAACACATTTAGTACAGAATTAGATTTAATGCCATACAGTAGAGGAATGGGTGGATTAGGATTACCGGGGGATTTATCTTCAATGTCCAGGTTTGTAAAAGCAAGTTTTACTAAAATGAATTCATTATCCAGTGAAGATGAACTTGAAAGTGTAAGTCAATTCTTCCACATTTTAGGATCAGTAGAACAACAAAGAGGCCTTGCATTTATCAGTGAACCAGATAAATATGAAATTACAATATATTCTTCATGCGTAAATACTGATAAAGGAATTTATTATTATAAAACATATGAAAATAGTCAAATTAATGCAGTTAACATGAATAATGAAGATTTAAACTCTGATACATTAATATCATATCCATTAATTAATAAACAAAATGTAAATTATCAAAATTAGGATATTAGATAAAATTCTTGATTATTTTCTATCCAATTCCTTTTTTTCAAAGAAGATTACATCTATTATATATGATCAGTGATATTCTGCTATTTTCTTGTTAAAACTTGTAAAATAAAATTTAACTTAAGTATATACTCTTTTATTAATATATATTATTAGATTCTTTTGTTTATCTTAAATAATTCCTGATTAATAATATAAAACAATAATATACTTAATTTATTATAATAAAATAATTTAAACATTGATTAAAAAAAATGAGTAAAGGATAACTATTTTTTAGAAATATTAAATTTACTATTTCTTTCTATCCTATAAATTAAAAGTTACATGTTTGTGTTCCTGATTCAATATTTAGATAACAAGTTACACTATCTGATCCACTAGGACCTGAAATAGTAACTACACATGTATCTGGATAATATTTAGATGCTACAGCAGCGGTTACATGGACATAACCATCAGAATCAACGGTTTTTGAAACATCATTACCATCATTTAAGGTATTACCGTCACGTGAATATAAAGTACTAATAGTAACAGATTCCCCGGCATGTTCCTTACCTACATATACATCTGCATGACTCTTACTACTTAAACTAGAACCTGTAGTAATTTGTACTTGTTGAATATTCATAGATGTAGCTGTTGTTGCTGTAGTATTTGCAGGATTACTTGCAGTACTATTAGCTGTACTGCCATTTGATGTAGAATTAACAGTACTGTTATTTTGTTGAAGGTTTATTGCTTGTTCTGGATGAGTTAAATCAGAATTCGTGATAAACGTGTAAATACCGAATGCACCAATAGCTACAACAGCCACTATAATAATTGCAATTATAACGCCACTAGATTCTCTCAAAATAATACTCTCCAATTATATTAGTTTAATATAATTATTATTTTTCTTAAAACTAAGTAATAAAATTTCACATAGAACCAGGATATAAATATAATTTTTAAATATCTAATTGTATATAGAAGTAAACAAGAAGTAATAATAATTATTTAGAAGGGTGAATATTATTCCTGATAATCTAACTATAATAACAATGATAATATTATGGGTATTCTTATGTGTAATTTCACAATTATTCAACATAATAATATTATTATTAATAGCAGTAGCTTTAATACTCTATTTCATAGCTTATATTATAATATATAGACCATTTAAGATACTAAGACAGAAACATAAGGACAGTGTTGAAATAGATAATATTCATAATCAGAGATTATTGTCCCTTGATGATGAATCTGAGAATAATAAGGAGTATACTGAGCAAGCATATATCAGTAATGTAAATCCTAAATTCGTATACTATCATAATAAAAGCAATGATTCAATAACCCTTCTAAACAGAGATAATGGTAATTTATGGTTAATACAACCATCTAACAGAAATAAGGAATATCCTAAATATAAACTAAAATATCAGAGAACAGATAAAGCTATTGACATGATTGAAGAGTTGTTAGCTAATGATGAGGATTACTTCGAAAAAGATGGGTTATTACTAACTAGTAACTATTATCTTGAGAACAAAATATTACCTGGAAATTTCACATAAAATTTCCATTTTTACTTTAACTCTTTTTTTCTTAAATAAATTATACATTTAGATAAACTACGTATGATAATTAATTTTACTTGAAAAATGTATAATATAATACAATAACTAAATAACATTTATTAATTAAATAAATCATATAATAATATATATAATCAACAATAGGGGTGATATTTTATGTATAAAAAAATATTATTACCAACAGATGGTTCTAAAAATTCATACAAAGCAATAAAACATGCATATGAAATAGCTAAAGATGAGGATGCAGAAATACTAGTATTAAATGTAGTGGATAGTAAACATCTAACTAGCCTTCCAGAAGATGCATTAACTGATGAAGCACTATCTGTATTTGAAAAACAAAGTGAAGTAGTAACAGAAAGAGTAGTAAAGCAGATAGAAGAGATTGATTCAGACTTTGCTACTAAAGTATCAACACTATCAGTAGAAGGAAACCCAGTAGATGCAATACTAAAAGTCAGTGAGAAAAAAGACATAGACTTAATAGTAATTGCAAGCAGTGGTAAACACATGCTAGACAGATTCCTTTTAGGAAGTGTAACAGAAAAAACAATCAGATACTCAAAAGTACCTGTACTAGTAATACCTACAACAGAAAAATAAATATTTTAGGATATCTATCCTAAATATATTTCTTAAAACTCATTTTTTTAGATTATTATTGAACAATATCAATAATTTATAATAAATTTTTACATTAACTATTATTAAATAATATATGCTTTTTATAATGATTAATAATCATGTGATGTAACAAAACATTTATATATTAAAATTAATTAATATTCCTATAAGAAAAGATTATAGAATTATAGTTTTTTACTAAAAGTTTATACCTAATGGATTATAAATGTATATTCATGGAAAAATTTAATAATAAAATTGAAAAACATTTAGAACTTTCAGAAATTTCAGACATGCTGAAAGAGTACAAGGAATATTACACTGTTTATAGGCGTCTTTTGTTAATTAACATGGTTGCAAATGGTGAAAGTATTGCTAAAGCCTCAAAAAACATTAATATTTCAAGAAAAACAGGCGAACGTTGGGTCAAACAATATAATGAAAATGGCGTTGATGGTTTATTTTCAAATTATTCCAATTGTGGAAGAAAATCATATTTAACTGATCAACAATTAAAAGAATTGAATGAAATCATAACTGGAAATGAAGAGAAATATAATTTAAAAGATGTACGAAACTTAATTAAAGAAAAATATGGTATAACATATAGTGAGAAGCAAGTATGGGTTATTACAAGACAAAAATTAAATTTAAACTATGGAAAACCATTCATTAAATACAACACACGTCCTAAGAATCCTGAAGAAGATCTTAAAAAAAACTAAAGACAACAGACATACAAACAGAATATTTTGCTTTTTTAGATGAAACATCTTGTCAAAATGTTCCAAATGTTACAAGAATATTATATGCTCCTGGAGAAAAAAATATACAAACAAAACATCCAGTAAAATTTGGAATAAATGTAACTGGATTTCAAGGAATCAATTGCAACTCATATATGGAGGTAAATACAAAAAACAATGCATTTCACTTTGTAATTACCTTATGCCATTACCGTATTGAAAACATGACTAATAGATTAGGTAAACAATTAATCAAAGATGCAATAAACAATGAAAACTTATCTGATGAAAAAATAAAAAAATATCTATCCTCTAAATCACTAAATGAAATGGATTTGATAAATAAAATCAATGATGAACTATATAATGACAATTCCAAACAAATTTCCATAGAAAAAATTCAAAAGATTTGCAGGAAAGAAGACAACAACAATTCAAGAAAAATAGGGTATGAAAAAAGATTAAGATTACTGAATAACCTATCAAATCCAAAAATAATGGAAATAAACTCAAAAGAAAAAAGAATAAATATTATTTTAGATAACGCAAGAATACATCATGCTAAAATTGTTGAAAAAGCCTGTGAAATATTGAACATAAATTTAATCTTTTTAAAACCATATTGCCCTGATTTAAATCCAATTGAAGATGTATGGCGTAAAATTAAATCTAAAATATATAAATCAATGTATGAAAATTTAAACAAATTAATAGAAATATTTGAACGTGAATTCTATAAAATAGTTGATTTAACATCATTTTACACAAATTGGGTTAATGAATATTTAGGTATAAACATTTGGTAAAATACTATAATTGATTTTTAAAAAAATGTTATATCTTCAATAAACTTATTCTAAAAGAAATTAAAGTGAATAGCAAAAATAAAAGATAATCATTAAATATACTTCTTTTCTCTACTTATTAAAGATAAAAATTATTTAATTATGCACATGGTGAAATTATGGCTTTATTTGATAAATTAGCAGGATATGCAAGTGTAGAAACAGGTACCGATTACGTATCAGAATTCTTTGTAGAAGGAGAAGAAATCATACAACAATTTCAATTCCTACGAGACCAAATTATACTAACAAACTATGGAATATATGATGTAGATGTACAAGGATTAACAGGAAAAAAGGTAGAAGTAAAATTCTTCCCGAAAGATACAATAAAAACAATATCATTTGAAACAGCAGGTACACTAGATTTTGATGTAGACATAAAAATAGGTGTAACAAACAATACAACAGTAACAGCAGAAGGAGCAGCATTCAGTGCACCTCTTTCATTTAAAGTACCCTCAGAACAAGCAAATGAAGCAAAACAAATTGTTAATCTAGTAAAAATACATTACTTATTATAAAAATAGATTACATATTTTATTTCTTTTTTTATTTTTATATATACTACTAATTTTGGAATTTTTTTTTTAAAAATAGAATAATAGATGAAGTAATATCATCTATATTTAAAATGATCTATAATAACCTACACCATGAGAACCAAATATTAGTCCAGATTGATGTGATTTCTGATGACTATATTGATAACCTTGTTGAATACTCATTGAATCTATCTCATCAGCAGTTTGTTGTTCAAGATACTCTTGTCTTTGTTGATTATAATCATCAAAGTATTGTCTTTGGTCAGCTGTTAAATCATTATCACTAATGTCAAGAGATTTTATTTCAGTACCATTCTTGTAATACATGAAAAGTACTCCAAATACATCAGAATCTGTGAGTTTATATCTGGTTGTCTGAATAGTTTCATTGAATTTAAATGTACCTTTGGTAGCATATGCAATACCTCTTACACTACCAGGACTTAGTCTATAAGTAGCATTATCCTCAGTATTTGTACAAAAAGCATGTTGAAGACCAAGATCACCCTTGTAATCAGTAGTATTACCATCAGAATACTCAAATACAAAGTCTACTGGGAAGAAATCATGTTTAACCATTCTGTCCTCAGAATCATCAGCTGAAACAATAGTAGTTAACAGGCAAGAAACCATCAAGAATATTAATATTAAAGATAATTTCTTAATATTCATTAGTATTCATCCTCCATATTAATTGAAATTTAGATAATAATTTGTCATTACAACTATAAAATTATATCCTAAATAATAGAATCAATCTAATTAAAAATTTTTTATACTTACCACCAAACTTACTACCTCTTGCTGGTGAAGGAGCAATGCAGGCTGTTACTATAGTTACTAAGCAGCCGTTTCATAGAATTAAAATAATATTTGACACTACAATGGTAGTAGTATCATTATGTGTTTGTTTATTTATGATACATTCACCAGGTAGCGTTAATATTGGAACAATTATATCCGCATTTCTTGTAGGTACAGTCTTAAAATATATTGTGAAAATATTTGAGCACTATAAAGGATATAATCCAATGGTTATAAATCATAATAAATAAAAAAAATTAGTTGGATGAAGATGTAAAAAAAGTAATATTAATTCTTATCCTTCTTTTGTTTTCGGCGTTCTTTTTTCTCTTTTTCTAGTTCCGAATCTTTAATCTTGTTAACTAGTTCATTTACCTTATTCATATAAGACACCTTATCAAATAGTAGATGTTATAATTTTAATCGTTTAAAATAGGTGAATGCTTGTCGTACTAGACTAATACCGTATTGTTTTTCGAAATCACTGTTAATATGATAGTTTATTATGTCAACACCATTTTTACCTTTATAGTAGTCAACTTGGCATGCCTGTGATAAATCTATTATTCTGGCGTATGGCATTTCAATTCTAATAAGAACATAATCCTCTTCTGGTATAATGGTGGCGAAATTCATGTTACGTATATAATATGAGATAGATGAATCATCTCGTTTTTCTGTTATTTCACCGCTAAGTTTTTTAATTCTATCAATTACATCATTTAACACATTTATTAATGGGTATTCCTTGTCATTGATTATCTCTTCAATAGTTTTATCTTGAAATGTCATATTATCACCTTTACTCTATTTATTATATTAGTCTCTTTTATTTTAAAAAATTATCACAATAAATGTTTATTATAATTATTAAATTGTTTTCAAATCCTTCTGAAATAATAAAAATAATAGTATAAAAAAGATAAATTAAATTATATAGAATTTTTGATTATTTAAAAAATAAAAGTGATAAGATGAATACAAATATTTTAATAATAGGTGCAGGTATTGCTGGATTATGTGCAGCAAAGGAAGCTACAGCTAAGGGAGATAAAGTTGTAGTAATAGAACAAAAGGAGGACGTCTCTACAAATGGTGTTGAGTACATAACAAAAACTAATCTGCGACAGCTTAATATTAAATCTAATCCTGACTGGATTCTAAATACTACGGATGGTTTTACATTAAATTCACCAGATAATAATAGAATTGTATTAGATGATTCAACTATTGCTATGCCTGAAAAATCATATATTGTTGATTTAGATAAATTTAATAAGGATTTAAAGAAAATGGCATTAGATAGTAATGCTGAAATATATTTTAATACAAAGGCTACAGGTATCAGTAGAAATGGTAGTAGTGTAGTTGTAACTGTAGATAATACTGATATAGGAGAAATAACTACTGATATACTTATCATAGCTGAGGGTTTAGATTCTAATATGACAAAAGAAGTTAATCTGGACTATGATTTATCAGATAAAAACACGCGTAGTATAGTTCAGTATAAAGTTAAATCTGTTAATGTTGGTGCTGATAATAATATTAATATGTATTTTGGTAGTGTAGCACCTGGTGGCTATGCATGGATATTACCAGTGGATGAAAATAATGCATATATTGGTTTAAGTACATTAAATAGTAATGATTCAGATTCTGAGGAGTTATTGGATAACTTTTTATCAGAGAAATTAGATGATTATACTATTATAGATAAAGAATCCCGTATACTTCCGATTAATGGTATTAGTCGTGAACGTGTTGATGATAATATTATGATAACTGGTGATGCTGCTGGTTTTATTAATCCATTAACTAATATGAAATTAGAGGATGTTATTGCTTCAGGAATATATGCTGGTGTTGTTGCTGGTGAGTTAATATTCACTGGTGAGGATCTTGACAAAGTATATATGCAGAAATTTACAATGTATACTGACATGTTGATTAATGAAGATACTGAGCGTTATAATGAAACTAGGAAATTTTTATTATCTTTAAGTGATGATGATTTTAATATAATCGCAAGTCAGTTAGAGAATGCAGAAATGTATGAATCAGATATAGATAATATAATACGATACATGATAGAAAACTGTTCTAAGCCCGGATTACAATTAAAAAAGTTATACGCATAAGGGTTGTTAAGGATTACTTTTTAAGTAATCTTAGTAATTCTTTCTTTGAATCTACACATGTGTAATCTTCATGTGGTAACTTTTTCTCATTAAATCCATAGCAGACATAATGTGTTTCAGGAGTTAAGAATTTACACCATTTTTTCCTTGAAAGTTCATGATATACTACTAAATAAAATCCTACATCAAACCATTCACTATCCTGTAGTGCTCGGTATAATCTTATATTAATGAATGTTTCATTAAATGGCCTGGTTTTGAGTAGGATATACACGTAGGGTATCCATAATATTAACTTCTTTTTTAATGAACCTTTTAATTTATAGTATTCAAGGGTAACCTTGTTACGTATAATTAATTTTTCTTTTAACTCATTGTATTTATTAGTGCTTTCCTGTTTATATTCCTTAAATTGAGTATCTTCTTCAATAATCTTCCTATTTAACTTATCTAATTCTACTTGATAATCTGCTATTTTCTTATCATTAGCTTGTATTTGGTCTTCTTCGCTTAGGTAATCTATCTTATAATCTTCAAGTAATTTATCATTATCATGAATCTTCTCGAGATGATATTTTAGTTCATTCTGATATTGGGCAATCTCCTTATTATTGATGGATATCTGATTGATTTCATTTTTCAATTTTTCCTCATACTCTTTTATCTTTTTTTCTTGTTCAATAATCTTATTTTTGTGTATGGTAGATACATCATAAAAACTAGTATCTATAATTTTATTAACATTACTAATAACATCTCTTAACTGCCAAGGTTTTAATGTTTCATGACCCTTATTTCTACCAATTATCCTGACATTAATATTATTTTTATCATCTTTTTTAATGTAAGGTAATTCACATAACTTCTGGAAGAACGAGAAATACTCCTTATTAAGATCTAAATCAAATGTATAATCAAGTAATACAACAGAACGTGGAATATATTTCTCTTTTTTTATTAGTTCTATGATTGATATTCTATACTCATAATTATCATGTATCTGCTTAAGTGACATATTCTTAAATACATGTTTAATAAGGGGTTTAGGATATGACCTGAATATTTCAAGTTGTGGAACTTCTGCTATTGAAATAGAATTTTTAACGAGAATTGATAACATGATAGCCATATATCCACCTGATAAACTACCATAAAACATGAGGTTACCATATTGATTATTAACATCATACTTGTAGAGGTTCCGTGATATTTTAGAAATGATTTCTGCAATAGTTTCTAAGTACCAGTTATCAATTGTACCTAATCCCCATCCTGTTGTTATTTCATTATTTATGTAAGTTGTAGGATCATTAATGAATATTGTTGATTCTTCAAAGTACCAGTTATATCTTTCATAATAAGGTTTTGTTCTGTCATGTTTGTTAGGAATACTGCCCGGTGCTAGAATTAGTAATTTATCGCTAGTATCCTTTAGATTAACAAGAAATTCATATTTAATATCATCTGCATATACAACTAGGTTGAATGGCTTATTCACTGGAAAATTATATCCTTCGAGTGATTCTAGGTTGCATTCAATTATTTTATCAGGTATGTTCATTATTTACGTCCTATAAATTGTTTTAAAATTTTGTTATATTAGATGAAAAGATATTATATTATATTTCTATAATCTAAATTATTTATACATTAATAATCTATAATAATAAAAAAAAGTTAAAAAGAAAAGGAGTTTAGAAGTTTAGAGAATATATGCTATTTTATCATGTATTTGAATTGATTCTTATTGATTAAATAATTCTTCTGCTTTATGCATATAGTCAATGACATCCACATCAAATGGACAGTTTTTTATACATTGACCGCATTCAATACAATCTGAAGCGTGTGCTGACAGGTTATTATAGTGTTCTCGTATACTTTCAGGTATTTGTTCATGTATTCTTGCTAAATCATAATACTTGTTTACCATGGCTACGTTAATGTTAACGGGACATGGTGCACAGTGTCCACAATAGGTACATTGACCTTTGAATGAATGATTAGGTGCATTCTTTAATATTTTGGTGTAGTCACGTTCATCCTCATTAGCTTCGTAATATGCTAATGAATCATCTAATTCCTTAATACTTTTTACTCCTACAAAGACTGATTTCACTGCTGGACGTGTAAGTGCATATTCTATACATTGGATTGGAGTGAATGCCACTCCAAATGGTGAGTCTTCATCGTTGAATAATCGGCCACCTGCAAAGCATTTCATTACATTTATTGCTGTATTATTATTTTCACATTTCTGGTATAATTCTGCTCTTTCAGGTGCAATGCTTGATAAATCACGTGTATATTTCTCTTTATTTGAGTAATCTTCAATATCTTCTGTAGCAGGCATTATATCATATGCAGGGTTAATGCTGAATAATATTAATTCTATTTCTGGTTCTTCTGCTGCTAGTAATGCTACATCAGGGTTATGTGTACTTAGTCCTATGTGGTGTATGGTGTTATCTTCTTTTAGTTGTCGTATGTATTCTATGAATTCTCCATTCATAATTTCATGGTACTCTTTTATTTCATCTACGTAGTGTATCATTCCAAAGTCCATGTAATCTGTTTTGAATTTTTTTAGTAAATCTTCGAATGCTGGTTTTACTTTATCGATTTCACGTGTACGAACGTATTGGTTATTTTGCCATGTGGAACCAATATGACCCTGTATTATCCAGTTTTCACGGTTGCCTTCAATTGCATTTCCTAGTTTTCTTCTTATATCAGGATCTGACATCCAACAATCTAATGCATTTATTCCTTTTTGTTCACAGTATTTTACTAATTTGTTAACTTCTTCGTCAGGTAATTCTCCCATCCATTCAGCACCGAAGGATAGTTCACTGATTTTTATCCCGGTATTTCCTATTTCCCTGTATTTCATTAAAAAATCTCCTTTTCTATTTATTATATTTATATATTTACATATATTTATATTTAAAGTGAATATATCATTAATATAATCATAAAAATTAGAACAGATATTATTATTTAAATGAATACTTGATAAAAAAAATAGTAAATGGTCAGGAATAGATGAATATAACATAATTATTTTATGATAAATCATCAATAATCTGAAATAGATTCTCATATTCGTTTAATGTTTTCTGTAATTTTTTCTTATTCATAGTGATTATTTGTATTTCATCCTTTTGTGGGGTAATTTCTGTTTTAGTTCTTAAATCATTATTATCTTTAAATAATTTATCAACTAGTGTTTTTATTTGATTGTATTTTTCTTCAGTTATATTATACATTCGATGATTTTCAAGTACATCCATTGCATGGACAATACCCTTATTAATAGTTTCAGCACAGTGTGTTATTTTTATTTTAGTATCTAAGTAGTATGGTGTATCTATTTTATCTGATTGTATTAGTATGTTGATGATGCAAGTTATGTGTTCTTCATCTGAGTTATCAATAATGTGTTGAAGTGTTTGGAATTGTCTGAGGTTTGCATTGTTAAATGTTTCCATTTTAATCTTTTCCCTATAAGTTTTTTGAATTTATATTTAGTATTATGTTATTTTTAATTTATATTCATATATTAAGTTTTATTAATTGAATTAAGTAGAATAATATAATCAATATTTTCAATTTTTCTTGTTAGGTTTTTCCCTAATACTTAATTTGATACTTTTTCTATTAATTAATTATATTTAATAAATAATTAACTAATATTACTTTTTTTTATTTGAATATTGTATATTAGAATTACAATAATTTACACATTAGATTTTATAATTCGAATATCTATGATTTAATAATAATATTCACAATGTTTAATTAAACAATGTAGATATAATATTACTAATTAATTTAAATTTAATAACATAAAGCGCTTATATATAGATGATTAAATAAGCAATTGTCTAAATAATGAACTTTATCATAATAACTTAACTTATGACAAAGAAATTCATTAAATCTTAAATATTGGATAAAGTGGTGAAAATGGATATAAATTATAAAAAAAATCTAGAAGACGTGTTAAATGGTAAACAAACAGATATAACTCCAGTTATTACTGTTACACAATCAGGTATATTAGATGCAATGGAATTAACTGGAACATCTTGGCCAACAGCACATAAAGATCCCGAACAAATGGCAACTCTAGGAGCATCATTATATGAACTAGCAGGCTTAGAAGATGCGAAAATACCATTCTGTCTAGCGGTAGAAGCAGAATCAATGGGATGTGAAGTAGATTTAGGTTCTGGTGGTAGAACACCTGAGGTAGTAAAATCACCATTTGAAAAACCAGAAGATATAGAAATCCCAGAAAACTTCGAAGAATCAGGCAGAATACCAGTAATATGCGAGGCAGTAGAAATATTGCATGAAAGATATGATAATCTACCCGTATGTGTAGGTATCACAGGACCATTTACAGTAGCCGGCCATTTAATAGGTGTGGAAGAAATACTAAAAATGATTAACCTAGATTTATTTGCAGTAGAGGATGCAATAGAAGTAGCAGCAGAAGCAGTATCAGCATATATCAGGAAATTAAATGAAGTAAAACCTGAAGTGATTTGTGTAGCAGATCCAACATCATCTGGTGACTTGCTTAGCCCTCTTGATTTTGAACAGTTATGTAGGCCTGCTCTTGAAGATATTGAAGAGGTTATGAAATCACAGAATGTCTTACATATATGTGGTCATACAGCCGGTATATTAAAGGACATGTTATCCTGTGGATATAATGGTATAAGTATAGAGGAAGCAGTTGACATGAACTTTGCTCAAAAGGTAAAACATGACTTAGGAGATAAATGTCAAGTATGTGGTAATATTTCAACAAGTAAAACCTTGTTTAGAGGAACACCTGAGGAAGTAAGAGAAGAGGTATTACAAGCATTAAATAAGGGAGTAGATGTAGTAGCTCCTAGTTGTGGTATAGCAGCTGCTAGTCCATTAAAGAATATTCAAGCTATGGTTAATGCTCGTAATGAATTCTTTGGAATATAATAATAATTTACTTATTTTTTTTTATTTATCTATTAATTATTGACTAATTTTTCTTGTTTAATTAATAAAAGATTTAAATATGTTATTAAAAGATAATATAATTATAAAAATGATAAAAGATGGCTTGAGAATATGAATGATAAAATAGAATACAAACCAATAGGATTTATACATAGTAAATACACTAATCCACAGGAAATGCCTAAAAATTACACAGAATCAAAAGATGTTGAAGCATACATTGAGTTAGATGAAAAATACATGAAAGGTATATCTGATTTACGTATAGGTGATGAATATATATTATTATTTCACTTCCATAAATCAGAAGGCTATGATTTAACAGTGCCTTGGCGTGGAGTGGGACCTATGAGAGGATTATTCTCTACACATGCTCCAAGAAGACCTAATCCTATAGGAGTATCTATAATCGCTGTAACAAAAATTGAGGATAATAAGATATATTTCACAGGCGTCGACATGTTAGACGGTACACCTGTTCTTGATATTAAAAATCATAATTAAAAAAAAGTTATATTTAAGTATAAAAAAATAAAAAAAGAATAGTTTTATGATAATTACATTTAATCATCATATACTTCTATACATTCACCTTGACATTTTTCTGCAGCTTCTTCATAAACTGATGCATCATCTACTTCTATTTCATCCATACCATCGTCTCTTTCTGAACCGATTATTGTAGCTTTGTCATCATCATCAAAAGTGAATTTTGTTTCATCTACTTCTACACAGTTTCCACAACTTGTGCATTCTTCTCTGTCTAATACTACTTCTACCATAATATCTCCTCATTATAATTTTTTAATAATAATATATACATTCTATTATTATTAAGTTTTTGTTACTATTATGGTAAAAAATTACTTAATCAATCAAATCTTTATTATTTGTTTTATTAACTACCATCTATCCCAATGAATTTTATTAGTATCCATTTTATCTAATGGTTCTTGCTTCTTTAATGGATATCCTAATGCTATTAAAGAGAATGGAATAATAGTCTCTGGTAAATTAAAGTATTTTATGAGTTTATTCATTCTTTTTTCTACTGGATGTATAGCTGTCCATACAGCTCCAAGCCCCAGTGCTTCTGCTGCTAGTAATATATTTTCTGTTGCTGCTGAGAGATCTTGTATTGCTAATTCTTCTAATCCTTGATATGTTTTTTCAGTATCATATAATACTATTATACCAGCAGTAGCATCTTTAAACATTCCAGAGTATTCATGTATACTTGCCATATCAATTAGTGTTTGTTTATCTTGTATTACAATAAAATGCCATGGTTGAAGATTTAATCCAGAGGGAGCACTTATTCCTGCTTTAATTATTTTATCTAAATCTTCTTTTGTTATCTTTTTATCAGTGTATTGTCTGACACTTTTTCTATTGTATATATTATCTAGTATTATATCGGTTTTATTCATATTATTTTTCCTCTTTTATAGTTAAAGTTAATTATCTTTTGATTATATAAATAGTTTTAATGGTTGATGATTATGAAAATGGAAATAAATATTGATCCTGAACTTCAAAGACGTGCACGTGCCGTATGTAGAAATGTTAGTGGTTTAACCTTAGCTGGCTATTATGAATATTTGATAGAAATGAAATTAAGGGATTTACCTAGTGTGGATAAGATTGAAGATAAGCGTCCTAGATTGGATAGTTATAATCCTGATGAATTGGATGATTTATGGTAATCGTAATCTATGAATCATCTTTTATTAGATTATTTATTATATCTATATTTTAAAAAAAAAGTTAAAGATAATAAAAGTATTATCTTATAAAGTTTGTAAACATTACCTCTTCACATTCTGGTTCTGTTTCGTGTTGTATTGATTTTAGTAACCATGCCATGTTTTTTGCTAGAGTTCTCATGGTTTGTAATCCTTCAAGGTCTTGTTTTACTTCTTCTGGTGTATTACCATGTACAGCGTTCCAGTACTGACTTGTTACTATAGGCATCTTGGATATTGCGAAGTATTTATTTAATCTATCGAATGATACTGTACTTCCTGATCTACGACAACTTACTATTCCTGCTGCTGGTTTATTAGCAAATTTTTCTGCATCTGCATAGAATACTCTGTCTAATAGTGCACTGAGAGCTCCATTTATACTTGCATAATATACTGGAGATCCTATTATTATACCATCTGCTTCTTCGAATTTCTTGATTAATTCATTACATGAATCGTTATCAAATACACATTTTCCAGGATTTTTTTTACATACTCCGCATGCAATACATCCCTGTACTGGTTTTGTTCCTATCCAGAATATTTCAGAATCTACATCATTTCTTTCTAATTCATTTGCTATTTCTGTTAGTGCTGTGTATGTACATCCTTCTTTGTGGGGACTACCATTTACAAGTAAAACTTTCATTTATAATCACCTATATATTTATATATATTAATATATGGATACTTTTATAAATAATTAATCGTAAAATTAAGAATTTAAGAATTAGCAATAATTACAAATAATAATCAAAAAATAATTAAAGAAAAGATAATAATAAAAATATCATCTTATAAAGTTTGTGAAGGTCTTTTCTTCATAATCTGGTGTTGGTTCATCTTTTAATGATTTAAGTAACCATGCCATGTTTTTTGCTAGGGTTCTCATTATTTGTAATCCTTCAATATCCTGCTTTACTTCTTCCGGTGTATTACCATGTACAACATTCCAGTATTGACTAGGTACTACTGGCATTTTATTATATGTGAAATACTTATTAAGTCTGTCAAATGATGCACTTGCTCCTGCTCTACGACAGCTTACTACTCCTGCTCCTGGCTTATTTTCAAAGTTAATTCCACCAGCATAGAATACCCTGTCAAGTATTGCTGAGAGTCCTCCATTAATACCAGCAAAGTATACAGGTGAACCTAATCATACCATCAGCTTCTTCGCATTTCTTGATTAATTCATTACAGATATCGTCATCAAATACACATTTTCCAGGATTCTTTTTACATACTCTGCATCCAGTACATCCACGTATCTGTTCTGTTCCTATCCAGAATATTTCAGAGTCTATATCATTTTTTTCTAATTCATTTGCTATTTCTGTTAGTGCTGTCTATGTACATCCCTCTTTATGGGGGCTACCATTTATTAGTAATACTTTCATTTATAATCACCTATAATATATTTACATATATAAATATCATTTTGTATTATAAATAATTACTTAAGAAAAATAAGAATTAAACATATAAAGAAAAATTCAGAAATAAAAATTAATCATAATAATTTTAAACAAAAAAAGAATAAAAAAAGGAATATTAGAATGGTAGAGATGTATAATACTTAATTGTTCCACATTTAGACCAATTAACAATATTACCAAACGTGTTACTACTTGATGATGCATCACAATTATACCATACTCCATTAACATATACCTGTGCCCATACGTGACCTACTACTAGACCACTACGGAATGTACATGTAGCATGACAATACCTTGCCGGTATATTACATGCACGCATCACAGCAACCACTAGATGTGCTAAATCACAACAATTACCACTACCACGGGTTAAGGTACCAACAGCACCATAACGAGTGTTAGAATAGTAAGTATAACTTGTAATACTATTCACATAACTAAATATATAAGATGCAATAGTTTTAGTATTAGAGCTAGATACCTTAGATAAGATAGTATTAGCTAAACTAACAATCTTACTATTAGTAATGTCACAATTTGAAGTAGATTTAACATAACTTTCATAACCAGATGGAACTGAAATCTTAGAATTACTACTATTATTACTTGTAATATTCAGTTTAAGTGTTCCGTTAGCTCTTGAACTAGAATAATATTCATTATCACCATACACAACAGTAATAGTATATGAGGATGAACCCCAACTAGAAGGTATAGTGTAATTAATCTTAGCTACACCATTGGTTACATTGGTTGAACCTATTGTTTTTCCATTAATCTTAAATGCAACAGTACCATTTTTCACATAGGACCCATTACTACTTTTTATAACAGCTGAAAAGGTAGCAGTAGACCCTGGTTTAACAGTAACAGTATTTACAGTTATAGATGTTGTTTGTTTATGAAGAACTGTAAGAGTACTATTTGCTCTAGAAGCAATATATTTACCATTACCACCATATACTGCTGTTATAGTATATGTTGAATCCTTATAACTTGATGGTATTGTATAAGTTATTGATGCTCCACCATTAGATACTGTACCGTATCCAATTGTTTTTCCATTGATTTTAAATGCGACAATTCCAGATTTTATGTAAGAACCATTATTTGTGGTTATAATTGCTTTAATTGTTGTTGTTTTACCTGCTAATACGGGTGTTGTTTTAATAGTTATTTTTGATTCGACAGTTGGAGTCAATGTTAAATTTCCATTATTTTTTGATGATGAATATATATTATTTCCACCATAAACAGCTGTGACTGTATATAGTGTAGATCCATATGTTGATGGAATAATATAATCCAACTTAGCTCCACCGTTGGATACATTAGCATATCCCACTGTGTTTCCATTAATCTTAAATGCAACAAGTCCATTTTTTACATAAGAACCGTTACTTGTCGTAATTACTGCTTTTAATGTTACTGATGACCCTGATTTTCCAGTCACTGATGTTACTGTAGTTTTTGTATCATACTTGTTAATATTTAAAGTACCAGCCGCACTAGCTGAACTGTATTTTGTAGTACCGGAGTATATAGCAGTAATATTATATGTACCTGCAGAAAAGCCGTTTAATGGATATACATAACTAGCTTTTCCATTACTTACTGTAGTGTTTCCTACAGTCACTCCATTTATTTTAAAAGCTACTGTTCCACTATTCACATATTTACTTGAATTATCTACGACGGTAGCTTTCATTGTATAATTGGAGTATCCATATAATGTAGTATTTGTTACTGACATTTTTGTGCTAGTTTTAGATGAGCTACTATTACTGCTTTTTAAGGACTTTGTTTGAGTATTACTGTTAGTATCAGAACTTGAAACAGAAGTTGTGTTTTTCACTGTTGAACTTGATTGTGTTGAAGTTACTGAATTCGTTTTCACTGTATTTTCATCAGAAACTGTACTAGATGTATCTGATGTGCTTGGCGTTGTAATCTTTTCACTTACAGTATCTGTATCTGATGCTTCACTACTTGCTGTTGTAGTTTGTAAGCTAGATGCAGTTGATATACTGCTATGTGTTGTATCATTGGATGCAGTGTCTGTAGCTGCTACTGATCCTATTAATAATATCATAGTTGCTAGTAATAGAATCATTCCAAAATATCGCTTAATTATAAAACCTCCTTATAATTATATAATTTGGATATAATTACATTCATATAGTTAGTTAAATTATTTTTTCATAACTAACCTATTATATATTTAAATTGTTTATGACTAATAAATTTATTCTAATGGAAAATGTTTTTTAAGCTTTTTTAATCCATTTGTTATCTTTAAATAAAA
The DNA here is from genome assembly GCF_028890305.1 of Candidatus Methanosphaera massiliense. Classification (NCBI taxonomy): domain Archaea; kingdom Methanobacteriati; phylum Methanobacteriota; class Methanobacteria; order Methanobacteriales; family Methanobacteriaceae; genus Methanosphaera; species Candidatus Methanosphaera massiliense. The sequence continues at coordinate 1,296,188 of NZ_JARBXM010000001.1, forward strand.
AATAGAACCCATATAAACAAATTCGATTGATTGAGATTTTTTTTATTAATATCTAATTATATGACCTTTGTTATATCATTATAAGGAATTTTATCCTTATTTTACCGTGTTTTATACTTTCTGTCTGTTCTTTATTTTATTTATTAATGATTTATCTTCTTTTTATATTTTTTACAGATGAAGTTATCTCTTTTATAGGATATTAATCAGAGTATATCTTATCATTATTAATACTCATGGAATAACTTTATTCTTATGCTGATTATAATTAACTTCTTCTTTAAGAAATTTCTATTTATATAGATAGTAGAGACATGAGTCAATACTGTTATTAAATGGATAATAGAACTAGATTAATTGATAATAATCCTTTTTATTTAATATAAAGATTTTTTTAGTAGTTATAATTAATATAGTTGATTAATTCTCTAGGTTAACGTATTTCAAAGAGAAATGATATATATTTTAATAGATATTAATTCTTAAAGTTAACGATATTAAAATAAGAGCATACATCTAATACTATCTATTTTATCCAAAAACCTGCTTAATATAATAGATTAAAATAAGCATGCTTTTATTAAATATTATTTAAATACTATTAAGAATCAACAATGACAAAATTAATATTAGAGAATAAATATGATTAATGAAAATACAAGGATGAAAATTGGATTCATAGTAGCCAGTATAACAATAACAGTATTATTCATTGCAAGCAGTACGGCAATACCCTTCTATGCAACATATCAAACATTATATAACATACCAAATAATATCATATCATTCAGTACAGTTGTATATTTTATTGGAAACGTATTTAGCTTAATATTTCTATCAAAAATAAGTAACTACCTAGGAAGAAAACCAACAATCAGAATAACATTAATCTTAAGTATACTAGGATGTTTAAGCTTCATCTACGTAAATAATGGACAGTTATTATTGTTAGGACGGTTATTACAGGGAATTTGTTGTGGAATGACAGCAGGTAGTATACAAGCATATATTATAGATACCTCACCCGAAAATTCAAATATAGGCGTAATAATAGCAACAAACATGCCATTAATTGGATTTAGTATAGGAGCAATAAACTCAGGGGTAATAGTAGACTATAATCCATCACTAATCTCAACAGTATTTCTGCCAATAATACTAATTCTAATAATCTGTATAATCTTGATATCATTAGGAAAAGAAACAGTAACACCTAAAAAAGGAGTAATAAAATCAATAAAACCAGAAATCAGCATACCTCATAATATCAGAAAATACATACCAATTACCATAATAGCCACAATATCAACATATTCCATCACAGGATTCTATCAATCATTTAGTTCAATAATGTCATTAATGCAATTCGGAACAAATAGTAAACTAATAGCAGCAATAGTATATGCTAATATAATGGCTCCACAAATATTAGGAAGTAGTCTAATAAACCATTTTGGAAATAAAAAAGGTCAAAAATATGGTATAATTGGATTTACAGCATGTTTAGTAATAATAAACATATCTTTAATAATGTCATGGATAATACCATTTATCATATCAAGTATTCTAACAGCAATATTCTGTGGATTAACATTTACAGCTACAATGAATAACTTAGTAGAAAAAACTAGTCAAGAAGACATGGCAGGAGTATTATCAACATCATACCTAATAACAGATGGAGGAACGGCACTAGTAAACATGATGATAAGTATTATAATTACATATACAACATTAATAAATGTATCATTATTGTATCTGGTATTTGTAATTATATCATGTATATTAACACTTAAATTATCTAAAAATTTATCAACAAAAAAAGAAAATAGAGGAATATGAATGATTAATTCCTTTTAATTTCCCTTAATAGTATCTTCTGCTATTTGAACACCCATTTCATAAGCTTTCTTAAGATCACGGGGAAATTGTTTTTGTTGATGAATAGCTTTATCTTCTTCTTTAAATAGATAATTTTCATATTTGGAATAATCATCAAATTGATACGTATCATATACTTTTAAAGAGTAAACATCTTTTAAAAGAAGACCACTTAAACCAGATTCCAATGGTTCATAAATAGTTTCTTTATATAATTTATCGGATAATTTCTCATCAACATTCATAGTGTAAATTAATCCCATAGGAATACTCTTTTCTAATAATGGTCCTCCACCATAAACATATTTTGGAAATCTAAATCTTTCAAGAAAACTTTCTGTTTCACCATTAATATTACTAAAATAGATAGGAGTACCTATTATAATACCATCAGCATTCCATAATTTTTCAAGTAATGGTTTAAGGTCATCATTTATAGGACAAGTTCCATAAAAAGGACCATCTATTCGTTTACAAGCAAAACAAGACATACAACCTTTATAATCAAGAGAATATAAATCAATTATTTCAACATTAACCTCAGCATCTAAATCACAAGTTTTATCCAAAATACCAGCTACTGCTTCGTCTAATAGTTTTCCAGTGTTATTATTTTTACGAGGACTACCATTTATAACATAAAAATTCAAGTTATTCACTCCTTATTTAATATAATATTTAATATCTATCTTTTGATTAATTAATATATTAATATAAGGATTACATGTATATAAATAGTACAAATTTAATTATGGAAAATAATTATTTTAGATAAAGTAGCAGTAGCCTCTTGTAATGGTAGGAGTTCAGTGAGACTTGTTGCAAGGGTAAGTTATGAAATCTTTCAAAATCAGATATTTTTTATTTCCTTGTTTAGTAGATTATATTATATACCATCTAATTTATATATAGATATTAGTACATTTTTAATAAGATTTATAATGTTATTATTCTCAATTTATTTATTTTTAATTGTTTAAAAAGATAAAAATATAATTAATATGTAAACAAAAATTAAGAGGTATTCACATGTCAGAAAAGGTATCCGTAGCAGCATGTAGTGGTATGAGTCCTATGGGACTTGTTGCAAGGGTAAGTTGTGATGATCTTTCAAAATCAGATAATCATATTTCATCAATATGTATGTCAAGTGTATCAGCAAACCGTGATGGATACATAAATTATATTGATAAATACCCAATAATAGCAGTTAATGGCTGTAAAAATAATTGTGTTAATAGTATACTTAAACAAAAGAAGATAAGTGTTTCACGAACGGTAATTGTCAAAAAAGTACTTGACGAAGCAAATCTTAAAGCTAACGATACATCACGATTAGATATAGAAGGAGAAAAATGTGTTGATAAGGTAAAAGATGTTATTAATGAAGTTGTAATAAAAATGAGTAAAAAATAGAGAATAATATTCTAGAATTAGTCTAGATTATTCCTATTTTTTTTATTCTTCGTTTGTAACTACTACATTCTTTTTTAATGTGAATAGGATAGGACCCTTTGCATCCACATAATAATCTGATGGAAAATGTGCTGGTTCTGGATTTTCTTTTATGCTGATATGATTCATATTCATAGTTGCACCAATATCCTTTTTATGGAATACTTCATAGAATGCTTCATCTATAGCGCCAACTATCATTTCTATATCATTATCAGTTATTTCATCCTCATATTCATATGACCATTCGTCACCATTTTTATATTCAATGTCTTCTATTAAACCTAATTCATTATTAATTATACGGAAGTCAACAACTTTATCGTTATAACTACATTCGCATAGTTGAATAATTTCCTTAACATTATTTAATAGTTTTGCATCATTAATATTTCTTATTTCCATGATTACATCCCCACCAATTCTTACTTATTTTGATATTGCATCACTAGGACAAGCTATTATGCATAAACCACAGTCTACACATCCTGGAACTTTAGGTTTGGGTGTATTATCTACATCCTGAAGCATGTTTAATGCACATGCATCAAAACATGTTCCACAGTTATTTATCCCTTGACATTTGTTTTCATCTATTTTTACTGTCATATATGTCAAATCCTCTTTTTGATTATATTTTTGTTATAAAAACCTACGTTGTTTCTGATTATTTGTTAATCTGGTTAACTCTTTATAGAATTCGTGCATTACTATTTTATCATTGAATTCCAGATAGATTTTAGAAGCATTTACCTGTACTGTTAATATATTTCTAGTACTTGTAATTATTGTATTAATAAGATCTATAGACTTATAATAAATTAAAGTGTTACCTAACCACTCTGTTTCATCTAAGTTATATTTTATTATTTTAAGTGTACCTCTTTGTAATAGAAGCATGCATTTTAAATCTAATTTGTCTTTGTCTATTTTTTCATGAATTCTAGCATAATACACGTATTTTTTCTCTTCTAATTCTTTAATGTATTTATATTCATCCTTATTAATGTTTAATACTTTCATCCATGTTTCAATAGTGTCTTCTATATCTATTTCCCCCCTTTCTTTAGAAAATTATAGTTATTATTATATTTATTTTATTAATAATTTAATACTTGTATTTAATAACAATGTTAATAAAATTATATTAAAAAAAGATTAAAGGAATATTTATAAAATATTAGTTTAAATAGATAACAATAATAAATTAAGAAGGAAAATAACTGGATAAAAGGAGTATTATTATACTTTAATTTAGTTTTTCATAATTTTAAAAAAAAGTAGTAATGGAGGTTATACCTATTTAATTATATCTTTTTAGGCATTTTCTGTCATTATGGGTACTACTTGTTTTTTACGGGATACTACGCCTTCAAGAAGTACAGTGTTATCTTCTAGTTTTACGTTGTATGCTTTTTCTACAAGTTTTGCTTCTTTACCTAATGCTATTACTTGAGAGTTACTGTTTATTATGTCAGTGATTAGAAGCATGAATATATCTAAATCTTGTTCTTTGATGATTTTATTCATTCCTTTTTCTAATTGGTCTTTCATTTGCATTACATCATCAATACTTGCAGTGTTAACTTGGTTTACTATGGATTTAATGTCTTTAAAGTCTATTTGTTTTGCATCTAATTGTAGTATTTCATCAATTGTAAATCCTGATAGGTCTGTTCCAGCTTTTAACATGTCTAGTCCATATTCTTCATAGTCTATTTCTGCTATTTTTGATAGTTGTTCTACAGCTTCTTTGTCTTCTTCTGTGGTAGTTGGTGATTTTAGTAGTAGTGTGTCTGATATTATTGCTGATAGCATTAATGATGCTATTTCTTTTGTTATTTCTATATTGTTTTCCTGGTATAGCTTGTATAATATTGTTTCAGTACATCCTACTGGTTCTGTTCTAACATATAATGGATAGCTGGTGTTAAATGCGATTTTATGGTGGTCTATTATTTTCTGTATTTTCGCATTTTCTAGGTTATCCACTGATTCTTTTGGACTGTTATGGTCTACTAGTATAACATTTGCATTATCATCTATTTTTTCTAGTAGTTCTGGTGCTTCTAGGTCTAGGTAGTTTAGTACGTATTCTGTTTCCTTGTTTATATTTCCTAGTCTGTATGCTTTTGCTTCTGTATTTCCTAGTTGTTGTTCTAGGTTTGCCATTACTATACTTGATGTTATTGTATCGGTGTCTGGACTTTTATGTCCGAATACATATGTTTTTTCCATATTTTTTAATCTCCATTAATAGATAATGATTTCTCATTTATTATTTATATATTTCTTTTTTATTTTATTAGTCTTTTATCTTAATTTTAGTTAAGTATTTATGTTAGTTGGGTTAAATTATAATAAAAGTGGGTAAAGGACATATGCAAAGAAAATTATGGAGGTTTTTTAGTTATGAATAATGATACTAAGTTATTATTAGTGTTATTAGTTGTGGCTTTTGGTATAATTCTAATATTATTTGGATCTTATTATTTAGATAATAACTCAGCTAATAATACAACTGTAGCTAATAATACAACGGATGATAATGTTACTATTGTTGGAAGTAGACAGATAGATAATAGTAGTAATACTTATGAAGTATTGTATTCTAATGGTTATGTTCGTAGATTTACTGATAACCAATTAGTAATGAGTTATTGGCAGGATAATTATACACGTAATGATAGTTTTTCATTATATGTGAGTGATCAAAACACACTTAATAATTCAAATGGATAGAATACTTATACTTTTTACCACCATAATTAATTTTTTACTATTTTTTTTAGAGGTAAATCTAAATAATTACTTGTTACAGATGATTAACTATGACAGATTATAGTATAGAATCATTAGGAATTACAGGAGAAATTAGATTTATAGATAATTATCTTGAATATTTTATTGGATACTTGAATAAGCATCAGATTGGATTATATAAAAATGAGTATGAAATAATACAGGATTCAATGAAATTCTTTGAAGATTTACTGAATAATAGTAGTGATAATTTATCACAGAATGATTTAGAAGATATTCCTAAAACATTAAATATTATGTGGACAGCATTAACTAATCTAACTGAACTATACACATTAAATAATATACATGTTGCAATGGAGAAACCATCATCTATCATTGAATCAAAAGTAAATCCTTTAATAGAAAAAGATAATTAATTTAAAATAGTTTTTAGAAAAGTGGTGGGTAGTAATTGTATATGAAATAATTCATATACCTTTTTTTATCTTATTTTGATTGAGTATAATTATGTTCTAGACGACTAATATAGAATCTTGAATATAGGAATGATATTATACCACCTAAAAGACCACCTGATACTACTCCAAGGTAGACTCCTTGTTCTCCCATTCCAAGCAATATACCCAGTATATAGGCAACAACTACTTCTAATAATAATGCTCTTATGAATGTTAATGTTAATGAGGTGAATCCTTTTCCTACTCCCTGGAATAACATTGCTCCTAACATACCAAGACATACTCCATATATGAATATTATCATTAAACGTATTAGACTTGCTATTCTTGGTGCAAGGGATGCTGTTGAACCATAAGCAAATATTATACTTATTTGTGGTGCAAATATATAGAATATCACTGCCATAATTGTAGAGATTAATAATCCTAATTTTAAAGTGTAATAGAATGAATCATTTAATCTCTTGAAGTCATGTGCTCCATAGGATACTCCAATTACTGTTAGTAATGCTGTACCAAATCCTACTAATGGTATCATTGATAATTGTATTAAACGCATTCCTGCTGTATATGTAGCTACTGCAACGTTTCCTGATACTATTACAAGGAAGTAATTTATACATATACCTAATACACTGAATATTAAATTTTCTGCTGTAGATGGTATTGCTACAGTTAATATGTTTTTATATATGTATCCGCTAGTATGATAGTTACTAAGGGTTAAATCGATGAAGGTATCTTTCTTTACATGCATCCAGTATAATAATACCGCACAGCTAACTGTTGCTGATATAACTGTTGCCCAAGCTGCTCCTGCTATTCCCATACCTAGTATGTATATGAAAATCGGGTCTAATACTATATTTAGTATTGCTGTTATAGCCATAACATACATAGCACGTGTTACATCACCCTCTGACCTTAGGATTGCTGCTCCAACGTTACTGTAAATAAATACTATCATAAACATAAATACTATGTTTCCATAATCTAGTGCTAATTGTGTTGAAGATCCAGCACCCATAATCTCTAGTAATGTTGGTAGTATTATATACATCACTACTGATCCTAGTATACTAATTATTAATGTCAGTACTAGACTATGTAATGCCGCGTTATTTACTCCATCTTTGTCTTTAGCTCCAATATATCTTGCTATAAGACTGTTTGCTCCTGCTCCTACTCCATTACCTAATCCTACTAGTATCATGAATAAAGGGGTGATAAATCCTATTGCTGCTAATGCATCTGATCCTAAACCTGCTACCCATATACTGTCTGCTAAGTTATATGCCATTACTAGAAACATACTGACCATCATTGGCCATGCTAATTTTTTTATTGCTTGTTTATAGTCTCCAGTTATTAGTTCTATATTACTATTGTTTCCTCTATCCTTTGAGTTCATATTCTCCTCCTTTTTATTTTCCTTCATCATATTCTTTTGATATTTCTATAATTTTTAGTAGATAATCTATCAGTTCTTCTCTTGAGATTGGGGAATGTTCCATGATAGCTTCTTCTCGTTCGCGTTCTTCTTTTTTTAGAAGGTTTGCTAATTCATTGCCTTTTTTGGTTATTCTTATTTTGTTTTGCCTGCGGTTTTCATCGTCCTCGATGCGTTCTATGTATTGGTGGTCTTCAAGTTTTCGTATATATCTTGTAAGTAATCCCCCATCCATATTTAGTATTTCTGAAATTTCTTTTTGGTAGACGTATTCCTTGTTTTTTAGTATTAAAAGTATCATAGCTTGTTTTATGTGTATTCCTGTGTTTTCTAATAGTTTATTGTATGCATTGTTTTGTAATTTGATGTATATGCTGAATAAGAATGTCATTGATAGATTTTCTTTTTTGAATGAATATTCCATTGTCAACCCCCTTTCATTGTCAATTATTATTTATTGTAATTTTTGATATATATAATTATTGATAAAGTCAAGAGTTTACAGAGTAATAAAAATAAAGTTTATATATATAATCTTTGATAAAGTCAATAATATACTTAGTATACAGAATTTATAAATACTAATAAAAATAAAATAAATTACAATTAAGATATTTAAATATTTATGATTATTAATATGTAAAATAAGGAGTTAAAAAAATGAGTAAAGACGTAATACTAGGATTTGGAGCAATGAGATTACCTCTCACAGACAAAAATAATGATTCAAAAGTTAATGATGAAGAATTCTCAAAAATGATAGACTACTACATGAATCAAGGCTACAACTACTTTGACACATCATACGCATACCACCAAGAAAAATCTGAAGAACACCTAAGAACACAACTAGTAGAAAGATACCCAAGAGAATCATTTAAAATAGCAGATAAAATGCCAACATGGCTACTTACAGGACCAGAAGACAATGAAAGACTAGTAAACGTAATGCTAGAAAGATTAGGAATAACATACTTTGACGTGTTTTTAATACACAACATAAACAGTGCTTTTCTACCACTAGCAGAAAAAGCAGAAACATTCCAATACATAGCAAAAATGAAAGAAGAAGGAACAGCAAAAAAAGTAGGAATAAGCTACCATGATAAATCAGACTTACTAGAACAAATACTAGAAAAATATGGAGACATACTCGACGTTGTACAACTACAACTAAACTACCTAGACTGGGAAAGTAACCTTACAGAAGCACGTAAAAACTATGAACTATGCGAAAAATATGGATTAGATGTAATAGTAATGGAACCAGTAAAAGGTGGAACACTAGCTAAATTACCTGACAATATAGAACAAGAATTCAAAGAATACAACAATGAATACACATTACCACAATGGGCACTAAGATTTGCAGGAACACCAAAAAATGTTAAAATCGTATTAAGTGGAATGAATAACTTCCAACAAACAAAAGATAACTGTGAAGTATTCAAAGACTTCAAACCAATCAATGATGAAGAACATGAATTCCTACAAAAAATTGCTGATGAGATAAATAAATTAATACCAATACCATGTAGTTACTGTGGATACTGTAAAAAACAATGTCCCAAAGAAATACCAATACCAGACTACTTTGAATTATATAATAACCAATCACTATATAAATTAGAATCAATATCAGCAATATACGGTACAACATCAGCAGTAAATACACCCGCATCAGGATGTATTGAATGCGGAAACTGTTTAGATATTTGTCCACAAAAAATTAACATACCAGAAGAACTTAAAAAAGTAGCAAAAGAATTCGGACAATAAAAGAAATCATTTCATAGTAGATATAAAAATAATAATTATCTACTTATATCTCCACCCTTTTATAACAAAACTATTTCTAAACATTATTTAATTTATATAAAGAGTAAATTTACTAAATACTATGAAAAATAAAATAAATACTATCTACCAAAACAAGGGAATCATACAATGAAATGGAAAACATACTTTGACGAAGAAAGAATAAAAAGAGGATACCAATACTACCAGGAAGGAAAAGTATACAATACAATAATAACACCTAACACTATAACCACAAAAGTAGAAGGATCACACTCCCATACATATGAAGTAAAAATAACATTAAATAAGGATAAACAGATAGAATCAATGTACTGTACATGCCCATATGCTTATTCTATGGATTACTGTAAACACATGGTAGCAACACTATATAAGTATGAAGAAATAACAAAAAATAAAGATTCAAACATCACAAATAATATAAAAAATCCTCAACAACAATTTAAACAATTATTAGATAATACAAGTGAAATAGAATTAAAAGAATACATATACCAACGATATAAGGATGATGAAGATTTCATAAAAGATTATAATCTACAATTTAAGCCAGATACAACACGAGAAGACTACTATGAAGCACTGAATTTATTAAACAATATCTTTAGTACAGATACAAGAAAATTATATAATGAAAATGCTTATTATGAGGAGTTACCATTAAACAAGTATCTCTATGATTTCTTAAATAATAATGTAAAAATTTTCTATGATAAATGTGAATTTGATTATCTTCAAAGATTAATTTATATAATCTATGAGAATATATCATTAAAAGATGAAATAACTCAATATATTGACGTGGATAATATATTAGACATGACTGACTACTACCTAGAAAAGGTCATAGAATCTGATAATGAAACTAAAGATGATGTATTTAATTATATACTTAATAATATACAATATGAATACAATAAGTATACATCAATACATTTAGCTCAAGTATGTATTAAGATGTATGATAAGAAAAGTTATCTTCAGAAATTAAGTGATATTATTTCCTTAAAAATAAAACAGTACGATGATAATATTCCTGTGGAATTATTAGCTCAACAATATGAAATATTAAAGAAAATAGGTACTCCAATTGTTAATATTGAGAAATACTTGGAAAAATTTAGGAATTATAATCTTATTAGACAATATTATATTGATTATGAAATTAATGAGAATAATTATTATAAAGCTATAGAATTATTATGTGAAAAAAGACAATTAGGCAGTGAATTATCATTAGATGAGAATAAAAAACTATTACAATTATATGATAAAACAGAAGATAATGTTAACTATAAAAAAGAGCTTAAAAATATTTTAAATAAGTACACTATTAATGATATAGCTTATGTTAATAGATTAAAAGAGACATGTACTCCTGATGAATGGAAGAAAGAATATTCTACTCTTGTAAATAGTTATCAGCGTAGTCATAATTATGATTTTCTTAATGTGATTTATGTTAATGAGGAGAATTATGATGCATTATATGAAAATCTTATTAATCATTTCTCGTTAGATTCTTTTGAGGAATATAAGAAGTATCTTGAAGATAGATACGGTATGGATATATTAATGCTGTATAAAAACAGAATATTAGAAGAGGCCAAGGTTGCTAAACATAGAGGTGCATATAATTTAATAATCAGGTATATTAAGGCTATGCTTTCTTATAAGAATAGTAAGGATATTGTCACTGAATTAATTAATATATTAAAAAATAAGTATAAGAATAAGAATCTCTTAATCACTGAGTTAAGAGATATAGAACAGGAATATCAACTAGATTAGTTTATTTTTTCTTTTTTAAAATTAATAAAAAGGAAATTTAACTCATGACATAATCTGTGAATTGTTTCCAGGGTTCTCTCTTCATGCTTTCCTGTAGATTAGTTTTATGATGGTCAAACACTTTTTGTCCTGTTTCTGTTATTTTATAAATTTTTATATTTTTCTTTTCATGTGTTCCATCATATTTTTTTATTAATCCATCATGTTCCATGTCTTTGAGTATAGGGTATATTTTATTTGATCTGCTTTTATTTATTAATCCATCCTCAATTTGTGGCTGGAAGAATGTATCTATTTCTTTCATTAATCCGTAACCATGTAAATCCTTGTTTTTTAATGTCCATAATATTAGTATTCTGAATAATCCATTGCTTAAATCTCTTAGGAATATTTTTCTTTGTTTATTTACTATATTCTGGTAGTTGTCTCCTTTTATCTCATTATCCATAATAAAAACCCTCTATATTAATAATTATATATATTTTTATATATATATTCCTTTTTATATATTCCATTTTTAAAAATATAAACAATTTAAGGTATAGTATCAAATATCAAAAATAAAAGTTATAATACACAGAAAAATAAAAAAAAGATAGTCAAAGGAGGTTAATAACTAATCAATCGTTTAATAATCGAAAAATATTAAAATCGAGATTTAATAAATATTAATCTAATTTACCGTATTCTTTAATGATTGAGTCTAAACTAATATTATTATCAAGTGCAGATAATAATCTTTTACCAGGATTTGTTCTATTTTTTATATTCTCATAAATCGGTTTAAGAAATACCTCTTCACCATAGCCTCTTTCTTTAAGACCCTCACGTGATAAGTCAACAATCTTTTTACATAAATCATATAATTCATCCTCAGATATGAATTTAGGAAGGTCTTTTTTAATAAATAATTTTCTTAACTCACTTGATGAATACCCATGATTATAAAGATCAGAATTATCAAATAATTCATTTAATTCATTAACTTTATGTTTTAATCCAATTTGAAATGCAGGAGAAGATATAGTATCCTTTATTGGCTGAGTACATACACTTCTATATTCTATAGTTCCACGGAAAGTGAGGTCTATGAACTTAAATGATCTTACATAGTCAATATCATCTAATGATGGAGTAAATTCAATCGTTTTATACTCTCCATTATCATAATAGTCTCCAGTTATTTTATCTTTACTAAAATAATCATATAAATTCATTGAAGTAAAGTTAATATAATGGCCATCTCTAACTACACAATAAATATTTAATGTGGACAGGTAATTTATTAAACTATTAATATCCTTTAATTTAAAGTCATACATTCCAATATTATGTGGATTTATTCCATGAGTACTATATTCCCAGAATATATCCCGATAACAGAGATAATCCGTATTTTCACCTAGAAATACGGAATTTGAAAATAGAATTGCTTTAATTGGTTCTAATTTTGTAGATATATTGATGGTATTAATTAATTCATCATATGGAACATCTAATTGTATTTGTGAAGCACTTGAGAATAATCCGTATTCTGGGTAGTGATGGAAGTACATTGGGTTTTTATATTGGGGATATGTTTTTAAATGATGGTAGAGCATTAAATATCTTTCATTAGGAATAGGTTCTTTAACATTGTATTTCCAATATGGATTGATACCCATTCCGACTAGTGTATGGTTGTTTTTTTCTAGTTCTTCCTTGATGAATTTGTAATATTTTCTGAAACGTTTATTAATAGTAAATAGGTCTTTTTCTTTTCCCATTGCAAATTCTATATTATTATAAGAGCAGTCAAAGCAGATTATATCATTGTTTGATTTGTTTTTTAAGGCATTGATGTTTCCTTCATAATCTGTTTCTTCTACGTCGAAATTGTTGAATTTATCTTTAAATATATTGGTTACTTTGTGAACAACATTAAAGTTCACGGGTTCTTTGTTTAAGTTAATGATTGGTATTTCTATTTCTATTCCTATGTATTCTTCCTTATTGTTTTTGGTAGGCTTTATATATTTTTGGTAAATTCTATTTTTTATATCTTCTTCTGTAATGTTAACCATTAATATCCTCTTTATATTTTTTATGTGGTGTGCTATAAAATTATTATAACTATTGTTATATTTTTAATGTTATATAAAATTAGTTATCATATATAAAATAAAATAATAAAAAAAATAAAATAAAAAAAGTAAGATAATTTATAAACGCTGTTTTTTAGTAAATCCATAAATCAGGGAACCAGCAACAATAATAATCAATAACACAACTTCACCTAAATTCAAATCATCATTTTTTTGATTATTATTAATAGGACTAATTTCACTAACAATACCAGTAGCCTCTGCTGTTGAAGAAACACTATTATCAGAGTCAACAAGTAGATTACTATTACTACTATCAGAGGAAGATGCATCTTCATGGGAATTAGAATTACCACTATCGCCTACAGCAGATGAACTAGATGCACTATTATCTGAATTATTAGTTTTAACCAGGTTAGAGCTATTAGTTATAACATTTGTATGAGTCATATTAGTCTGTTGATTATTATTAGTGTTAGTAGGGTTAGAATTAACAGGTACTGTAGGAGTTGTCTGATTTACTGGTGTAGTTGGATTAGTTGGTACTGTAGGAGTTGTTGGTGTAGGAGTTGTTGGCACTGTCTGATTTATTGGTGTGGTTGGAGTTGTTGGTGTGGTTGGAGTTGTTGGTGTGGTTGGAGTTGTTGGTGTTGTCTGGTTTGTTGGTGTGGTTGGAGTTGTTGGTGTGGTTGGAGTTGTTGGTGTGGTTGGAGTTATTGGTACTGTTTGATTAGTTGTAGTGGAACTATTTGTAGCTGTAGAGTTAGTACTTGTCTGATTTTCCTTTATTGTAGTGTTAGATTCGGTAGTATTTGGTGTTGGTGTATTAACTGGTATATTATTAAATACTTGGTTATTTTCTGCTGATATTGATGAATCAGTATAATGATTTATAGTATTATCATGAATAGTTGAGCCACTTGTATTATGTATTGTTACTATTGATACACTATTATCTATACTGTCTATATTATTATAGGATACAGTTGAACCTTCTTCAATATCTAAGGTTACACCAGGTCCTCTTTCTGTTACTATTGTATTACCCGTTATAGTGGTGTTAGTTCCATAGTATGCATATACACCAGTTGTTCTAGGTCTTAAGTAATCGGGTGAAGGAACTGTATTATTAGTATATCCTCTGCAATGAATATTATTGTTTATTATTGTAGTATTTGCACCAATAACACCAACACCCATCGTGTATATTCCATCAAGATTTATGTCATTATCTTCAATAAGTGTGTTATTTCCACCGAATTGTTCAATTCCATACATTTGAGCTGCTGAGCCAGTTATCCTGTTTCCTCGTAGTATATTGTTTGATGTTTCAGAATTTTCTATATTATACTTATATCCATGGTAATCGCTTTCTATTATAATAATACCATATGCTGAGTCTACTCTTGATGTATCATTATTGGTTCCATTTTCACATACTACATTAATTGTATTGTTTTCAACTGTACAATTTGATGCTTTTCCATCTACTGAAATCCCGTTAGCGTATCTTACTGAAATTACATTTATTGTATTATATGTTATCGTGTTATTATGGTAGTAAACCATTATTCCATAGAGGAATAGCTTTCCTCTGACATCAATGTTATTTCTTGTTACGAGGTTATTATTACCGAAGACATCTATTGCTTCTACTGTACCATAATCAGCATCTATTAATTTTCCTTGTTTTAGTTTAATAGTATTGTAGCTTATTGTATTGTTATCACCATATGCTATGATTACATTAGCCTTTCTTGATCCACCATATACTGTCCAGTCTATATTTAATCCGGGGTATGTAGCATTAAAGTAGTTATTAGTTATTGTATTATTGTTTCCGTTTATGTTTATTTCTCTGTAGTAATCAGTTGCTCGTTGTGTTTTATAATCTAGGAATGTGCAGTTTTCTATGATGTTGTTATTATTGTTTATGTTGATTACACTGGAGTATTGGCTAGAATCATCACTTTTAAATGATACATTATATATGTGTATTGAACCATCTATTACATCTATCATTGAATTTGATAATGTTACATTATTATTTGCTGTTAGTGTGATATTTTCATTGAATATTGTTAAGTATATATCATTTACTGATTCATTTATAACTATATTTGTATTTGCTTCGAATTCGTAATCATTGTATTCTTCTTTGTTGTTATTATTTATGTAGATTGTATTATTGGTTGTATTGCTTGTTTTTAGATATTTTTTATGGTTTGTTACTTCTTTTGTAGGAATATTTGTTGTTTTATTATCTTTTATGGTTATTTCTTCTTTGTTATTGTTTATTGGATCTTTTTGTTGTGGTGTTATTTTATCTGTTATTGTGTCGTGATTGTAATTGTTTTTTATTGTCGTGTTTGTGGTGTTTTGATCTGTTGCTGATACTATTGATAGTGTTAGTATTATTGTGATTAATATTATTAGGGTGATATATGTTTTATGTTGTTTTCTGAATTTATTCACCTCCCATAACTTTTTTTTTAATATATTATAAAACTATTTAAATATTTTTTATAATAATTTTATTTTTTATTATTAGTTTATATTTATCATAATCATATTAATAAAATTTAGGCGTATTTTTTCCTTTTTTCAGGCTATTTGAACTATTTTATTATAGATTACTTGATAAATTAGTTCATTAAAAAGGAAATTAGGATTATTTCAAATATTCTTTAAAAAAATAAAATATTAGTCTCCCTATATTAGGTAGGATTATTTGCCAGTTTATTTGCAAAAATAGCTATATTAGTGGATTAGTATTGTTATTAATATTCCTTAATATAAATAGGAAGAACGTAATTATTTATTCATCAGCTGTTTTTCATGAATCAATTTTCGTATTAGTTACTGCTTTAATACTCTTCATAACTAGAATTAGACTATCAGAAAATTAATAAGTATTGTTTTTTTTATTAGATATTCTTTTTTATACTATTTAGTACATACATATATTAATATAAGATAGTAGATGATTTATCATGTTTAAAAGTAAAATTGATGTTTGTTCCAGGGATACTGATGGTTTAGGCCATGTGAATAATACGTCTTTACCTATATGGTTTGAAACGGCTCGTAATCCTCTTTATAAAATTTTTAATCCAGATATGAGGCTGCGTCCTGATTCTTGGAATATTATAATGGTTCATCTCAGTGTAGATTATCTTGATCAGATTTATTATGGCTATGAAGTGGAAATTAGAACGTATGTTTCTAAGATTGGTAATTCATCTTTCACTGTTTATCAGGAAGCTTGGCAGAATGGTGTGAAGAAGGCTACTGGTGAAGTTGTTCTTGTTTATTTTGATTTTAATAATCAGAAGTCCATGAGGATTCCTGATGATATTCGAAAGGATTTGAGTGAGCATTTATTATAATTTTTTCATCTTAATTTTTAGGTATGCCAAAACCTTTATATAGTATAGTGTCTAATATAATATTGACTAAGAGTTAGGTTTACCTAAATTCTTAGTTGGATATAAAAAAATAAGATTTTTTCAGACAAAAAGAAAAAATCACCACTCCTTATTATATAAAAAACATAACATATTCAAAAAAAAAAAGGAAAATATAAACCGAAAAATCATCCTACCAAATACCAAACAAAATTATCTTTTCCTTTTTTACCCAAAATCTAATTTTAAATATAAACTAGAAAATCACTATTTTTATTATAAATAAATTTATATTAACTATTCTCTATATAATAACGTATAATCATATAATAAAGTGGTTACTATGATGAAAATACATGTATTACAAACAGGAAAAGTTAATATATCTGAATCACTAGCATTTCGTGATGAAAAAGTAAATCCTTCACTACCAAAACTAACAATACTAAGCAATTACGGTAGAAAAAATCGTAAATAGTTCCCTGTATCAGCATACCTAATAGGATATGATGACCAACTAATATTATATGATACAGGATGGCATAGAGATATATCACCAAATGGTAAATATAACAGGTTATCACAAATTAAACACCAAACACTAAAAGACTATCTAACAAACTAGGGATTAGTACCACCAGGTCAAGCAATCAATGAACAATTAGCGGATATGAATATAAAACCGGAAGACCTAGATTATGTATTATTAAGTCACTTAGACGTTGTCCATGTTTCAGGCTTAAAACATGTACAAGATGCTAAAAACATACTAGTAAGTAGGGATGAACTAGAATTTGCTAATAATAACAAGATTAGATATGTAAGTAACATGTGGAAGGGAGTAAATATGAAAACTTTTCAATTCAAAGAAAAACCACATGATACTAATGATGAAATCTATGGAAATGGTCCAGCAGGTAAAGTATATGACCTATTTGATGATAAAAAATTCCAATTAATTAATATACCTGGACATACACCAGGACTAGCAGCACTAAAAATAACAAACACAGACACTGGTAAATATGTATTATTATTCTCTGATGGAGGATATGCAGAAAAATCATGGTACGACATGATACTACCGGGAATAGTAGAGAACCTGAATCAGGCAATAGACTCACTAAAATGGATAAGACAACAAAGTCTAAATGATAACTGTATAGAAAGCTTAGCTAATCATGATCCAGACATAGAACCACATACTATAACTTTATAATCCTTCTATTTTTCATATACTCCCTTTTTTTTATATAATTTTTATTTTATCGTAAATTTAATAATCAAATTAAATCATATATAAGAATATGAAAACATTATATATATTTGATTTTGATGGAACACTAGTAGATTCCTTATATGATTCAATACATTGTGTGAACCAGGCACTAGAACAGGAAGGAAAGCCAGTATATCGTGGAAATCTTGAAACAATAATATACAAGGATTTCAGAAAATTCTTAGTAGATAATGATGCTGGTAAAAACTCTAAAGTATATCACTTATACAATGACATATACCGTAAATATGATAAACCAAACACAAAGCCATACGAGGGAATAATAGATGTATTAAAAACTCTTTCTAAACAAGGTGCAACACTAGCAGTATGCTCTAACAAGGAAAATAATTATCTAGTAGAATATACTAAAAAACTTTTTCCTAACATAGATTTTAAATATATATCAGGACATAGGGAGGGTATACGAGATAAGCCTAATCCTGACAGACTCTTAGAAATAATAGAAAAAGAGGGTACACCACTAGATGAAGTGATATATTATGGAGATAAAGATGTGGATATAGAAGCAGCTAAACAAGCAGGAATAGACATGATACTAGTAAGTTATGGACAGGGAAATGAGGAAGACTATAATAATGATTATCCACTAAAAATAATGGATTCACCAAGAGATTTACTAGACTTTTAATAATAAACTTATGGGAGTAATAACGTTGACAAAGAAATTATTCATATTTGATTTTGATGGAACACTTGTAAACACCTTCTATGATTCAGTGATTGCATATAATAAAGCATTAGAACAACATGGAAGAGAAGTATATCATTATGATAAGCTTGAAGACCTAGAATTTGATGATTTCATAGAAAATATGACTCGTGACGAGGAAATACTAGAAACATATGGCGAAATATATACTAATAGTAACATGGAATACACAAAACCATACCCTGGAATAATGGAAGTACTAGAAACACTAGATAATAACCCCGAGGTAGAATTAGCAATCTGCTCAAACAGGATACAAAACCTCCTAGATATGCTCACAGAACGATTATTCTCAAACATCAACTTCAAACATGTAATAGGATACAATGAGGGAGGCTACTTCAAGCCAAACCCTGAAATGATGAATCAAATACTAGACCATGAAAACTATTCCCGTGATGAAATTATATATATAGGCGACAGAGGTACTGATATTAAAACAGCAAAAAACTCAAATCTAGACCTAATTCTTGTAACATGGGGACAAGGAAATAGTGAAGCATACAATGATTCATATCCGTTAAAAGTTATAGATAACCCCAAACAATTATTAAACTTATAAAAATATGCGAGATAAAATACAATGATGATGAAATGTGATATATGTGGATGTGAATTTGACCATACAAAAGCAGGACACTGTGACTGTGGATTTGACTGTTGTGGCCTAATGCTAAAATGTCCACGGTGTGGAATACACATAGACCTTCCACCAGAACTAAAAAAAGAAAAACAAGAAGAACATGATAAAAAATCAATATTCACGAGACTAGAAAAAGAATTAGAAGACAAATTATGAATAAAATAAAATTCATATTAAATAGAAAAAAGAATAATTAACATATATATGGAGTATGTAAAAAGAGAATTGAGGGCTCTTGATAATATAAATAAAAGAATAAATAAGATTTAAGTAAAGTATTTGATGAATATGATGTGTCTTATTGTATTATCAATGTTTAATAGGAGAGATATAATGTCTATGGTAAGTATTATTCGTCCTGATCATCCTGAAAGTCCTGACGATATAGGAATAGTAAGAGAAGAAATTCAAGAGAAAAGAACAGATCCAGAAGCAATGATATTAAGAGAATTTATAAAATTATGTATGGATAATTTTAAAGATATGGATAAGTTAAACGAATTAGTTAATGAGTATTCTGAAAAATTAAGTATAACTCCAAAGAGTTAATACATAAACGGGCAATATTTGAAGGACTTATTGAAGATGATGAGCGTGAGTTGCGTGAAGAAAAATATGGAAAACATTAATAGGCGAAGAATACAATGAATTAATAAAGGAATACCTTGACAGACTATGCAGTGACACCATACATACTCATAACTAAAACAAAAGAATAAGATATAGAAGAATACAAAGAAGAAGTTTTTTTATAATACTATTAATTCGAAGATAAAATACAATAATTAATCCCAAATACTTAAAGATATATCACTGTTTTATAAATTTAATGATTGCTAAAACAAATCAAATCACATTAATAATAATCCAAGAACAATAATTGAAGTGAATATAGACACATGCTAACTGATGTAATCTACATAAAATGCTGTGTACTCGCAAGCTAATTTAAGGATAAATAAGATAGGTCCTAATCTCTTTTAAGATCTAGACCTTGAATAATAACCAATCCCTGTTTTCTAAAAACAGGATCACACTCAGATACATTAACTAAGAAAATAATATCACCTGTAACATTTAAGTTTTCATCTAAGTTAACTGTATGAACTTTACGTCCATCAACTATTTTTTCATTTATATCTAAGTATACTGGTTTATCAATAAGAGCTGGTACATCATCAACATCCCTTGGAGACATAATAATATTATATGAGACATTATCCTCAGCACTGTAATCAGAGACAAGGTACTCATAGATTAATATAGCTTCTAATGGATTATCACTTAATGAATTCCACCAATGATATATATCATCTGGTAAGATAAGCTCGTTATCAGATAAAACACCATCATATCGTAACTCTAATTCTCCATATTTATCAGTTATAATCATAAAATATCCATCCAGGACCATGTAAATTTTTTTATCTATAAACTATTTTATCTATCTTATAATTAATATGAATATCCATTATGATAAAAGATTTATCTAATATATAACAAATAGTTATAACAAAAAAGAAGTAGGAATAGTTAACTATGAAAACACATATAATATATTGTCATCCAAGTAATAAAAGCCTCACATACCAGATAAAAGAAAAATATATTCAAGCACTAACAGATGTAGGAAAAGAATACACAATATCTGATTTATATGCAAAGAATTTTAACTCAGATATGACTGAGGAAGAATATCTCAGAGAATCAAATTACACACTAGATACACCATCAAGTGACGTGTTAGAAGAACAAAAACTACTGGATGAAGCTGATAATCTAACATTCATCTTCCCAGTATTCTGGCTAGACTGCCCATCAAAACTCGTGGGATGGTTTACAAGAGTATTCACATATGGCTACAGATATTACTCAACAGAGGGCAAAGAACAAATGAAAACATATGATAATATAAGATTTATCATAACCATGGGCAGCGGATACAAAGATTTAGAAGCTGATGGAAAAATAAGTGCAATAAAAACAATCTTCGACGTCGATAGAATAAAAGATAAAGCAAGAAATACACAATTCTACATCTACACTAGTACAAGTCATGATAAAATAACTGATGAAAGAAAAAGAAAAATATTAGATGATGTATATAAAATAGGTATTAATTCAAACTAGAATAATATACATTTTATCTATATTATACAAAAATTAGGGTAATTGTATATAATAATATGCTGTTTAACAATGGATGATTCTTTTAAATTAGATTAAGAAATAATTTTATATTAATTATCTTGGATAAAAATTAAAACTAAAAAAAAGAATGTTAGAGAAAAGAAGATATTCTAGTAAGGATCTTCTATAGCATTAACAGGACAATTTTCGTAACATGTACCACAATCAAGACAATGATTAGACATTATATGATATGGACTTCCTTCTTCTATAGCATTTTGAGGACAGGTAGCTTTACATACATCACATTCTATACAATTATCAGTTATCACATATTTTTTATTGAAATATGTTGATTCTTCAGTGTTTATCTTGAATGTTTTCCGATATATTGGTTTTTGGGTTAAATCAAAGAATTCCATTTCTCCACATTCTACCTTAAATGGTTCTAAGATGTATCGTGCATCACCTGGATAAACATTATTCATATACTTATTTTTTTCAAACATTTTATCTATCCATTTGTGTTGATCTTCTAATTGTTTTACTTCACCTATTATACGTACTGTTTTATTATCTTTTAATCCTACTAATGCAATGTGATTGTTTTCTTGTAATTGTTTATAGAATCTTTTTCCTCTTGCAGTTAGGAAGTATACTGTTTCTCCATCTTCTAACATTACATCTATTACCCTACTTTGCGGATTTCCATCCTTATCTACTGTAGCTATAGTTGTATCTATTAATTCTCTTAAAAATTTTAAGCAATCCTGTTTACTATCCATAAAATTTACTCCTTATTATTGATTACTACTATTTTCCCTAATTTTTTATTATTCTCTGTTACACTATGTGCTTTTCCAATTTCTTCTAATGAATATTTATCTGCAATGATTGGTCTTATATCATTCTTGTAAATATATCTAAATATTTCATTCATCTTTTCCTGTGTTGGGTAATTACTATAGAATGATGTAAGATATTTATCATTTGGTATATCAATAATAGGATCGAATTTTTCTATTGTTTCTTGTCCACCAAGTATACCTGTAATGCATAAAGTTCCATGTTTTTGCAGAGCTTTGAATGATTCCTTCATAGTTAAAGGACCAAGCAGTTCAAGTACCTTACTAACACCCTCAGGAGCTAATGATAATATATTAGTTATTAGATTATCATCATCTATGAGAGCATAGCTTGCTCCATACATACTAAGATATTTAAGCCTGTCACGGCTACGAGTAGTAGCTATTACTGTAGCACCACACCTGGAGGCTAATTGTATTGCAGCTATACCAACAGTACTACTTCCACCACGGATGAGTATAACATCCCTACTGTTTAATTCTAATGAATCAAATAAGGAACAATAGGCTGTGAAGAATGTTTCTGGAAGTGCACTGATTTCCTCTACACTATACTTCTCTGCCAGTTTTTCATCTATTTTAAAAACGTTAGATTCTGGTAGAAGGGCGTACTCTGCATAGCTTCCATCAAAGCTTCTGCCCATACCTCCCATTAATGCTACAACATGGTCTCCTATATCCAGACAACAATCTGATTTATCAACAACAACACCATAACATTCAATACCTGGTATAACGGGCAAGTTAATATAATCCTCATCTGCCTCATATTCCCTGAGTATTAACTCTGAACGATTAAGACCAAAACCTAATACTTCTACTAATACCCAGCCATTCTTTACTTCTGGCTTAGCTATCTCTGACACGTGTAATTGACTAGCTTCACATGTCTCGGTTAGTAATACTGCTTTCATGAAATCACCTATATTTTCTTCCAACACTGAGGGTCACTACTATACATAGAACCCGTATAACCATAGCTTACAGCAGGACAGCCCCTACAGAATCTTAGTAATTCACATTTACTGCATTTCTCGAAATTCTCGTATTGTCTGTATTCATCCATCTTTCTACTGGTAAATAGTGATACAATATTTTCCTCAAAGGCATTACCAATTAGACTGTTCATACGTCTACAAGCATATACATTACCATTTGGCAGTATTGTTACATGAGAATTACCACAGTTACATCCATCATAGATTACATCATCATCTAAATCACTAGGGATTTCAAATAATCCTTTTTCATACAGGAATAATGTCCATAGATGATCTTTTAAATCAAAATTAGTACTGGAATCCTTGTATTGTTCATATTTATCCCAGCATTTCTCTAAAAACTGATGATATTCCTCTGGCGTCATATGACTGTCCTCATCAAATCCTTCAGGACAATATCTTGCAAAACTATAAGTATCAACACCATGCTCTACCACTACATCAATTAATTCTGGTATTTCATCCATATTAACTTTAGAGACTGTTGTCATGATATTAACATTCATACCAGCATCTTTTAGTACTTTAATCTTATCTAGTGTTGTATCATATGAACCAGGCATTCTGAAGTAATCATGTGTTTTTCTTAAACCATCTAGTGATAATTGGTATGCAAGGCATCCTGCATCCTTTAATTTTTCACATACTTCACTTGTTAGATGGAAGGGATTGCCCATAATACCAAATTTAATGTTATTTTCCTTAAATAAATTTATTAACTTCCAGAAATCTGGATGAAGTAGTGGATCTCCACCTGTGACATAAAAGAATGGTTCTCTGTTTACTATGTTACACATGTTTATACAGTTATTGAATATATCCTCTAAATCATTAATACTTGTTGTTGTTAGATTTGTTGTATGTTCATTATTAAATATATAACAGTGTTTGCAGCGTTGGTCACATTCATCTGTTATATGCCATTGAAATGCGAAAAAATCTCTCATATATAATCTCTCTATGATAATAAAAAAATAGGTTAAAAAAAATGTAAAAAGGGAAAAAAGTTATTAAAAATTATTAATTTTACTATTTATAAGTTAATTTCACTACCACATGCAGTATTGATTTCGCTTCCACAAGCTGTGTTAACTTCACTACCGCATGCTGTACTTACTTTACTTCCACAAGCAGTATTGATTTCACTACCGCAAGCTGTGTTTAAGTAGTTTTTAGAGTTTTTTGATTGGTAATAATTAGCGTTTTTAGTCCAAGAGTTTAATTTGTACATTGTATTAATTCTCCTTTTGATTTAGTTTATTTTTTTTAATATGAGTCATATAATTCTAACTCTTATTTTATAATATTATTTTTCTCTTATTTAAAGAAAATGTAATCTTAATGTTACTTAGTTACTAAAAAGTTACCATAATATCTAATAGTAGTAATAATATAAAGTTTTATAGTATTTAAGGATTAGATTTTATGACAAATGATAAAGATGAGATTCCATGTCCTATGGAATTAGCAATTCAGTTAATTAATAAGAAGTGGGTTATTCAGATTATTAGGGACATGTTTTTTGGTAAGACTCATTTTAGTGAGTTTAAGGAGGATAAACCTGGCCTATCTAATAAGGTTTTATCTGGTTGTCTTAAGAATTTGGAAGAAAATGGTTTGATTGAGAAGAATATTTCTGATATTGATGGTGTTGTTGATATTTCTTATAATCTTACTGATCATGGTCGTGCTTTAAATAAGGTTATTTATGAGCTTGCCATGTATACTTTGAATGAGGATATTAATAATAAGATTTATGATGATGAACAGAAGAAAGAAATTGGTGAATATTTTAGGGATAAGTTAAATATTGATGATAATTAATATTTTTTTCATTGTTTTTTTTATGTAAAAGTTTAGTATTTAAAAGCAAGATTATTAGATATTATTACACATATTTTTAATAAAAAAATTACTAAAATACTAAAATGAGTATAGTTGATGTATATGTATTGGTTGATTTATAGTGTTTTTGAAGACTTTTTTACATGTATTTCTGTTGAATGAAAAATTGAAATTTACTTCGTTAAACCCAGCTATAACGAAGTAAAATAAAAAATAGATTAAAAATTGTGCTACAATTAATAAATGTGCTACAAATAAAAGGAGGTGATAAAGTGTTAGGAGAAATCCTAGAATAATTTCTAAATAATTATAATATTCTTAGTGTTCAGCCTGAGAATAAAAATAAAAATTATAATTAAGAAGGTTAAAAAATAACTTTCTTTTTAATTATATTTTTATGTAAGGACTTTTTCCAAACACAGATAATAGTTTATTTCATATAATATAATAACTTTAAAGGATATACATCAAATTTATTGTGCTACACATAATTATTGTGCTACAAAATTATTAATTGTTTAGCTTTATTTACTCAAACATAGATTGATAAAATAAATTATATGTTACAATTAAGTAACAGATAACTTTAAATTTATAAATAAGTTATCCGATTACATCTTCATTAATTTTAAAAGTTTGAATAAATATTTTTGCTTCATCTAAGCTTTGGAATGTACCACTGAAGTAATCATATTGTTCTTCAAATCCATCTGGTTTTACAATTGTCATATTATTTAAATCAATATAAACTTCATATTCTTCCATATTATCATATTTAAATATATGTGTTTCATATCCTTGGAAAGTTGGATTACTTTCAATTTCTTCTATATAAGCAGTATTTTGTTTACTTTCAACCCAATCACTACTACCTGAAGAAACTAATCCTCCAAGCATATTTACTAAACCATGTTCTTTACCCTCTTTAGCAGGATATTCGTAAGAAACTCCTTCACCAAATAAAATAGTTTCAACACCAGTTTTATCCGTTAATTCATCATTTAAATTAAAAACTGCTTTATTAGCATAATTAAATTCGTGTGTTTTTACATCACTACTTGAATCAATACCATCAAAAAGACCTGCTGAGACAACAGTAGATGAAAGTATAATTAAAAATAGTGTTAAAGTAATCGTTAATCTTTTATTCATAGTATCCCTAATTTATTTATATTTTAAATAACAAAATAAAAATTATGGATAATTTAAAATACACCCATAAAATAAAAAAAGACAATATTATTGGTAAATTAGAGATCTATAATGATTTTCTGAAAATTAACACATCTCAAACAAATAGAAAAATAGAATATAATTTTATCAAATCAGTTTTTTTAAGTGAAATAAATAAAAAAGATTTTGAAATAGAATTAAAAAACAATGAAATAATCCATTTAGTTATATTAGATTCTATAAATACATTTGATGAAACTTATGTATTTCTTAAAGAAAATATTGCTTATGATAAAAAAGAAAATTTTAAAACAATTGAACTTCCAGAGAATCCTCAAAATTCAGTTAATAATATAAATCCGAATATAGTTGAAAAAATTCCTGGTGATATTGAAACTCAAAATCAATCTAATGAAATAGATAATTTACCACTTATTATTAATGCAAGTTCAACAATTAATAAAAATTTACTATATACTTTGAGTAATGAAACTTTTATTAAACAAGAGTTAAATTCTGTTAATAATATTAATATTACTGCAGATGGTGAATTCGGTATTTATAAAGAATATATTAGCATAAATAATTTTTATTTTGAGTTAAATCTTCCGTATTCTATGTTAAAAAGTATTGATGTGAAAAATATAATGGGAAAACTAATAATAATCAATCTTAAAAATGGATCTCATTTTTTTATAAATCCAAAAAATATTGACAACAATCAATTAAACAAAATAGAATACATATTAAATCATTATATAACCCCAATGTATAATCAAGTACCAATGAACAAAAAGAGTGTATTAGTTGCAATAATCCTTCATCTTTTATTAGTAGGGTTAGGATATACTTATTTAAATAAATGGGGAAAATTCTTAATAGTTTTAATAGTCGAAATATTTTGTGCATTAACAAGTTGGTTAGTTATCCCTGCTATAATTGGACTAATATTATGGTTATATGCTTTAATTGATTGTATAACCATGGTGGGTAAATATAATAACGGAGAACAATACTAGGTGTGAATCATGTCAAAAAAAATGTCCTAAATGTTACACTTTAAATGATAACAATAATAGATTTTGTATTAAATGTGGAGAAGAATTGATTTATAATAATATTCAACAAAATCAAATAATCCTTATCAACAGAATTTAAATCAAATTCCCTATCAACAAAGACCACAAACAAACTCCACAGCTGGAACTATCACAATAGTAGTTGTAGTTATAATCATTACGATATTAATTATCAGTTCTTTATCTGCCTTTGTATTATACTTAGTATAATAAAAAAATAAAATAGAAGTAAATTTAATTATTTACTTTCAAACTCATATGTTTTGCATTATATAGGTATCCATTACTTTCTAATGCTTTTACTGTTACATCATAAGTTCCTTTTGTTTGTGTTACTGTGTATTCATAGTTGAATTTTCCATCTTTTAATGTAATGTTAGCGATTGTCACGCCACCTATTTTTATGTTTAGTTTAGTTCCTGCTAATAAGTTCCTGTTTTTGTCTGTTATATTACCATTTATACTAATCTTTGATCCTTTACTTGTGGTGATGGTGGTTTTTTCCAGGTTGATAAACTGGTAGTCCTTGCTGATTTTTAATGTGGTTGTTGCATTTCGCGGGTTGTATTTACTATTTTCATATATGTTTATGGTTATTCTACTGTTTGACTGTGTGCCTTGTGGTATGGTATAGTTATAGCTTAGTATTCCATTTGTGATGTCTATACCAGTTGCTACTGTTTTACCGTTTAATAGTATGTCTGCTTTAAGTGATTCTTTTACTATGTTACCAGTCGTGTTTGTTATATTGGCCTTGATGTTTATCAGGTTGCCTATTTTTGCAGTTATTGGAGTTGCTCTTATGCGTAGTGCGTTTTTATTGCTTGTAAAGTTAACACTCCTACTTGTAGTGTTGTATATATCATCTCCTTTATAGTTGTATGTGATGTTGTGCTGTCCTTTGGCGTAGTTGTTTTTTAGTGTGTATTTGAATGTTCCTTTTGTAGCATTTACTGTTGCTATTTTTTTGTTGTCTATTAGTATGTCAACTTGTGTATTTATATTTGCCTTGCTTCTTGTTATTGAATCCATGACTGTTCCATTAACTATTACGTTGGAGTCGATGTATGATTGGATGTTGGATGCTGTTATGTAGTTCGACGATTGTTTAGTGTCATGTTTCACTGTTTTATAACATCCTGCATAGTCATTGTTACTGCCTGCTGTAATATTTACAGTGTAAGTGTTATCTGTTAGTGTTGCTGGTATTTTATAGGTGTATTCTAGTTTACCTTTTATTATACTGCATTGAAGCATGTCTTTAGGTTGTATTTATTGTCTTTTAGTGTGTATATATCAATTTGCTGTTGTATTGGTTGTTACTTGTTTTCCGTCTGCATCTTGTAGTGTGCTGTTGAATGTTACGTTTGCATTTTTGTATCCCCATAGTGTTTTCTGGTATAATTTAGTATACTCACCTATATTAACCGTTGCAGATTGACTGGTTTCTTTGAAGTTTTTACTCTGCCTGGTATTGATTGTTAGTGTGTATCGTGTTATTTCTCGTCCTTCAAATGTGAAGAGTTCAAAGTCCTTTGGTATGGATAGCTTAGTGTTTAATACTCCATTGTGGAATGTTACATTCTGCGTGTATACTACTGTTCCCCAGGTAGCATTAAGGTTAATGGTTGCGTTGATGTCTTCGGTTATGTTGCGGCTATAACAGGTTAGTGTTGCATTTATATCAGTACTGCTTCCACGCTTTACAGATAATGACTTATTTAATATGTTCATGTATATGGTATGATAGTAGGGAGTCTTTGTCACTGAAGAGTAACCGGTGGAGTTGCAACGATAAACTACACCATACCAACAACATACACAGCCAAAACCTACAAACTAAGTGCAACCTACGAGGGAAACGAAGAATACTATGGAAACACAAGCAACACGCCACTGTTAAATCTTAAACAAAGACAAGCCAAACTAAGCATAAACACCGACACCACAGTAGAAGTAGACCAAAAACTAACAATAACTGTGACAATCAAGGACA